>JBDTXA010000074.1:0-16269 GCA_040006415.1 Rhodanobacter sp.
TGGTAAATCCTTTTTCAACACTTTCGTTCCTATTAATCAAAAGCAATTCATGTATGAGATCACAACCCTTGCGCCGGGTAAGTGGCATCTGCTGGCGGCGTCCGTCCGTCAGAATCGGATCACGCTTTATGCTGATGGCCGGCAGGTCGCCCAAGGTGCCTCCCAGCAGCAAGCGGTGGCGCCGGAGCTGCATCTGGGTCCGGTCGAGCAGCCGTGGGGCGACGCCACGCACTTTGGCGGCTTAATCGCGCAGTTCACCGTGCAACAGGCCCCGCTTTCGTCCGATCAGGTGGCCGACCTTGCCAAGCAAACGCCGGGTCCGCTCACCCGCTATGAGTCCGCCGCGACGCAGTGGCCGGTGCAGACCAAACAGATGGCCGGCCAGACGAAGGCGCAGCCGCCCTCGACTTTGCCGCAGAGCAAAGCGCCGTTCTCTAAGCCGGTTGCCAAGCCGCTCGGCTCGCGCCCGTCGCTGGTTTCCGACGGCAATGACAGCTGGACATTAGGCGACTGGTCGCTCGCCTCGGCCACCGATCTACCGCAGGCCTCGGGCGCTACGCTTTCGCAAGACAGCACCGACCAGGGCAAGCCGTGGATGGCGGCGACCGTGCCCGGCACGGTGTTAGCGACCCTGATCGATCGCGGCGTGTACCCCGATCCGGCCTACGGATTGAACAACATGGCGATTCCCGAGTCGCTGAGCCACCACGATTGGTGGTACCGCACCCAATTCAACGCGCCGGCGCAGCTCAAGAGCAAGCGCACTATTTTAATTTTTGGCGGCATTAACTACGCCAGCCAAGTGTGGGTGAACGGCGAGCGCGTAGGGCAGACCGAAGGTGCGTTTGTCCGCGGGCGCTTCGATATCACCAAGCTGCTGCGCGACGGCCAGCCCAACGTCATTGCGGTGCGCGTTTCGCCGCCGCCGCATCCAGGACTGCCGCAGGAGGAGTCGATCGCGGCCGGCCCCGGCGACAACGGTGGCATGGGCGCGCTGGACGGTCCGGCTTTCATCGCCAGCGAAGGCTGGGACTGGATTCCCTCCATCCGCGATCGCGACACCGGCCTGTGGCAAACGGTGACCCTGCAGGCGGTTGGCCCGGCCAGCGTTGGTGATCCGCAGGTAATCACCCACTTGCCGGGCCTGGCCGACGGCGGCCACGACCTCGGCAAAGCACTGATCGATATTGACGTGCCGCTGGTCAATCCCGGCACCACGCCGGTGCAGGGCGAGCTCACGGCCAGCTTCGGCGACGTGAGCATCCGCAAATCCATCAGCGTGCCGCCCGGCGGCACCGTGGTGAAGCTGCGGCCGGCGGACTTTTCCCAACTGAAACTAAGCGATCCGCAGCTGTGGTGGCCCAACGGCTACGGCGCGCCGCATCTGTATACTTTGAAGCTCGGTTTTGCGGTGAACGGTCAGACGTCTGACCAGCGTCAACTGCGCTTTGGCATCCGCCAGATCAGCTACGAGCTTTCGCTGTTCGACAGCAAGGGCGGGCTGCGCCGCGTGCTGGTGAGTCCGGACGAGACCAAAGCGCCAGGTCAGAAGCTGGTGGATATTACGCATCAGGCTATCCACAAGACCCGTAACGGCTGGGCTTATTCACTCACCGCTGCAGGCGAGCACTCGTCCGCGGTCGATGATCTAAAGGACACCCGGCTTACGCCCTACCTGGTGCTCCGCGTCAACGGCGTGCGCATTGCGGTAAAGGGCGGCAGCTGGGGTACCGACGACTTCCGCAAGCGCATTTCTCGACCGCGGCTGGAGCCGTATTTCCGGCTGCAGCGCGACGCGCACATGAACGTGATTCGCAACTGGGTGGGGCAGAGCACCGAGCCGGTGTTCTACGACTTGGCCGATGAGTACGGCATGTTGGTCTTCAACGATTTCTGGCAGTCCACGCAGAACTACAACATCGAGCCGCAGGACGATGCGCTGTTCGTGCGTAATGCCGATGACGTGATCCGGCGCTACCGTAACCATCCCTCGATCGCGCTGTGGTTTGGCCGCAACGAAGGCGTGCCGCAGCCGCTGCTGAACACGCGTCTGGACGCCTCGGTGGCCAGCATGGACGGCACGCGGCTGTACTTCCCCAGCTCCAACGAAATCAACTTGTGGAAGAGCGGCCCGTATAACTATCGCGAGCCGGAGCACTATTTTGAAGACCTCGCGCAGGGCTTCGCGGTAGAGCTGGGCACGCCCTCGTTCCCGACGCTGGAGGCGTTCAAGGCGATGATGCCGGCGGCCGACCAGTGGCCGATCAGCGACGACTGGGCGTATCACGACTGGCATCAGCAAGGTAACGGCGACGTCGCCAGCTTCATGCAGTCGATGGCGACCAAGTTCGGCGAGCCGACCAGCCTGGCGGACTTCAACCGCAAAGCGCAGATGATGAACTACGTCACCTATCGCGCCATCTTCGAGGGATTCAACGCCCACCTGTGGACGCGCGATAGTGGGCGGCTGCTGTGGATGAGTCACCCGGCGTGGCCGAGCACCATGTGGCAGATCTACAGCCACGATTACGACACCAATGCGGCGTACTACGGCGCCCAACATGCGTCCGAGCCGGTGCACGTGCAGATGAACCTGCCCGACCGCAGCATCGCCGTCGTCAACACGGCCACCAAAGCGCTCAGCGATCTGACCGTGTCGCTGCAAGCCTTTGGCGTGAACGGAGAGTCGCTGGGCAAGACGAGCCTGAAAACCGACGCGCCGGCGGGCGAGACGACGGCGGTAAAGAGCACGCTGGATCTGTCAAAGCTGGTGGCCAGCCACGGCCTGATTTTTGTCAGCATGACGCTGCACGACGTCGGGAACCACGAGCTTTCACGCAATTTCTACTGGACGGCCAAACAGCCCGCCGATATGCGCCAGCTGGTTCAGCTGCCAACGGTGTCGCTTGACGCATCGGTCGCTGACGGCGCCAACGGCAAGCTCATCGTGCAGCTACACAACCCGTCCAGGCAAGTGGCGCTGAACACCAAGCTCACCCTGGTGGACGCTCAGGGACAGCGGATCCTGCCGGCGTATTACTCGGACAACTACATCAGTCTGGCGCCGGCCCAATCGCAGCAGGTGACCATCGAGGTTAGCCGGCATGCGCCGGACGTCAACGGTGCCAATGGCCCGGCCAGCGGATCACTGGACGTTGCGCAGATTGAGCTGCGCGGTTGGAACATTGCTGCACAGACTCTGCCGGTGACCTCGGGGTCTCAGTCGAACCACGCAACGCCGGCTGCCGACGGCGAGGAGAGAGCAGGCAAGTTAAACGAACAAACCACGACCCGCTAGCGGCAAGAAGCCCGACAAGCACATCGTCCGGGTTCAATCCACACAACAAAAATCTTCCGAAGTACCACCGCATCGGAACAGCCAACCCCTGTCAACAGTTGTTCCGATGCACCAGCCAACGTTTGAGGGAGTACATCATGATTAATCCGAGATATTGCACCAAGCCGCTGGTGGCCGCCATTGCTGTGACGCTGTCGATGGGCTACGGCGCCGCCACCATGGCGCAGACGGTCGACGCGCAGCCAAGCGGTGCGCAGAACGCGCCCGCAAATGCTGTCCAGAATGCGGACGGACAGACCACTGACACTCAAACGGCCGCGCAGAAAAAAGCCGCCGCGAGCGCAGCGGCTCGCAAGCAGACCTCGTCAGAGAAGCAGACAACCGAACTGAACGCCGTGAATGTGACCGGTATTGCCGGCTCGCAGGCGCGCGACATCGTGCTCAAGCGTTACTCGGATCAAATGCAGGATTCGATCACCGCGCAGAACATCGGCCAGCTGCCCGATACCGACGTCGCCGACGCACTGCAGCGTATTACCGGCGTACAGATCAACCGGTCGGCCGGTCAGGGAACCACCGTCAGTGTGCGCGGTATTTCACAGGTGAAAACCACGCTTAACGGCGAGGAATACCTGAATGCTGGCGGTGACGATCAATACAACCGGCCGCTCATTGGCACTGGCCAGGCCGACTTTGAGGCCGTTGACTCCTCGCTGGTAAAAGGTCTGGACGTGCTCAAGTCGACCACGGCGTCCGACCTGGCGGGCGGCATCAGCGGCATCATCAATATCAACACTTATCGCCCGTTTGATTTTAAGAAAGATGGCTGGACTTTCAGCGGATCAGCGAAAGGCTATGAGGGCGACCGCGTCAAAAAATTCAACAAGGGAGGCTCCGCGCTGGCGGCTTGGCATAACGATACCTGGGGTTTTCTGCTGGAAGGATCTTATTCCGATGAGAGTCTAGCGGACTATGCTCCAGGCGTAGGCAACGCCGGTATCCGTGCAACCGAGCAGAAGGTCGGATCCGACTTCAACGGTGACGGCGTGCTTGGCAACAGCCAGGACCCAAACGTTTTTCCCCGCGACTATTACTATGCCTGGAACAACCAGTCGTTCGGTAATCAGTTCTCCGAGCGCAAGCGCACCGGTCTGCACAGCTCGTTTCAATACAAGTTCAGCGATGCGCTGCAGCTGATCGGAGACGCGGACTATTCCAAGTACCAGAACGACGTACAGATCCAAAATCTCGGTCTGCAGACCCACAACGCCGTCTTTGTTGAGCCGGGCGCGGTCGTTTCGCCAAACGGCGTACTGCAGCAGGGAACGATCGGTTTCGCGTCCCTCAACCAGCACTCGCAGACCGATACCAGCACTGCCAAAGCGATCAATACCAACCTGGAGCTGCGCTACGACGACGGCGGCGTGTTCAGCGGCAGCCTTCGATGGGTGCATCAGCACACTTTCCGCAGCCTGTACGAAGCGGACATCGACTCGACGGTTAATCGGGATAATGACATCGTGCTGCCGGACGGCACGAAACAGTCTTACAACCCCAACGGCTTTCCGTTGACCTATGCTTCGGTCAACACGACGGGTAAATACCCCTCGTATAACATCATTACCGACGTCAGCAACCCGGCCAATTGGCTGGCGGCCTCAAGCTGGGGCAATGCCAACAAGATCGACATCGGCTCCAATATCTACCGCGCCGACGGCATGTTTCATTTTGACGGTGGCGCTTTCGATTCGCTGGAGTTCGGCGCGCGTTATCAGAGCAAGGACTATCGCTACGACGCTTACAAATACGAATCACCGGTGACACCACCGGGATTTTGCGATGACAAGACCGCACCTGGTCCGAAAAATCCGCTTTACTACTTCCGTGACGGGCAGATTACCGATGGCTGCACCGGCTTCTCGGAAGCCAAGGGATACGGTTTCAATCAGCTGCCCGCAGGCTATACGGGTTTGATAAGTGACTTTGGCCCACTTAGCGTGACGGGTACGAATCTTGCTGGCGGAATTCCCGCAATCAACCCATCGGCGATGAAAAACCCGAAGGCGTTTCTGGATAGCTTGAGCCCGGGTGAGGCGCTATATCGGGATCCGTCAATTTCTTACCTCACAAGGGAAAAAATTGTCTCGCTTTATTCGCAGCTCAATTCAAGCGGCGAAATCGAATTCACCGGCGGCACGCCGTATTCGGCGAATTTCGGCATTCGGGTAGTGCGTACTACGCTCAATATCGGCTCCTATGCCACAGACTCGTCGCAATATCTGGGCAATGGCGGTTCCTACAACGGCGTGTTGATTAACCAGGGCAGTGTGAACAGCAAGTCGCAATACACGTCATGGTTGCCAGCTTTCAACGTCGCTTTCGACGTCACCCCCGACCAGAAGCTGCGCTTTGCGGCAGCCAAGACCGAGGCGCGGCAGGACCTGGCGATCCTTAGCCAGGGATTCGCCGCGTCCTATTACTCCAACGGCAATCCGCCGCGCTACCCGGATCAGCCGCAGGATCTGCAGGTCTTCAATGCGGCAGGGCAAGGAAACCCGGCCCTCAAGCCGTTTACGTCGAAGAACTACAACGCCTCGTACGCCTGGTACTTCAATCCGCAGTCCATCGTTTATGTGGGTGCGTTTCTGATGCAGGTGGGCTCGTTCCCGCAAGGCGTGACCATCCATGCTGACTTGCCTGACGCCGATGGCGTTGTGCGTGCAGGCGGTCCGCTAACCACCTATAAAAACGGTGGTGCCGCGCTTATCCGCGGTGTGGAGGGCGAGTTTCGCACCCAGTTCACCGCGCTGCCGGGTTTCTTGAGCGGATTTGGTACGCAGTTGAACTACACCTATGCGCAGACCGGCAAAACAGGTCTGGCGCACAACCAGTACAACGCGATTGCGTTCTACCAGAAATATGGCCTGGAGCTCCGCCTGGCTTACAACTGGCGCGGCAAAAACTTTGACAGCGGTAATTCCTCGCTGGGCGAGCAGCTCAATATTTACAGCAAACCGGTGGGCTATCTAGATGCGTCGATCAACTACAAGGTTAACGATAACGTCTCGGTGTTTTTGCAGGGTACCAATCTAACGGACTCGTTCGATAATCAGTACTTCCAATATCCGGGGGCAACGTATTATCAGAACATTTCGGAGCGTCGTTACTATGCCGGCGTACGGTTAAGTTTCTGATCGTCCTAAGAGGCGCCACCTCGGAAAACGGGGGTGGCGCTTTTTTACGTGCTGCGACGCGTCGGCCATACTGGCACGACGCGGGCTGCGTCAGCATTGGACGGGGCAGTGGAGAATGTTTTGAAGAAAGAAACCCAATGGTTGTTGCTGGGCTTGCTACTGAGTGGGCTGTTTACCTGTCTGTCGGCCAATGCAGGCGACCATAAAGCGCGTGCCGAGCATTCAAGCTTGGAGCACGCCCATTACTCGGGCAATCCCGTATTCAATGGCTGGTATGCCGATCCGGATGCCATCAGGACGCAAGGCGAGTACTGGATCTATGCCACCACCTCGGCCGCGTACGAGAAGCAGCTTTATTTCGATGCTTTTTCGTCCCACGACCTGGTCAACTGGACCAAGCACGCACAGGTGCTGCAAGTCGGCGGTGTTTCATGGGTCAAAAAAGCGCTTTGGGCGCCGTCGGTCATTGCCAAAGATGGCAAGTACTATCTATTTTTTTCTGCCAACGATATCCATACGGATCAGGAGCTGGGGGGCATTGGCGTGGCGGTGGCCGATCAACCGGCCGGTCCATTCAAGGATTTGATCGGCAAGCCGCTGATTGGCAAATTCGAGAACCATGCCCAGCCGATTGATCCGTCGGTGTTCAAGGACAAAGACGGCAGCTATTACCTGCTGTACGGCGGCTGGAAACATTTGAACGTGGCCAGACTCGGTGATGACTTCAAGTCGATCGTGCCGCTTCGCGACGGCTCCCGTTTCAAGTTGATCACGCCGGCGCACTATGTCGAAGGACCAGTCATGTTCCTGCGCCACGGCACCTATTACCTGATGTGGTCTGAGGGCGACTGGGTGGGATCGGCATATTCAGTGGCCTACGCCATGGCTGATTCTCCGTTGGGACCTTTCAAGCGCATCGGCAACGTGCTCAAAGCCAATCCGAAAGTCGCCAAGGGAACCGGTGGCAACACCGTGATTCACGTCCCCAACAGTGACACGTGGTACATCGTCTACCATCGCCGGCCTCTCGGTGACAAGGATCCGAACCATCGCGTGGTAAGCATTGACCGGATGGTTTTCGACAAGCGCGGCCACATCGAGCCGGTGAAGATCACTTTCAAAGGCGTGGCCGCAAATCCTCTACCCCAAGCTCGCTGATGGCCGGCCGGAGGCTGCGCGGATGGTATCGCTGGCGATGATGACCGGGCCATGCCCGAGTGGCCGCCCTGATCAACGCACCGGGCCGCCAGACCAAAGTTCGATAAAGGAGATCTTTGAGGCATGCCTGATTCCAGCATTGATCGTAGGAGCCGCTCGCGGGGGATGTACGTGACGCGCCTTCTCGGCATTTTTCTCGTCAGCCTGGTCGGCCTGGCGGTGTGCGATCAGGGGCGTGCGCGTTCCACGCTATCGCCGTTGAACGTTGAGGCCTTTGGTGCGCGGGGGGATGGCATCGCGCTCGATACACCGGCGCTCCAGGCCGCTATCGATGCCGCAAGCAAACGTGGTGGCGGCACCGTGCAACTGGAAGCGGGGCACACCTACTTAAGCGGCACGCTGCACATGCGCTCGAATGTCACGCTGCACATTCCTGCGGGAGCCACGCTGCTCGGCAGTTTGCACCGCATGGATTACAGCCGCGCCGCCAACCGCGCGCCGATCACCGATCCCGAGGTCACCACGAACCGGCCGGACTATCGGCGTTCGGGTTATCTCGCGCTGATCCTTGCCGAGCATGTCCACGACATCGCCATCACCGGTCGCGGCGTGATTAACGGACAGGGGCTGGCGCTTGCAAACGATGCGCGTCGGCTGCTGGCCGAAGGCGTGCTGACGGACCCCACTTTCGCCACTAGCCGACCAGCAGAGATCAATCGGCCGATGCTGCTGCTGGTGACCCACAGCGAGAACGTTCGCGTCACCGGTATCACGCTGCGCAATTCCTCCAGCTACGTGCAGAACTACGATCACTCCAGCCATGTGCTGGTGGACGGTATCCACGTGGACAGCACCGCTTATTGGAACAACGACGGTCTGCAGATTTCTGATTCCAGCCATGTGCGCGTGCTCAACTCCTTTATCAATTCGGCCGACGACGGCATCTGCTTCAAATCGGAGGACCCGCATGGTGTGACCGAAGACGTGGTGATCGAAAACAACACGGTGCGCTCCTCCGCGAACGCGCTCAAGTTCGGCACCGCCTCGCAGGGCACTTTTCGGCATATCCGTGTTTCGGGTTTGCAGGTGCACGACACGTTCCGCTCGGCGGTGGCGCTGGAGGTGGTGGACGGCGGCACGCTGGAGGACGTAGTCATCGACGGCGTCGATGCGCGCAATACCGGCAACGCGCTGTTCATCCGGCTTGGCGCTCGGGCGCAGGGCCGCCCGCCAGGCACCTTGCGCAACGTAACCATCCGCAACCTGCGCGCGCAGATCCCGCTGGGCGCGCCCGACGCCGGCTACCCGATGTCTGGTCCGCTGCCGACGGAAGCCCATAATCTGTTTCCGTCCTCGATCACCGGTCTGCCCGGACACCCGGTGCAGAACGTGACGCTGGAAAATATCGCGATCACTTTTGGCGGTGGCGGCGCTACATGGCGGGCCGACCGGCCGCTGGACGCGCTGGCGTCCGTGCCCGAACAGGCAAGCGGATATCCTGAATTTTCAATGTTCGGCGAGCTTCCGGCCTGGGGTCTGTACGTTCGCCACGTCGACGGGTTGAAGATGCGCAACGTGCATCTAACGCTGCAGACGCCGGACTATCGTCCCGCCCTGGTTGCCGACGATACCCGCGGCCTGGCGGTCGACACGCTGCGCGTGGCTGGCCCCGCGGTGGGTAAGCTTTCGGGAGCACCAGCACTCGCGCTGCGCCGTACCGACGTCACCGCCATGAAAGGGCTCGACGTGCCGGCCGGCGCCATGCCGATACGCCGTATTGGCGCGCAGGAAAGCCTGAAGAACGGATCATCGCCGTGAGTCCGGCTCGAAGGTTTCATGGATCGCGATCGTCTTTCCCACCGTCTGCGCCTCAATGGCGCATTGTTACGAGCCTTCATCACTCACACGCCAATGAGCCCGTCCCTACCCAGGAGTTCCCATGAAGATCAGCCGCCTCATCACCCGACTCACACGGTCGACCAGGCTACGCGCGGTCCCCTTTGCGCTGGGTGCGCTGGTCAGTCTTGGCGCACAGGCCGCGCCCGCGCAGGTCACCATGACGCTGCAGCCGACGCAGCCCGGCGCGGTGGTCAACCCGGATATCTTCGGTCAATTTTCCGAGTTCATCGGCTCGGGCATCTACGGCGGTATCTGGGTCGGGGCAAAGTCGGATATTCCAAACACCGATGGTTTCCGCACCGATGTCGTGCAAGCGCTGCGCGCGCTGGATGTTCCGAATGTACGCTGGCCCGGCGGCTGCTACGCCGACCGCTACGACTGGCGCGACGGCGTGGGTCCGCGGGCGAAGCGGCCGGTGACTGAAAACTCCAATTGGGGCGGCACCAACAACGACAACGCGTTCGGTTCGATGGAGTTTCTGACCTTTGCCCAGCTGATCGGCGCCAAGCCTTTCATGGCCGTCAACGTGGGCAGCGAGCCGCCGTCGAACATGGTGCACTGGCTGGAATATCTCACCTCCACATCCAAGTCGGCGTGGGCGCAGCAGCGGCGCGCGGATGGCCGCGAGCAGCCGTGGAAGATCCCCTATCTGGGTATCGGCAACGAGCTGTGGGGCTGCGGCGGCAACATGACGCCGGACTATGCCGCGGACGTCTATCGTCGCTATCGGGCGTTTGTGCAGGTCGGTGGCGACCAGCACATGCAGATGATCGCGCCGGGGGCCAACGGCTCGGACTATCACTGGACCGACGTGATGATGAAAAAAGCCGTCAAGTATATGGACGGCATCAGCCTGCACTATTACACCATTCCCCGGAACGGCGACGACATGATGTCGGCTACCGACTTTGATCAGGCGACCTGGATCGACACGCTCTCCAAAGCGCTGTTCATGGACACGCTGATCGAAAAGCACAGCGCCATCATGGACAAGTACGATCCCACAAAGCGGGTGGCGTTGGACGTGGACGAGTGGGGTACATGGTTCAAGGCCACGCCAGGCAGCAACCCCGCCTTTCTGCAGCAGCAAAACACGCTGCGCGACGCGATGGTTGCGGCGTTGACCCTGAATATCTTTGTCGATCACGCCGACCGCGTGCGCATGGCAAATATTGCGCAGATGGTCAACGTGCTGCAGGCAATGATCCTGACCGACAACAACAAAATGGTACTGACGCCCACTTATTACGTCTTCAAGATGTTTAAGCCCTATCAGGGGGCCAAGGTGCTGCCGCTGGAGGTGAAATCCCCCGATTACTCCGTGGGCAAGGTGAGCGTGCCAGCGGTACAAGCCACCGCGGTGTTGGGCAAGGACGGTTACACCTACATCGCCCTTGCCAACCTCGACCCGACGCACGGTGCGGACATTTCAGTGCGCCTGCCCCAGGGCGCGTTCCATGAGATTTCCGGAACCATTTTGACGGCGCCTGATATGTCATCGAAGAACACCTTCGATGCACCTGATCAGGTCAAGCCAAAGACGTTCACGGGCGCGCATATGACTGGTCAGACGATGGCCATCCATATGCCATCCAAGGCCTTTGTAATGTTGCGACTGGATTGATGATGCTGCGCAGTTTGGCGGGACATGACGGCGCGATTCTCAGCTCACCGCTACAGGATCCGACGATGATGAATTCACCCTTTTCTCGATCTTGCTCGCTTTTAAGGCGCGCGTTGCGCCATCTGTGGTTGGTGACTGGTCTGGCGCTTTTCAGCGTGTCTTCGGCATGGGCGGCAACCACCATCACGCTGTGGCCACTGGGTGGGCCGCCGGATGGGGCGCGGCAGGGCCCGCTGCCGACGTTGACGGTGTATCTGCCCGCGACCAATTCCACCGGCACGGCGGTGGTCATTTGCCCGGGCGGCGGCTATGAACATTTGGCCGTGGACTGGGAAGGCACCCTGGTCGCGCAATGGTTCAATCAGCATCAAGTGGCCGCCTTTGTGCTGCAGTACCGGCACGGCAAAGATCACGGTTATCCGCAGCCGATTGACGATGGCCGTCGCGCGATGCGGTGGGTGCGAGATCACGCCGATACCTACCACCTGGCCAAAAATCGCATCGGCATCATGGGCTTTTCAGCGGGCGGCCATGTGGCGTCGACCGTTTCCACGCATTTCGACGCCGACACTGCCGTGGGCAAGGACGCCATCGCCAAGGTATCAGCGCGACCGGATTTCACCATTCTTGCCTATCCGGTAATCACCATGAAAAAGGATCTCACGCACATGGGATCGCGCGAAAACCTGCTGGGCGCAAATCCGCCGAAGGCGCTAATAGAGCGTCTCTCCAATGAGACCCAGGTCACTGACCAAACCCCACCGGCTTTCATTTATGCGACCGACGCGGACAAGGCTGTGCCGCCGGAAAACAGCGTCGACTATTACCTGGCCTTGCATCGTCATCATGTGCCGGCGGAACTGCATATCTTCCGCGAGGGTGGTCATGGCAGCGGCCTTGGCCAGCACGCTTCGCTGCTGAACATATGGCCCACGCTGCTGGCGCGCTGGATGGCCGGCATGGGCTTGATGCATGACGACGCCATCAAGACGCAGGCCCTCGATCATCCAGCCTATGGGTAGTGACGCCCATGCCGGTCGCTGCACGGACATGGCGAGTTTAAGACTGATGCCCCCGCTGCCGGCCGGCGGCGCGCGTCAGTCCGTCCCCACATTCACGGCTGCTGCTGATTCGACGAGTCGGCGGCAAACCTTTTATGTCCTGTCCGCAACGTTGTTATGGAGATTCCCATGAACGCTCGAGCCTCCCCTTTTTGGCAGGGAATGGCGCTGGCGTCTTGCCTGATTTGCGCGGCACCAGCTGCCTGGGCTGGCAGTGCGCACAGAGCGTCGGGAAAAGGTCCTCTTGCAGCGGCGTCCGCGTCCGCGCCCGGACAAGCGGGCATTCGCAATCTCGATCACGGCATCGTCATTGCAATCAGGCACGGCGCGGCGCAGCGAATCCGCCTCCAGGTAGTCAGTCCGCAAATCATTCATGTCACGGTCGTGCCGGGCAAACGCCTCGACCAACCGAAAAGCCTGATGGCGATTAATACCGGTGGCGATTCCCACTTTACGGTTTTCCGCCACCACGGCCACGTGCGGCTGAGCACTGGCAAGGTGATCGTGGACATCGCGATCGAAGGCGGCCGAGTGCAGTTCCTGAAGCCTGATGGAAAGCTGTGGCTGGCGGCGCGCAAGAATGGCAGCACGTTCACGCCAACCACGGTTGAGGGGCGGCCTTTCTATGCCATTCGCCAGCAGTTCGAGTCGCCAGCTGACGAGGGGTTTTACGGCTTGGGCCAGCATCAGCAATCGGTGATGAATTACAGGGGTCACGACGTGATCGTGAACCAGCACAACATGAACATCGCGATTCCGTTGGTGGTATCCACGCGCAATTACGGGGTGCTGTGGGACAACAACTCGATCACCCGTTTTGGCGACCCGCGCCCGTATCAACCGATCGCACAGAATCAGGATGGCCTGCAGTTGTTCGATGCGCAAGGCAACCCTGGCGCTCTGACGGCCACGTATTTCGTCGATGGCAAACAGGTGCTCCAACGGAATGAGCCCGGTATCAATTATGCGCAGTATCACGATAGCTATGCGAATCTTCCGGGTTGGCCGGCGCAGCTGGGTGGGCTGACTTCAGCCGCCTATTTCAATGGTCAGAAGGTTACCGAGGAAGCGGCGGCCAAGGCGCCTGACCAAGCGGGACAGACCAGCGCTACCAAGCCCGCAGTCAAGCTCGGTGGGGACCGCGACGTGCGCGTGGTGTGGACCGGGCAGATTGACGCGACCCAGCCCGGAGCGCACAAGTTTCGCCTGTATGCCAGTGGTTACAGTAAGGTTTTCATTGATGGCAAGCCGGTGCTGGACAACTGGCGCCAGGACTCCAACCCCTGGTATCGCAGCTTCCGCATGCCGATGACGGCGGGTGTAAAACACACGATCCGTGTGGAATGGACGCCGCAGAATGGCTATATCGCGCTGGAGCACCTCGACCCATTGCCGCCCCGTGAACAAGATGAGCTGTCGCTGTACTCGGAATTGGCGCACGCCATCGATTACTACTTCATCGGCGGCAACGACATGCACGAGGTGATCGCCGGCTATCGAAAAATTACCGGCAAATCGGTGATGCTGCCGCGCTGGGCTTACGGCTTCTGGCAAAGCCGCTGCTGCGGCTACCAGAACAGCAAGGAACTGCTGGACGTCGTGCAGCGTTATCGGCAGTTGGGTTTGCCGCTGGACAGTATCGTGCAGGATTTCCAGTACTGGAAGCCCGATGCCTGGGGTTCGCATGAGTTTGATCGCAGCCGGTACCCGCACCCGCAGCAGATGGTCGATTCCGTGCACGCGCTGCATGCGCGCCTGATGTTGTCGATGTGGCCACTGTTTTATAGCGGCACGAAAAACTACGATGAGCTGAAGGCGCACGGCGATCTTTATATGCGCAATATCGAGGCAGGGCAAAAGGACTGGTTAGGTCATCTTTATACCTATTACGACCCTTATTCGAAGCAAGCCCGTGACCTTTACTGGAATCAGATTCAGCGCGCGCTAGGCCATCTGGGCGTTGATGCCTGGTGGACCGATTCGGACGAGCCTGACATCGTGCCCAACCACTCCATGGCCGAGCGCAAACAGCGCATGGGCCCGACCGCGATGGGCCCGGGAGCGGCGTTCTTCAATTCCTATCCGCTGCTGCATACGCAGGCCATGTACGAGGGCAGCCGCCGGGATCATCCCAACCGTCGCGTATTCATCCTGTCACGCTCAGCCTTTGCCGGACAGCAGCGCAACGCGGCGGCGAGCTGGAGTGGTGACACGGTGGCGCGCTGGAGCAACCTGCGTGATCAGATTTCGGCGGCGGTCAATTTCTCCATGTCTGGCATACCCAACTGGAGCATGGACATCGGCGGCTTCATGGTCGAGAAGCGCTATCAGGACCATCCCACCCCGGCCGCGCAAGACGAGTGGAAGGAGCTGCAGCTGCGCTGGTTCCAGTTTGGTGCTTTTACGCCGATTTTCCGCTCACACGGTGTGCATCCGTATCGGGAGATCTACAACATCTCGCCGCCAGGCACGCCGGTGTATGAGGCGTTGGCCTGGTACGACAAGTTGCGTTACCGGCTGATGCCCTACATCTACACGCTGGCCGCGGACACCTATATCGACGACGGCTCGATCCTGCGAGCGTTGGCGATGGATTTTCCCAAAGACCTGAAGGTACGCGACATCAACGATGAGTACCTGTTCGGACGCGCATTTCTGGTGGCTCCGGTGATCCACTACAAGGCCCGCAGCCGCTCGGTCTATTTGCCCGCCGGTGCCGCCTGGTACGACTTCTACAGCGGCAAGCGCTACGAAGGTGGCCAATCGATCAATGCGGCGGCGCCGCTCGCGCGGATGCCGCTGTTCGTGCGCGCCGGTTCCATCGTGCCCACGGGTCCGGCGATTCAGTACACGGATGAAAAACCGAACGCGCCGATTACCCTGTTCGTCTACACCGGCGCTGATGGCCGGTTCACCCTCTACAACGACCAGGGCACCACCTACGACTACGAGCATGGCGCGTATACGCAGATTCCGATCCGCTATGACGATGCCAGCGGCGTATTGACGATCGGCGCGATGAAGGGACGTTATCCGGGCATGCCGGAGCAGCGGGAGTTTTCGATCCGCTGGATCGGCAGCGGTGCGCGGGCTCCGACGGATTTCGATGCGCCGGCCGATGTCAGCGTGCGTTATGCAGGCAAACCGCTCAGCGTCCGGCGACCTCGGGCATGAACCGGCGCGCTACGCTGCGCATGAGCCATTGCGGCACGCGATACCGCTCGGTGAGCGCGCCCGTCCCTGGACTTCTGGAGGATATGACATGAAGAATGTGCGGCTTTTGCAGGTGCTGGCACTGGCCAGTCTGAGCGCGGCGACGGCGTGCGCGGCGGCGGCATCACCAGGCAAGTGGGTGGGCACCTGGGCGCAGTCGATGACCTCGGATTATCACCAGCTCACGTCCGTCGACGGCGCGGTAACCAAGGAAGCCAGCGGGCGGACACTGGTGCAGGCGCCCAGCCTGCATGACGCCACGCTCCGGCAAGTGGTGCTGACCAGCGTCGGCGGCGAGCGGGTTCGGATTCACTTGTCGAATTATTACGGGTTGAAACCGTTGACGATCACGGCAGCGACGCTTGCCTTGGGCGCAAAAAACGCCAGCGATCCTTCGGCCATCGTGGCGGGCAGTTCGCATCGCTTGAGGTTCGATGGTGGCAAAAGCTCGATCACTTTGGCTCCCGGCCAGGTGCTGTGGAGTGACCCGCTGCCGCTGCGCTTCGCTCCGCTCGCCACCTTGGCCATCAGCCTGTACATGGCCGGCCCGGTCGAGCTGAGCGATGTGCACCCGATGCAGAACCAGCGTATAAGCTTTGCCGTCGCGGGTGACCAGACGCAGGCCCTGGCGCTGGCACGCAAACCGCTGGCGAAGGTGACGGGTGCGGCTGCCGGAAATCGACTCGACGGGCATCTGTATGTGCTTGATGGCGTGGCTGTCGAGGTGCCGCAGACCACGCGCGGCATCGTCGCGTTCGGCGACTCCATCACCGACGGCGCCTACGCCACCGCGCCCTCCAAACCGTGGCCGCAGGTGCTGGC
>JBDTXA010000075.1:0-16258 GCA_040006415.1 Rhodanobacter sp.
CGACTTACCGTCGCACAGGGGCCTTGGTAGAACAGCGGGCCATCCTGACCCGCACTGTTTGGAGGCGCCAGAGCAGAGCCAGAACCTCAGCGCACGGCTGTCGATACAAAGAGGTCGTTTCATCATTTTTGGAAAATGAAAGCGTTGCAGATTTAGGCTTTGGACGTCCGCTTTCAAGCCGAAGCTGACGGTCGCTCCTACTTTACCAAAGCAGCATCCGCGCGCTGCTTTGTCAATTGCGCCTCAAAACTTTCACGTGCATCTTTCGCGTAAACGCGGCATCCCATTGGAGCTATCAGCGCATTCAAGTCACCTTGCTTCTGCTTGGCCACACGCGCCTAAAAATTTACCATCCCCGGATGTGCGGCCAGTGGTACGTCACAAGGCAAAGCCGCAACGACAGCAAAACTATGCTCGAAATCCTTGACGATATCTGGGTACTTTGAGTTCCCGATCAATGTGAAATCGGGCGCTGAGAGGCTGCCGACATCAACCATATGCAGGCAGCGCCCGTCTTCGCAAGACACCCACGTCCAAGTCGTGTTGCCTTTGGTGTGCCCTGGCGTCGATCGCGCGATCAGCATCAGATCACCCAGGTGCAAGCTTTCGCCATCAGTCACCATCCGCGACACATTCAACGGTGGGAATGGAAATCTATCGCCGTACTCCGGGTCGTCTTTCCCGCCGCGTTCAAGCAACGGGGTGTCCGCTGCATTCGCGATCACCTGCGCACCCGTGTCGTGCGCGAGTTGTGCTATGCCACCAGCATGGTCGGAATGCGCGTGCGAATTGAGAATCCACTTTATGTCGCGTAGTTTGATGCCTAAAGCTCGGATGTTCGATTCGATCAGTGAGGCTTCGCCCGGCACGCCGCCATCAATCAGAACATGCCCTGTAGGTGCGGTGATAAGGAAGACGCCGAGGCCGTGAGGCCCGACGTACCATGTGTTGCCGTAGACGCGAAACGGTTTCTGCGGAGCCGTCCATGAGGGATTTTCTGCAAGATTCTTTCGCTCGGATGCGGGCATGCGGAACGGTTTTTGCTGACCGGTCCACGAGGGGTTGGCTGGGGTGTCCCTATGTTCCGATGCGAGCACCTGCATATACGCACCCTGTACGAATAAACCGCAGAGGAGAGTTGCAGCTATCAACGGGCGAATACGCAATTCCGATCCAAGTAAAGGCCCAGAGTAAATGTCCCAGATGACCCGTCACGGGCGAAGCTATGGAATTTTGCGGGCGCAGGCAACTGGTCGGCGCCACAAAACCGGATGCCGCGACTTGATCCGAACCGCAGCGGTCCGCTCATGGCCGAAGGCGGGCTGTCGACTCCCGTAGGCAGTGGTCCCCGGTAAAGATGCGCAGCGTAGCCGTCGGCTGTGGTCATCTTCTCTGGCGAAATTGGGTAGGTGGCTAGAGTTTTGCGGTCAGTTAAGGCACCCACGGCCAGCAGCAGCAGGGAGACTTTAGAGCGCGAAAAGGCTTGAGGGGTCTGCAATCGTCGATGGCCCAGCTATTTCAAGGAGCCGTGACTTCGCCGCACATCTCACCCAAAGCTCGGGGGAGCGCCGTTCTTCTTGAGCTATTGCAAATATCGTGCATAATACGTGCATGAATAAACGGCTAGTGAATCGCTGGAGGTTCGTATGAATGCGGTAACCATGAGCAGTCTCGCAGAGAGCTTTCGTGAGCCTAACCAATCCTTTCTGTCACCACGCCGCGTTGGCTTGGCATTGGGTCTCCAGATCCAAAGCGTAGCCGAGCGGGCGCGGGTCAGTCGCAACACGCCTACCGCACGCCCACAGAACGAGAGCCTGCAGCAGTACTTGCGTGATGTAGTCCGCGTCTTGACGGCTGCCGAGGGCGTTGCGCCCGGAGACCGTGAGCGAGTTGTTTTCTGGTTCATGAACGAACCCTTGCAGGACTTCGACTTCCAGACACCCGATGCTCTGGTGCGACAAGGGAATGCACAAGTCGTGGTTGACTACGTTGAATCGATCGCAGGGGGCGCCACCGGATGATCCTGCGGACCCTGGGCGATGACCAAGCTTTGTATCGCGTCATTGCTCCACGTTGGTCCTATGCGCCGACTTCGGGCGCCGGTGCGGCCATCAGGCGGCCGGTTCAACCGAAAGGGATTTGAGGCTCTCTACCTCTCGCAGACGGTTGCAACAGCCGTGGGGGAATACCGCCAGTATGAGCGGCTGCTTGCGCCGGGCACGTTGGTCACGTTTCTTGTCAGTAAGGTGACGGTCGTCGATTTCTCCCTAGGTTACCGCTGACCGCTGCGAGTCGATCTGGGCCGAGTACAACTGTCACTGGCGGAAGCTCGCTTTCGAGCACGGCATTGAGCCGCCCAGCTGGGTCCTTGGAGATCTGGCACTCGATGCTGGTGCCACCGGTATCCTCTTTCCGTCTGCTGCCATGCCTGGTGGAACGAACCTGGTGTTGTACAGCTCTAGCACCCTGCAAGCGGCATTCCTGCGTGTGCACGATCCAGAAAGCGCCCTGCCAGTTAATGCCAAATCGTGGTCCAGCCCTTAACGGCGACCTTGGTACTTCGTGCGGACAGAGCGACCCGCGCAAACCGGTGTTGGTTACATCCAGATGAGTAGCCGATTCAGAACCTCCAGATCTGCCAAGCCATGATTCGCAGGTGGATACCCCCGACGTGTCAAGGGCGGCAAGACACGAGCGATCGCAACAACTCGCGTGCGACTGGCTAGCAAAAGCAGCTGCGATCGCCTCCTCCTGGCCGAGCCACATGTTATGCATAGTCGTGAAGCGGCAAGCATGTCTGGTGCTACGTTTGAGGCCGTTGGCGTGCTCGCTGGCTCGACACAATCACAGAACTCTCAAATACACCTGTAGGGAGTCGGACGCGCGATATAGCCTGATTTTTGAGCCAGGATCGTCCAGCCGGGCAGTCGCGCGGTCCGTTCATCGCCAAGTCTGCTTCGACATAGTGGTGTGTAGTCGTCGGGCTCTTATGACCAAGCCATAAGGCGATCACGCTGACGTCTACGCGTCATCTAGCGTGCGCAGTGCGCAATGCCAGTGACACGGCGTTGGGTCGAGTTGGCTGCGTAACGACCTTGCTTCAGATACACGACAAACGCGTCGAGGTGGGGCGCAAACGAGCTTCCGACCAACCACGCTTTGGGCGAGGGATGAAAGGATGCAATCGGGTCCATGGTGGTCTCCAGTAGTGGAGACGCCAGTGCAGGGGATCGCGAATTTTATGTCTACTGAATTGTCGGCAAGCATGCTGGAAAGCCAACGTACATGCGGTTTTCCGCATCTTCCAGGCAAGCGCTATTCATAACCACGCACTCTTCATAATGGCCGAAAGCCGACGTTGAAGCCACGACATCGGCTTTGCAGCATACGTCTAGAGCGGCGTCAAATTCGCGTACGCCGCAACCAGCCACTTGCTGCCGGCGCTTTCGAAATTCACCTGCAGCCGGGTGTGCGCGCCGCTGCCTTCGGCGCTGATCACCACGCCGGCGCCGAAGCTGGGGTGGCTGACCTGTTGGCCGAGTTTCACCGGCAGCTCTTCCTCCAGCGATGCGCTCGCCGACTGGCGACCACCGGCATAAACCGGGCGGGTGACCTGCACGCGGGGGCGCACTTCGTCGATCAGTTCGGCCGGCATTTCACCGAGGAAGCGTGAAGGCCGGGCCAGCATTTCGGTGCCGTGCATGCGCCGAGATTCGGCGTGGGTGACGATCAGCCGTTCGCGGGCGCGGGTGATCCCGACGTAGGCCAGTCGGCGTTCTTCTTCCAATCGGCCTTCGTCGTCGACCGAGCGCTGGCTGGGAAACAGGCCCTCTTCCATGCCGACCAGAAACACCACCGGAAACTCCAGCCCCTTGGCCGAATGCAGCGTCATCAGCTGCACGCAATCGTCCCACGCCTCGCCCTGGTTCTCGCCTGCCTCCAGGATGGCGTGGGAAAGAAAGGCCGACAGTTCGCTGAGGCCGGCGTCGATATCCTCCGCCGTGCGTTCGAAGCGACTGGCGACGTTGACCAGTTCGTCCAGGTTCTCAACCCGCGACTCGGCGTTGCCGCGGCTGTCCTTTTCGTAAAAGTCGCGCAAGCCGGTGTGGGTGATGGCGTGATCGATCTGCTCGGCCAGGGTGAAAGATGGGGAAACGGGGAATCCCACAAGGGGACTTTCTGACGGTCGCGGGGCACGGGGAACATCCGCATTGACGCCGTCGTCCCCATGCCGAGTAACAGGCGCTTCGTTCGGAGCGGCGTACTCACTCTCAAGCTCAGGCTGTGCGTTCCCCGTTTCCCATTCCCCGTTCCCCGCCGTAGGCGCCAGCCCCGCAAACACTCGAGCCATCTCCCCGATCAGGGCGAGAAACGCCTTCACCGCATTCTTTGACCGACCTGCCAGTTCGCGGCCGCTGCTCAATTCGGTCAGCCCAGCCTCCCACATCGAGATGTTTTCGGTGCGGGCGCGACGGCGCAACACGTCCAGCGTGCGGTCGCCGATACCACGCGTGGGCGTGTTCACGGCGCGTTCGAACGCAGCATCGTCATGCCGGTTGGCGGTCAGCCGCAGATAAGCCAGTGCGTCCTTGATCTCCGCGCGGTCGAAGAAGCGCTGGCCGCCATAGACGCGGTACGGCAGGTCGCGCTGAATCAGCTGCTCCTCGAAATTGCGCGACTGCGCGTTGGAGCGATAGAGGATCGCGCAGTCCTTGGCCGAACCGTGTTCACGGATGTATTCGCGGATGCGTTCGATCACGAAACGCGCCTCGTCCTGCTCGTTGTAGGCGGAGTACAGAGCAATGCGCTCACCTTCGTCGCCGGCGGTCCACAACTCTTTGCCGAGTCGACTACCGTTGCGCTGGATCACGCTGTTGGCGGCTTTCAGGATGGTCGAGGTGGAGCGGTAGTTCTGTTCCAGCTTGATCGTGCGTGCGCCCGGGAAATCACGCAGGAATTGCTGCATGTTTTCGACCTTGGCTCCGCGCCATCCGTAGATCGACTGATCGTCATCGCCGACCGCGAAAACGGTACCACTGGTGCCGGCGAGCACGCGGATCCAGGCATATTGCAGCGTATTGGTGTCCTGGAACTCGTCGACGAGCAGATGGCGCCAACGTTGCTGATAGTGCTCCAGCACGGCAGGATTCTTCAGCCACAACTCGTGCGCGCACAGCAGCAGCTCGCCGAAATCGACCAGACCGGCGCGGCGGCAAGCGTCTTCGTAGGCCTTGTATATGTTGGCGAAGGTCTGGGTGACCGGATGGTCGCGGTGCTCGATACCGTCGGAGCGTTTGCCCTCGTCTTTCCACTGATTGATCTGCCAGCAGGCTTGACGCGGCGGAAACTTGGCATCGTCCAGTCCGAGTCCGGCAATGACGCGTTTGACCAGCCGAAGTTGATCGTCGGAATCGAGGATCTGGAAGGTTTCGGTCAATCCCGCTTCTCGCCAGTGCCGGCGCAGCAGGCGGTGGGCGATGCCGTGAAAGGTGCCGACGGTGAGGCCCTGCGTGCCACCTTCGATCAGCGCTTCCAGCCGCGAACGCATTTCGCCAGCGGCCTTGTTGGTGAAGGTGACGGCGAGGATCGCCCATGGCGGCACGCGTTCGGCCTGGGTAAGCCAGCCGATGCGGTGGGTCAGCACACGAGTCTTGCCGGAGCCAGCGCCGGCAAGCACCAGATAGTGGCCGGGGGGAGCGCAGACGGCTTCGCGCTGGGCTTCGTTGAGCGGGTCGATCAGGTACGAGACATCCATCGTGCCCATTGTAATGGGCGCAAAGAAAAACCGCCGCTAGAGCGGCGGTTTTCAGGTCGTGCTGAGCTTCTCAGCTCTTTTTGCTGGCGATCCCGCCGACAACGAGCAGTCCACCGATGACAATGCCGGCAATGCCGAGCCACTGCGGCACTGCCTTGGAATGCGTGGCTTCGATCTTGGCCGGTCCCAGCTGGGCGACCGTGTCGGTCTGCTTGTAACTGCCGTTGCCCACGGTGACCCAGATGCCCGCGATGAGCAGGATGATGCCGGCGATAAGAAGTCCTGCGCGCATGGATGTACCCCTTCATGAATGTGAAGACGAGTATGCCGAGAGCGAATGTGCAGGAAATGTAGACGCGCCTGAAAGCGGGCAAAAAAAGGCCCCGGAGGTCAGGGGGAGACCTCCGGGGCGGGGTCGGCGCGAAGACCCAGGGGAGAGGTTCGCGCCGGTGGCGGCTCAGGGAGGTGAGCTCGCCGTGGATGCCGTTGCGTGCATCCGAAGACTTTGAACGCGCTTCATGGGGAAAGTTGCAGGGTTCGTCGAAAAATATCGATTGAAAGTTGGCGTCGCTGCCATACTCATCCAACACCTTGTATTAACTTATAAAAATACTCGTCCATCACACACGAACAAAAAGTTTCGTTCAGCTGTCAGTGGGCTTCGTCCCAGTTGTCACCCACCCCTACGTCGACCAGCAGTTCGACCGCGAGTTGAGCCGCGCCCGACATGCGCTCGATCACGCCGGCGCGTATGGCGTCGATCACATCCTCGCGTACTTCAAATACCAGCTCATCGTGCACCTGCATCAGCATGGTGGCGTCGTCGCGATCGCCCAGCCATGCAGCAACCCCGATCATCGCGCGTTTGATGATGTCGGCCGCGCTGCCCTGCATCGGCGCGTTGACCGCGGCGCGCTCGGCGCCTTGGCGCAGGCCCTGATTGCGCGACGTGAGATTTTCCAGGTAGAGCCGGCGGCCGAAGAGAGTTTCGACGTAGCCATCACGATGCGCCTGCTCGCGAGTGGCGTCCATAAAGGCACGCACGCCGGGATAGCGTGAGAAATAGCGCCCCATGTAATCGCTCGCCTCTCCGCGGTCGACGCCCAACTGTTTGGCCAGTCCGAACGCGCTCATGCCGTACATCAGGCCGAAATTGATCGCCTTGGCGGCGCGGCGCTGATTGCTGGTGACGTCTTCCGCCGATACTCCGAATACCTCGGCGGCGGTGGCGCGGTGTACGTCGCCGCCTTCGCGAAACGCCTTGAGCAGGCCTTCGTCGCCGGACAGATGCGCCATGATGCGCAGCTCGATTTGCGAATAATCCGCCGCCATCACCTTCCAGCCAGGCGGCGCGATGAATGCCTGGCGAATACGGCGACCTTCTTCGGTGCGCACTGGAATGTTCTGCAGGTTCGGGTCGGACGAGGAGATCCGCCCGGTGGCTACCGAGCCCTGGTGATAACTGGTGTGCACGCGACCGGTGCGCGGATTGACGATGCCGGAAAGCTTGTCGGTATAGGTGGAGCGCAGCTTGGCCAGGCTGCGATAGTCGAGGATCAGCCGCGGCAGTTCATGCGCATCGGCAAGTGCCGCCAGCGCCTCCTCGTTGGTGGACGGCTGGCCCTTGGGGGTTTTCAGTTTCGCTTGAAGGCCCAGCTCGTCGAACAGGATCACCTGCAGTTGCTTGGGTGAATCCAGATTGAACTCGTGTCCGGCCAGGGCGTGCGCCTGTTGCTGCAATGCCAGCATGCGCTTGCCCAGCTGCTGGCTTTGCCGACGCAGTTCGTCGCCGTCGATCAGCACGCCGCGTCGCTCCATCGCTGCGAGCACAGGCACGACTGGCATCTCGATTTCCTGGTAAACCTTTTGCAGTGCCGGCACGCTTTCAAGCAGCGGCCACAGCGCCAGATGCAGGCGCAAGGTGATGTCGGCCTCTTCGGCGGCATAACGGCAGGCGGTATCCAGATCCACCTGCGAAAATGAAATCTGCTTCACACCCTTGCCGGCCACATCGGCGTACTTGATCGTGTCGTAATTGAGGTATTTCAGCGCCAGCGAATCCACGTCATGGCGCGTGGAAGTGGCGTTCCACACGTAGGATTCCAGCATCGAATCATGCTTCAGGCCCTGCACGGCAATGCCGTAGTGCGACAGGATGTTGATGTCGTACTTGGCATGCTGACCGAGTTTGGGTCGGGAAGGATCCTCGAAGATCGGTTTTAACGCGGCCAATACGACATCGCGATCCAGCTGCGTCGGTGCCCCCGGATAATCGTGACCGAGCGGGATATAGCAGGCCTTGCCCGGCTCGACCGCCAGGCTGATGCCGACGATATCGGCCAGCATGGCGTCGATGTTGGTGGTTTCGGTATTGAATGCGATCAACTCCGCGAGGTGAAGCTTTGCAACCCAGGCGTCGAAGGCGTCCTGCGTCGTGACCAACTCGTATTCGCCCGCTGCGGACAAGCTCTCGTCCCGTAGGAGCGCACCCTGTGCGCGATCATCCTGCATGAGATTTTCCGCCGGAGCGTGTTCGCGCACAGGGTGCGCTGCTACAGGCTGTGGCGCTTCCAGTTCTTTCAGCGCGGCCTTGAAACCATAGCGGGTGTACAGCTCTCGCAGTTGTTCCACATCCGGCTCGCGTTGCGCAAGGTCGGTCGGCTTCAGGTCAAGCACTACGTCGGTCTTGATCGTCACCAGCTCGCGCGACAGAGGCAGCTGCGGCAGGGCTGCACGCAGGCTCTCGCCAATCTTGCCGCCGATCTTGTCGGCGTTTGCCATCACCTCGTCCAGCGTCGGGAATTCCGCCAGCCACTTGGCGGCGGTTTTTGGCCCGCATTTGGGTACGCCGGGCACGTTGTCGACGGTGTCGCCAGTGAGCGCGAGGAAGTCGATGATCTGCTCCGGCCTGACGCCGAACTTGTTCACCACGCCGTCATGATCCATGACCGTGTTGCTCATCGTGTTGATCAAGGTGATATGTGAGCCGACCAGCTGCGCCATGTCCTTGTCGCCCGTGGACACCAGCACCTCGATACCGAGCGCCTGCGCCTGCAGGGCCAGGGTGCCGATCACGTCGTCCGCCTCCACTCCAGGTACCCGCAGGATCGGAAAGCCGAGTGCGCCGACAATCTTCAGCATCGGCTCGACCTGCGCGCGCAGGTCGTCCGGCATCGGTGGACGGTTCGCCTTGTACTGGTCGTACAGATCGTCACGGAAGGTCTTGCCGGGCGCATCGCTGACAAAGGCGAGGTATTCCGGCTTCGCGTTCAGCGTCGCACGCAGCATGTTCACCACGCCAAACAGGGCGCCGGTGGGTTCACCTTGCGGATTGCTCAGCGGCGGCAGCGCATGAAAGGCGCGGTAGAGATAGGACGAACCGTCGATGAGAATGAGTTTTGGCATGGCCCATTCTCGCACGCGGCCAACAATGTCGCGCTTCACGAAAACGGCGCTGGCGCGCTGCTATGCTCACATTCCCGATGGAGGTTGCCGCGATGAAAACCACTGCTCTGCTGGCGTCGACCAGTACCCTTTTTGCCTCAAGCCTGTTGCTGTCGAGCCTGTGGGTGTCCGGTGCTTTTGCGCAGTCCATGCCGTCCACCAACGTGCCGCCTCCGCCCGGAATGGACGACCCAGGGGTCACGGCGGTGGCGCCCCCCCACCCCGCGCCGAAGCAGACAGCGCAGTCACCCTCGGGTCGAATGCCGGACCTGAAGCCGCAAGCGCTGCCGTCGATGAAGAACGGTGACAGCCGGCTCGGCCGACCGAATGCGAGCGTGCCGGATATCAAGGTGCGTCAAGACGGCGACAACAGCGTGCAGGAATATAGCCGTAACGGTCAGGTCTACATGGTGGTGGTAACGCCCAAGAGCGGCATCGCACAGACCTACATGGTCGACCCGCAGGGCCGGGTGGTCGACGAGCACGGGCAAAAGCCGGTGCGACCGGTGATGTACAAGGTGCTGGAGTGGGGCAAGGCGCCGCCACCCGCCGAGCCTTCGTCGGACACGCCGACGCACGATAGCGGTAACTGAGTCACCTTCCGTGCGTTGCTGATAGCGACGCCAGCGAGCCGATGAAACCCTAAGTGGGGCGTCCCCGATGCAACTGCGTGAAAGCTGGCTGCTGTTCGCCCTGGGTTCGGCGGTGTTCGCGGCGCTGACGGCGTTGTTCGGCAAACTCGGCGTGGTCGGCATCAACTCCAACCTCGCCACCTTTATTCGCACCGTGGTTATCCTGTTTGTCACCGCAGGCATTCTCAGCCTGCGGCAGGAATGGGCCAAGCCAAGCGGGTTGCCCTTGCACAGCTGGCTGTTTCTGGTGCTCTCGGGGATCGCCACCGGCTTGTCATGGCTGTGCTACTACCGCGCGCTTCAGCTGGGGCCGATCAGCAAGGTCGCGCCCGTCGACAAGCTCAGTGTCGCGCTGGCGATCGTGTTGGGTCTGGTATTTCTCGGTGAGCGCCCAAGCTGGCCGCTGCTGATCGGCGGTCTGCTTATCGTCGCAGGCGCGATCGTTATCGCGTTGTTCTGACGTTGCTCAGTCGGTGTCATCCAGTTCCCCGTAGTGACGAAAGATGCCGTCCTCGTTGAACGGCAGTCGGCGGGATGAATCGAGATAGCCGGCAATATTCGGCCGGGCGGCGATGCGCGGCTTTAGCGCGTGCAGCAGCGGGAAATTTCTTTCCAGTCGCTGCATCGCGCGGGGAAATGCGTATTCCAACCCCTCCATCAGCTGGAACAGCGACAGATCCACATAGGAAAACTGGCGGAGCGCATATCTGCCGCCGCTGCGCTGAAGTACCTGCTCGAAATAGCCCAGATATTTCGGCAAGCGCGTGTCGCGCAGATCCGCCGAGCGTCGCCGTGCTTCCTTGCGCTGGTCCTTGTAATACAGGCTGCCGGCGATCGGGTGATGGCTGTCGTGCACTTCGGCCACCAGGTCGCTGATGGTCAGCTCAAGCTGGTGCGCGTACAGGCGTCGGCTTTCGCTTTCAGGAACCAGGCCCAGCGGCGGGCCGAGGTACTGGAGAATGTTGGCCACTTGGGCGATCACGTTTTTCCCGGCCTTGAGAAACGGTGGCGCGAATGGCAACGCGCCATCTTGACTGCCAGCCAGGAACTGCGTGATGGCTTCGTCGCCTTGTTCGCGCGCGACATCGTCGTAGTCTGCGTCCGCTTCTTCTAGCGCGAGACGAATGAACTCGCCGCGACCCTGGATTCCGGTCCAGTAATACAGTTCGTAGCGCATGGCGGCCTCCCGCTCAGGGATGTCGATGCTGGAACGGATGACTTCTACGGGGCGTGTAGGAGCGCACCCTGTGCGCGAATCCCCATCTGTCACGTCACGCAAGAGCGTCGCGCACAGGGTGCGCTCCTACAGTCAGTGGCGGAAATGGCGCATGCCGGTGAACACCATCGCCATGTCGTGTTCGTCCGCGGCGGCGATCACTTCGTTGTCGCGCATCGACCCGCCGGGCTGGATCACCGCACTGATTCCTGCAGCAGCGGCGGCATCGATGCCATCGCGGAACGGGAAAAAGGCATCGGAAGCCATCACCGAACCGCGCACCTCCAACTTCTCGTCGGCGGCCTTGATGCCGGCGATCCTCGCACTGTAGACGCGGCTCATCTGGCCGGCGCCGATGCCGATGGTCTGGCGATCGCGGGCATACACGATGGCATTGCTCTTGACGAACTTCGCCACCTTCCAGGCGAAGATCAGGTCGTCAATCTGCGCTTCGGTTGGCGCGCGTCGGGTGACGATTTTCAACTCGTCCGCGCCGACCATGCCGAGGTCGGCGGTCTGGATCAGCAGGCCCGAGCCCACGCGCTTGGAATGGTTGCCGGGATGAGCGGACAGCACGCTGCCGTCCTCTGGCAGTGGAATCACCAGCACCCGGACGTTGCCTTTCTTGCTGAAGGCCTTGAGCGCATCGTCGGCATAGCACGGAGCCAGCACCACCTCGACGAACTGGCGCGCGACGATCGCCTTCGCGGTGACCGCGTCGACTTCGCGATTGAACGCGATGATGCCGCCGAAGGCCGATGTCGGATCGGTCTGGAAGGCCAGATCGTAGGCCTTGCCGATACCGTCCAGGCTCACCGCCACACCGCAGGGGTTGGCGTGCTTGACGATGACGCAGGCCGGCTTGGTGAAGCTGCGCACGCACTCCCAGGCAGCGTCGGCGTCGGCAATGTTGTTAAAGGAGAGTTCCTTGCCCTGCAATTGCCTGAACGTGGCGAGCGTGCCCGGTGCCGGATGCAAATCTCTATAAAACGCCGCCTGCTGATGCGGATTCTCGCCGTAGCGCAGGTCCATCAGCTTCACAAAGCGGCTGTTCACCTGGCCGGGGAACGCGGCATGGCCGTTCACCTTGTCCTGCGCTTCATCGAGCTCAAGCGCGGACAGGTAATCGCTGATCGCACCGTCGTAGTTGGACACCTGGTTGAAGGCGGTTACGGCCAGCCGGAAGCGGGTAGCGCGGCTCAGGCCACCCTGGTTCTCGATCTCGGCGAGCGCGTCGGCATATTGATCGGGCGAGGTCAGCACGCCGACATCGTTCCAGTTCTTTGCCGCCGAACGCAGCATGGCGGGGCCGCCGATGTCGATGTTCTCGATTGCCTGTTCCAGCGTGCAATCGGGCCTGGCGACGGTGCTCTCGAACGGATAGAGGTTCAGCACCAGCAGGTCGATCGGTGCGATGCCAAGCTCGGACATGATCATGTCATCCACGCCGCGTCGGCCGAGCAGGCCGCCATGGATCTTGGGGTGCAGGGTCTTGACCCGGCCATCCATGATCTCCGGAAAACCGGTGAGGTCGCTGACGTCGGTGACGGCGATACCCGCGTCGCGCAGCGCTTTTGCACTGCCTCCCGTGGAGAGCAACTCGACACCGGCAGAAGCGAGGCGTCGGCCCAGATCGATAAGCCCGCTCTTGTCGGAAACACTGAGCAGGGCGCGACGGACCGGGACGAGCTGGGGCGTGGACATGGACGGGCTTCCTTAACGGGGAAAGCCGCTGATTATAGCCGCCGGAATACCTGGCGTTTTCCGCAACGCTTCAGAGCAGGCCGTGCGCTGCCAGCTTTTTGCGCAGGGTGGCGCGGTTGATACCCAAAGCGACGGCGGCGCGACTCTGGTTGCCTTCATGAAAAGCCAACACTTCGCGAAGCAACGGCACCTCGACCTCACGCAGCACCATCGCGTGCAATCCTTCGGCGCATTCCGTATCACCAATGTCGGCCAGGTAGCGGCGTACCGTGTGACTGACGCATTCACTCAACGCGCTATTCGAATGGCCGGCAGGTGAAGTGACGGCATTCGAGCTGACGCTGGAGCCGGCGTTCTGCGACGAGGTCTGTTTTGCGGCCTCGGCAGCAGGCAGTCTTACGGCATTCACGGACATCTTCCCTCACGTACTGAGCGGCGGCTGCTTGGGCCGTTGCCTGTGGTTATGATTGGTGTCGCAGGTCGCGGCGTGTATCGAATGTCTTGGACACAGCCTCTCAGCGCGAAGGGTCGAGTCTACCCGTGCGCGCGGAGAAATTTAAGTGCCCATGTCTATTCGAAGCCGATTTCGAAGGCGACCGCCCTGTCGCCGGGATCCTCGACCTCCAGTACCAGTACGGCGCTGACACCTGGTGCCAGTCCACGTTGAAGAATGCTGTCGTCATCCAGATATTCGCGTGGCTGCAGCCGGCGCATGCCGAGCCGTTTGCCCTGCGCATCGGACAGAGTGATGGTCAGCAACGGATAGGGCTGCGTGAAACTCGCATCGTTTCGCACGCTTGCGCTGATCATCAATGCATGGCCGCCGCTGGGATGCGCCTGCACGTTGCTGGCGAGCATGCGCAGCTGCCCCGGAGCGGACACCAGCGGCAACTCGCAGCCTATTGTTGCGCAGGTGCTTTGCAACCAGTGGCCCACCCATGGGTCGCGGATCAGCACCTCGCGTTTGGCCCAGGCCAGTTGCGCGCCCAGCAGCAGCAACAGCAACGAACAGGCGATGACCCAGGGCCAGCGGCGCTCACCGGACGTGCGCGGCTTGCGTCTGCGCTCGAGATGGTGGGCGGACTCGCGCTTGCGTGGGTGTCGCGATTCGCGAGCGAAACGCGGCGCGAAAACCAGCTGAGCGAAGTCCTCGTGGGAGCGCGCGGCGCTGCTGTCACCATTGCCGATGTCAGCATTGTCGACCACCGCGGGTATTTCGGGCCGGGGGCGATAGACGACCAGATCCACTCCGGGTGGCTCCAGCGAAGGCTCGTTGAGCGGCAACTCGGTGAACGGTTCAGGTGGCAGCTGCTCGGCCAGCGTGGCGAGACTATCGAAGCTGGCTTCGCAGTAGCCGCATACGACGTGACCGTGCGCCTTGGCGAGTGTCTGCGCATCCAGCGAGAACACGGACAGGCATTCGGGACATTGTGTGTACATGCAGGCCGCTTTGATCGGTGTGCGGCAAGCTTAGCAGGCGCACACCGGGCTTTCAGGAGCGACGTCGACCGCTGATGAGAACCCAGTCCTCACGGGTGGCGACGTGCAGGTCATCGAACCATTCACCATAGCGCTGTAGCAATTCGTCCTGCTGGCCAGCGAGGATGCCGGAGATCGCGAACGGCGCGCCGGGTTTTGCCGCTGCCGCAAACGTCGACGCCAGTTCGCCCAGCGGTCCGGCCAGGATGTTCGCGATAAAGATGTCGGCTGCCGCTGCGTCGACATCTTCGGGCAGGAACAGGCTCAGCTGATCGACCACGCCATTGCGTTCGGCGTTGTCGGCCGAGGCGATCAGCGCTTGCGGATCGTTGTCCACGCCGACCGCGCTGCCGGCCCCAAGCTTCAGAGCGGCAATGGCCAGAATGCCCGAGCCGCATCCGAAGTCAGTCACTGTCTTGCCGACGAGATCCAGCCCGTCCAGCCATTCCAGACACAATGCCGTGGTCGGGTGCGTGCCGGTGCCAAACGCCAGGCCGGGGTCGAGTCGCACAACCACGGCGTCACTGTCGTCCGGCGGCTCGATGTTCCAGGGATAGATCCACAGCCGCCGGCCGAACGGCATCGGCTTGAACCGATCCATCCAGGCGCGCTCCCAATCCTGGTCGGCGACTTCGCTGAAGTTCAGCTGGTCGGGTTCGAGCCAGGGCAGCAATTCACCCAGCGCTTCAGTGAGGCCACGGCGATCGACGTGTTCGTCGAACAGCGCGTTGAGGGTGATCGTCGGCCATAGCGGGAGCTCGCCCACGCCGGGTTCGAAGATCGCCTGCTCGTCGGGCGTTTCGGCGTTCGCGTCGCGCAACGTGATCGAGAGCGAGTGCAACTCCTCCAGCGCCTCTTCAACGCTGGGCTGCTGTTCGAGGCGGACAATCAGGGAAAGTTCGATAAAAGGCATAGGGCGAGGAGTGAGCGGTAAGAAGTGAGAAGTGAGAAGTGAGAAGTGAGAAGTGAGAAGTGAGAAGTGAGAAGTGAGAGGGTCCGGTGAGTGGGTCGGAGTGCGCGCCTTCTCTCGCTTCTCACTCCTCTTCACTCACTTCCGGGTTTTATTCCCCGCTCGCCTTGTGAGCGCACCCTGTGCGCGGTGCCCTGATGTTGGTCACGCCAGGAGCATCGCGCACAGGGTGCGCTCCTACAGGTTGGTTAGAGGCGGGTGGCGGCCTTTTCCTTCTGCTCGGCCATGCGCTTTTCCAGGTAGTGGATGTTTTGACCACCGTGCTGGAATCCGACGTCGGCCATGATCCGCTGCTGCAGCGGGATATTGCACTTCACGCCCTCGATCACCGTCTCGGCCAGTGCCAGCCGCATGCGCGCGATTGCGGTCTCGCGATCCGGGCCGTGCACGATGAGCTTGCCGATCATCGAATCGTAGTTGGGCGGAATCTTGTAGCCGTCATAAAGATGCGTGTCGACGCGGACACCAGGGCCGCCCGGCGCTTCAAACCGCTTCACCGTACCGGGACTGGGCATGAAGGTGTCCGGATCCTCGGCATTGATGCGGCACTCGATCGCGTGGCCGCGAATGACCACGTCTTCCTGCCTGATCGTGAGTTTTTCGCCGCCGGCGATCAGCAACTGCTCGCGTACCAGATCGACGCCGGTGATCAGCTCGGTGACCGGATGCTCGACCTGGATGCGGGTGTTCATTTCGATAAAGTAGAAATGGCCGTTTTCGTACAGGAATTCGAACGTGCCCGCGCCGCGATAGCCGATGCGAATGCAGGCGTCGACACAGACCTTGCCGATCGCGGCACGCTGCTCCGGGGTGATGCCCGGTGCCGGCGCTTCCTCGACCACCTTCTGGTGGCGGCGCTGCATCGAGCAGTCACGCTCGCCCAAATGGATGGCGTTACCCTGTCCATCGGCCAATACCTGGACTTCCACATGGCGCGGATTTTCCAGGAATTTTTCCATGTACACAACATCGTTGCCGAAGGCCGCCTTGGCCTCCTGCTTGGTCATCACGATGGAGTTGCCCAGATGCGCCTCGGTGCGCACCACGCGCATGCCGCG
>JBDTXA010000076.1:0-15687 GCA_040006415.1 Rhodanobacter sp.
CGCCCCGCGTGAGCACCACCGGGCAAGGCGAACGTCCCATCAGCTCGCGAAAGTCCACAGATGGATCCGCACCCAGCAGAATCGCCAGTTCATGCTGGTTCGGCGTGATGTAGCGGGCCAGCTTGAGCCACGCCTCGGGCAGCTTTTGCGCCGGTGCGGGGTTGAGGATTACCGGTACCTTCAGCCGCTGGCTCAGTCGAAGCGTGGCTTCCACCGTTTCCAGCGGAATCTCCATCTGCACCAGCACCGTATCCGCGCGCTCGATCAGGCTTTGCGCCCGCGCGACATGCGCCGGCGTGACGCGTGCGTTGGCGGCGGGCACCACGATGATCTGGTTTTCGCCGCCAGCAACCGTGATCGAGGCGGTGCCGCTGGCACAGTCCTTGAGCGTGGCGACATGGGTGAGGTCGATCCCCTCGGCGGCAAGACCTTGGCGCAACGACGTACCAAAGGCGTCGCCACCGGTGGCGCCCACTAGCGCGACCTGGGCGCCAAGACGCGCTGCGGCCACGGCCTGATTGGCGCCCTTGCCGCCCGGCACGGTGACAAAGCCCTCGCCAAGGATCGTTTCACCGGGGCCGACAAAGCGGCTCGCCTGGGTCACCAGATCCATGTTGATGCTGCCGACGACGACGATCCGCGTCATGTGTGCCTCCCGGAAGATAGCGTTGGTTTCACGGCGATCATGAGAGCTTACCCGCTGTTGTCACCCCTTCTGCTTTCTCGACATCAGAGCAAGCGCATCGCGGATGAAGCCGTTCCCACAAACCGCACCTACGTCACCACCGAGTCACACGACAAGGAGATCTGCATGATCGATGTGTATTACTGGCCAACCCCGAATGGCCACAAGATCACCATGTTTCTGGAGGAGGCAGGCCTGCCGTATGCGATCAAGCCGGTGAATATCGGTAAGGGCGAACAGTTCGAGCCGGCTTTTCTCGCCATTTCGCCGAACAACCGCATGCCGGCGATGGTCGATCACGAGCCGCTCGGTGGGGGCGATCCGCTGAGCGTGTTCGAGTCCGGCGCCATGCTTCAATACCTCGCCGAAAAGAGCGGCAAGTTCATGCCGGTAGTGCCGCGCGAGCGGTACTTGGTGCTCGAATGGTTGTACTGGCAGGTGGGTGGCCTGGGTCCGATGCTGGGTCAGAACCATCATTTCAACCGCTATGCGCCGGAAAAGATTCCTTACGCGATCGAGCGCTACGTCAACGAGACACGCCGTCTTTACGGCGTGCTGGACAAGCGACTCATGGGGCGCGACTTTATCGCCGGAGCGGATTACACCATCGCCGACATGGCGGCGTATCCGTGGATCGTGCCGCATGAAAACCAGGGCATGGCGCTGCAGGACTTTCCCGACCTCAAGCGCTGGTTCGACGCGATCGCTTTGCGCGACGCCACCCAACGTGCTTACGCCATTGGCGACACGATCAAGGGCAAGGTGGATCTGGCCACCGATGAGGAGGCGCGCAGGCACATGTTCGGTTTGGGCGCGGCGAAATCGTGAGCATCCGGATGTAGGAGCGCACCCTGTGCGCGATGCTTATGTCTTGGATCCTCAAGAGCATTCGCGCACAGGGTGCGCTCCTGCAAAAAAGCGCGTTCAATCGGCGAAATTGGTGCGAACCAGCTCCTCGACCTCTTTGCCGCGACCAGCCAGTACGGCTTTGGCCGAATACAGCGCTGTATGCAACACCTGCCCCATTTCCACCTTCGGCGGCATCACCAGCTCGTAGCGATTGACCTTGACGTCCAGCAGCGCCGGGCCGGGCTGGGCCAGCACGTCCCGGATGGCAGCGTCAAGGCCGTCGGCATGTTCTACGCGGCGGCCGTAAAAGCCCATCGCCTCCGCCATCTTGGCGAAGTCGGGATTCTTCAGATCGGTGAAGGCGTCCAGCAGGCCTTCCACTTTCTGTTCCATCTCGACGAAGCCGAGCGAACCGTTGTTGTACACGATGACCTTGATCGGCAGGTTCTCCTGCACCGCGGTGAGCAAGTCACCCAGCAGCATCGAGACGCCACCATCGCCCGATAGCGAGATCACCTGCCGGCCGGGAAAAGCCTTCTGGATGCCCAGCGCCTCGGGCATCGCGTTGGCCATGGTGCCGTGGACCAGACTGGTCAGCGTGCGCCGCTTGCCATTGCTGCTGATGTGGCGCAGCAGCCAGACCATCGGACTGCCGCCGTCGGCCGTGAAAATCGCATCGTCGTCGGCGGCCAGGTCGATCAGATGAGTCAGATGCTGCGGCGGAATCATGCCGTCCTTGCCGGGTTGTTCTTCCGCGGCCATTTGCTTCAACGTCTGCTCGCGATGCTTGAGGCTGTTGCGCAGAAAAGCATGCTCTTCGCGCTGGTCGAGCAAGGGCAGCAGCGCGGTGATCGTTTCCTTGATGTGTCCGACCACGCCGATGTCCACCGGGTGGCGACGACCGAGATGGGTGGCGTCGCTGTCGACCTGGATCAGCTTTGCCTCGTTCGGATAGAACTGGCTCCAGGCAAAGTCGGCACCCAGCAGCAGCAGCATGTCGCAGGCGTCGATGGCGCGGAAACCGGACGACACGCCGAGAATGCCGGTCATGCCAACGTTGTACGGATTGTTGGGCTCGATGAAGTCCTTGGCGCGCGAGGTGTGCGCCACGGGCGACTTGATCTTGTCGGCGAGGGCGAGGACTTCTGCCTCGGCGCCTTCGCACCCGGAGCCGCAATACAGCGTCACGCGTTTGCCGGCATTGATCATGGCGGCCATCTGCGCCAGCTCGGCATCGGACGGCCGCAACTGCGGCCGGGGATGATGCGGCCTGAAGGCCAGCCCTTCCTCGATCTCGGTGCTGCTGATGTCGCCCGGCACGATGATCACCGCCGCGCCGTGCTGGTTGATCGCCGCCTGCGCCGCCAGTGCGGTGACCCGCCGTGCCTGTTCGGGCGAATGCACGTAAGCGCAAAAATGGCTGCACGTGTCGTAGATCGCCTTGAGGTCAACCTCCTGCGGAAAGTCCATGCCCATCTCGCTGGTGGCGACCTGGGTGGCGATCAGCACCACCGGCGCGCGATTGCGATGGGCCTCGAACAGGCCGTTGACGAAATGCAGGCTGCCCGGCCCGCAAGTGCCGGCGCAGGCGGTCAGCCGTCCGCTGAGCAGCGCTTCACCGCCGGCGGCCATCGCGCCCGCCTCCTCGTGGCGCATGTGTACCCATTCGATGTCGCTGCGGCGAATGGCGTCGGTAATGTGGTTGAGCGTGTCGCCGACGATGCCGTAACAGTGCTTTACGCCGGCTTCGGCGAGGGTTTCGATGATGATGTCGGCGACTTTCTTCTTGCTCATTCGTGGCTCCTGGGCGAGTCGATGAAGTAGCGCCGGTGGCGGCGCGCCATGCGTCATTCAACGACTTTCGCCGGAAAATTCGGGTGAATGACGCTTGCCGCCATCGTCGAAAACGAAAAAGCCCGCCATGGGAGGCGGGCTTTTTGCAGGAACCGAATGACTCGACGTCAGATACCGATACCGATACCGCTATCGCCCTTCTCCAGCGGCGGCGCAGCGCCCGCCACAGCCATCAGTGACTGTGCGTAGCTGTCCTCGATGCTGACGGTGGAGACCTCGTCCCAGCTGAAAAACGACGGCTCGCGCATCCACTCGGCATCGGGGCTGAGCTCCTGCATGTGGAAGCCGTCTTCCTCCGCGCTGACCAGCCGGCCGATGTAGCAGACCTCGGCTTCGTCCTCGCTGTCCACATGCACGCCAATCACCGGCGCTTGCGCACCGGCGGCCCGAATCACGTCGCGGATGTTGTCAAGCGGAAACCCGCGCGGCGGACGCGGCAGGATGTGCTTTAGCGCCAGCGCCTTCTCAAAAAACGCGTGGTGCTTGTCCGGCGACTCCAGCTCGGAAATGTCGCGATGACGCATCACGTACATGCCGTCATAAGTGATGCCGTCGCCGACCACCCACAGCAGGAAGAACTCCCGCCCCACGCCGCCGACGTAGCCGCAAAAGCTGCCATGTTCCAGATCTTCACGCCACAGCCGAACCAGCGTCTGCTTCTGCTGCGCTTCACGCAGCTGGGCGCGCTGGCCAGTGTTCTTCAATTCGATAATATTGTTCACGGCGTCGATTTTATCAGACTCCAAGGGTTTGCTTGTTCATAGTATGTACCGGCTGAGATCTTCGTTTTTGACCAGGTCGCCCAGCGATTTATCTACATGTTCGGCGTCAATCGTGTAGTTTTCGCCGGATTTGTCCGCGGCTTCATAGGAAATGTGCTCCAGCAGACGCTCCATCACCGTATGCAACCGGCGGGCGCCGATGTTCTCGGTGGTCTGGTTGACCTGAAACGCCACTTCGGCCAGACGGTCAATGCCTGAATCGGTGAACTGAAGACCGACGCCCTCGGTACCCAGCAAGGCGACGTATTGCTTGGTCAGCGCGTTGTTGGGCTCACGCAGGATCCGCTTGAAGTCGTCCACGCTGAGTGCGGACAGCTCGACTCGGATCGGCAGCCGGCCCTGCAGCTCGGGAATCAGGTCCGACGGCTTGGCCAGCGAAAACGCGCCCGAGGCAATGAACAGCATGTGGTCGGTCTTGATCGGGCCGTACTTGGTCGACACGGTCGAACCTTCCACCAGCGGCAGCAGATCACGCTGAACGCCTTCGCGACTGACTCCGGCGCCGCTACCGTGATCGCCGCTGCGCTGGGCCACCTTGTCGATCTCGTCGATGAACACGATGCCGTTCTGCTCGGCCGATTCCATCGCCTGGGTGCGGACGTCGTCGTCGTTGAGCAGCTTGCCGGCTTCCTCGTCGATCAGCATTGGCCGCGCCAGCTTGATCGCCAATTTTCTCTGCTGGGTCTTGGCGCCGCCCACGTTCTGGAACATCTGGCGAAGCTGCGCGCCCATCTCCTCCATGCCGGGCGGCGAGACGATGTCCACGCCCACGTTCATGGCGAAATCCAGCTCGATCTCGCGCTCGTCCAATGCGCCCTCTCGCAGCTGCTTGCGCAGCTTCTGCCGCGTGTCGTTGGGCTCGGCGATGACCGGCGTCTGGTCCTGATTCCAGTCGGTCGGGGTCTGGCGGCGCGGCAGCAGAGCGTCGAGGATGCGGTCTTCGGCGCGGTCCTCGGCCTGCGAACGCACCCGCTTCACCGCCTGCTCCCGGGTCAGCTTGTAGGCCACATCGGCCAGATCACGGATGATCGAATCGACTTCCTTGCCGACATAACCAACCTCGGTGAACTTGGTCGCCTCGACCTTGACGAACGGCGCATTCGCCAGCGTGGCCAGGCGGCGCGCGATCTCGGTCTTGCCGACACCCGTGGGGCCGATCATCAGGATATTTTTCGGGGTGATCTCGTTGCGCATCTCCGGCGCCAGCTGCATGCGCCGCCAGCGGCTGCGCAACGCCACGGCCACGGCGCGCTTGGCGTCCTGCTGGCCGATAATGTAGCGGTCGAGTTCGTTGACGATTTCGCGCGGAGTGAGTTCGGACATGGTTTGGTTCTTCGAGAGCGGGAACGGGGAACGTGTGGTTTATGGGGCGCTGGACGGCTCACGTGAACACGCGCAGTGCCTGGCTGAAATCAGGGAAAGGAGTGGAGGACTGCAGGAGACGGCATGTTCCCCGTTCCCTGTTCCCCCATCCCCGCTCCTCTCACAGCTCTTCAATCGACACGTTGTGATTGGTATAGATGCAGATGTCGCCCGCGATCTTCAACGCCTTCTCGACGATGGTGCGCGCGTCCAGTTCGGTGTTTTCCATCAGTGCCAAGGCGGCGGACTGCGCGAACGGTCCGCCGGAGCCGATCGCGATCAGCCCGTGCTCGGGTTCGAGCACGTCGCCGTTGCCGGAAAGCAGCAGGGAGGCTTCCTTGTCCGCGACGGCCAGCATCGCTTCGAGCTTGCCCAGGCGACGGTCGGTGCGCCATTCCTTGGCCATCTCCACCGCGGCGCGGGTAAGGTTGTGGCCGTGTTTGGTCAGCTTTTGTTCGAACAGCTCGAACAGGGTGAACGCGTCGGCGGTGGCGCCGGCGAAACCGGCGATCACGTTGCCATCGCCCAAGCGGCGAACCTTGCAGGCATTGGCCTTCACTACCGTATTGCCGAGGGTGACCTGGCCATCGCTGCCGATGACGACGCGGCCCTCGCGACGTACGCAGACGATGGTGGTGGCGTGAAACGATTCCATGAGGGCTCCGCAATGACTGTGCTTGAGCCAGCAGACGTGGGGCCGCCGTGCGCAGGCTTCAATGTTGGCGGGCGGCGGCGACCGGCCTTCCTTGAAGGTTGGCCGTGCCGTGACCTCCTCTCCACCGGGGAGAGGACACCGGTGAGAGGCGGGTGCTCGCGGGAAAGTGTCCGAAGCGCTGCGCGTCGAGCACGAGAGCCTTCGTTCGGCTTTCCCTCGCCCTTGCCCTCTCCCAGAGGGGAGAGGGCATTACGGCGCTTTTCAGCTTTGCGGCGTCCTGCTTACGGTTTGCGTTTCGCCCTTGGATGCGCGGCGTCGTACACCTTGGCCAGGTGCTGGAAGTCCAGATGGGTGTAGATCTGGGTGGTGGCGATATCGGCGTGGCCGAGCAGCTCCTGCACCGCGCGCAGGTCACCTGAGGATTCCAGCATGTGGCTGGCGAAGGTGTGGCGCAGCAGGTGCGGATGGATGTGCTTCGGAATCCCCTGCTGCAGGGCCAGGGTTTTCATGCGCAGCTGGATCGTGCGCGGGTTGATGGGAGCACCGCCGCGACCCCGGAAAATCGGAGTTTCCGGCTGCATGCCTTCCTCCATGCCCAGCGCGCGCAGGGCGATGATGGCATGTCGGCCCACCGGCACGATGCGGGTCTTGCTGCCCTTGCCGAGTACGCGGACTTCGCCATCGTCCAGGCTCAGTTCCAGCCAGCGCAGGCCGACCAGTTCGGACAGGCGCAGGCCGCTGGAATAGAACAGTTCCAGCATCGCGCGGTCGCGCAACGCCAGTTTGCCGCCGCTGTCGGTCTCCACCAGCGCACTGGCCTCGTCCACGTCGAGTACCTGCGGCAGTTTGCGCCGCACCTTGGGGCCGCGCACTCCGAGCAACGGATCGCCGTCCAATTGTGCTTCGCGATTGAGCTGACGAAACAGGCTGCGGCAGGAAGACAATAGCCGTTGCAGGCTTTTGGGGGCGAGCCCGCCGCGATGTTCGCTCGCCACGAAGCTGCGCATCAGGTTCGGGTTCAGCGCATCAAATGAGGTGAGCTGTTGCAGCTGCATGAACCGCAACAGCTTGGCCAGGTCGCGACGATAGCCGGAGACGGTGTGGGGCGACGCATGGCGCTCGTCGGCCAGCCGCCCGAGCCAGCGTTCGACCTGTTCTTCGGGGCTCATCGTCGGCTCAGGAGACATCCCGCGCGCGCGCCAGGGCGGCGGTGATGGTGGCCGAGATCATCTTCAGGAAGAGTGTGCCCATGCCGGGTTGAAACCGATCCGCGTCCGCGCTGCCGATCGCCAGGATGCCGGCATCGCCAAGGCGCATCATCGCCACCGAGCGAATCTCTGAGGCCTTCGTGCCGAACAGGCGCTCCAGCTTCTCGGCGCCCAGACGACCGGACACCGGCTCGCCTTTTTGCAGGAACTCGGCGAACTCCGGCAGCGCGCCGGCACCTTCGGCAATTTGCTGCAGCCATTCCGCGCGCGGCAACGGCGGCTCGTCGCCGAACAGCAGCAGGCGGACCTCCTCGGTATGAAAATCGGCACCCAGCTTGGCTATCACCGTACGCGCGGTGACTTCGACCGTGTTGGCCCGCAGCAGGGCGATGGTGAGGCCGTGCACGCGTTCCATCAGCTGCTCGTTATGGGCGGCAATGTCGATCAGTTCGGCCAGCCGACGCTCCAGCTCGGCATTCTTGTCGCGCAGGCTTTGCAGTTGATATACCGCCAGCGAAGACACGGCACCTTCCTCGCGCGGCATGGTCAGTTTGGCGGCCAGATCCGGGTAGTCGCTGAGAAATTCCGGGTGGCGCTTCAGGTAGGCGGCGACCACGCGGGCCTGGGTGACATCATCGAGCAGGGTTGCGGTCATGCGGAGCTTTCCTCGAACCGTTGCGGGGCGCGCGCGAAAAGCACGTCGCTACGCCGGAGTGTGCGATGGACGCGGACGCGCTTCAACCGCTGTCTCGGCCGAGGCGGTCGGCACCGCCCATTCGCCCTCGAAGACGAAGGCTGCCGGGCCGGTCATCCACATCGCTTCGCCGGGGCCTGGCCAGTCGATCCGCAAGTTGCCGCCCGGAAGCTCGACCAGCACCCGATCATCGACCTCGCCGCGCTGGCGCAGCACCGCCACCGCGGCGCAAGCACCGGTGCCGCAGGCCAGGGTCCAGCCGACACCACGTTCGTGCACTCGCAGGCGCAGGTGGCCGCGATCGACCTGTTGCACAAAGCCTGCGTTGGCATGTTCGAGAAAACGGGCGTGAGCAGTCAGCAGCGGGCCGAACAGCTCCAGTGCGGGGTCATCCAGCTGAGCCACGACAAGGACGGCGTGCGGATTGCCCATGGACACGGCGCCAATCGACAGGACGTCGTCGCCCACGGTGACGTCGTAGCTGCTCGCCGGGCCGGGAGTGTCGAAAGGGATGCGCACCGGATCGAAGCTCGGCTCGCCCATGTCGACGGTCACTTCATCGCTGGCGAGCAGGCGAACGGTCACCGGCCCAGACGGGCTTTCGATACGGACGCTTTTACCGATGGCCAGCGCACCGGCCCGATGCAGCCACGCCGCGACGCAGCGCACGCCATTGCCGCATTGTCCCGATAGCGAGCCGTCCGTGTTCCATATGCCGTAGTAGAACGCGCACGACGCATCGCGTGGCGGCTCCACACTCAGCAGCTGATCGAAGCCGACGCCGGTGTGACGGTCACCCAGGGCACGAATCTGCGCCCAGTCCAGCGAAAAAGCCTGTTCGCGACAGTCCAGTACGACAAAGTCGTTGCCCAGTCCGTGCATCTTGGAAAAGCGCAGCGGCACGGGTTCAGGGCTGCATCGTGCCAGGCATCTCGCTGCTGGCAGCTGGCGCGGGCGCCGGTGCGGTCGGTGCCTGCTTCGAGCCGGCAGGCGTCGGCCTGGCGGGCGGATAGACCAGCGGTCCCTTGTTGCCGCAGCCGGCAAGCGTGGCGACAACGAGGCAGAACGGCAGCAGCAAGAGTGATCGGCGCATGATCGAATTTCCTGGTTCGTGCCCGCAGTATAACGAGGCGCGGCGCGCCAGCCGTTGCCCGTTATGATGAGAGCGGGGATGGCCTGCCACGCAACGAGGAACCTGCTGATGGAATGGAGCGCACTGCTGCGCATGCCGATGACCGTACTGCTGGTGCTGGCGGCGGTGTGTCTGCTGATCACCCTCGTGCAGATGGTGAAACTGCGCGGGCACCTGCATCAACGCCGTCGGCTGGCCGCCACATGGCGCGGTCTGTTGTGCCTGGTCTTCCTTGCGCTCACCCTTTTGCTGGCCGGTACCGGCTATTCGTTGCGCGGTTACCGCCTGCTCAGTGAGGAAGCGCCGGTGGTCGACATCGACGCGCACATCCTTTCGCCACAACGCTGGGCGCTCACGTTGACGTGGCCGGACGGCCGCACACGTCAGGTGCAACTGGCCGGAGACGACTGGCGTGTCGAAGCGGTGGTGCTGAAATGGAAATTGCCCGCGCTGCTGGCCGGCGTGCCGCCGCTGTACCGGCTTGATCGCCTGTCCGGTCGCTACGACGATGCTGCCCAGGAAGTCGAGGCCCCGCGCACCGTGATCAGCTTCGGCGAAGCCGGCCCGTTCGATCTGCTTACTCTACGCAAGCAGTATCCGCAGTGGCTGCCGGAAGTGGATACCGTTTACGGCAGCGGGGTGTTCCTTCCCCTCGTCGATGACGGCCACTACAGCGTGAGCTTGATGCGCACCGGGGCGTTGGTGGCGCGTCCGGACCAAGCGACGGAGCGTCGGATCAGACAGCCGTTCGGCGGCTGATAGCCGTCATTCGCCACCTGCTTATTTGCCACTTGTGAAATGTCTTCACCCGCGTCGCGCGGACGCAGGATCCTGCGTCGTGCGTTTATGCATCGACTTAACCTGCTGGCGTGCACGCTGGGGGTTCCATCGCCCGATGGAACAGTCGTTCGACGCTGGAGTTTTCCGGTCGAGGATGACCAGACCGCGGGGCGGAAACCCCCGTCTGGAGACAATCGCGCTCATGGCAATACCCCGCTCGGATGCCCTGGTCTTTTTCGGCGCCACTGGCGACCTGGCCTACAAGAAGATTTTTCCTGCGCTGCAGGCCATGAGCCGGGACGACCAGCTGGAGCTGCCGATCATCGGTGTGGCGCACTCGGACTGGAGCCTGAAACAGTTTCGCCAGCGTGCGCGCGAGAGCGTGAAGCAGGCGGCGAAGGACGGCGGCGAGAAGTTCGACAAGGCCGCGTTCGACAAGCTTTCCTCGCGACTGCAGTACGTCGATGGCGACTACAACGACCCGGCCACGTTTGCCCAGCTGAAGCAGGCGCTGGGAACGGCGAAGCGACCGCTGCATTACTTGGCGATCCCGCCCAGCCTGTTCGGAACCGTGGTACAGGGACTCAAGCAGGCCGGTTGCGCCGAGCACGCGCGGGTAGTGGTGGAGAAGCCGTTCGGGCGCGACCTGGCCTCCGCAAAGCAGCTCAACGAGACGCTGAAGTCGGCGTTTCCGGACGACGCGATCTTCCGCATCGATCACTTTCTGGGCAAGGAAGCGATCATGAACATCCTGTACTTCCGCTTCGCCAATTCGTTCCTGGAGCCGATCTGGAACCGTAACAACGTGGCCAGCGTCGAGGTGACGTTGTCCGAGCAGTTCGGCGTGCAGGGCCGGGGGTCGTTCTACGACGGTACCGGCTGCCTGCGCGACGTGATCCAGAATCATCTGCTGCAGATCGTGGCGCTGCTGGCGATGGAGCCACCGGCCTACCAGGGCTTCGGCGCCGTGCACGCGGAAAAGGCCAAGGTGTTCCAGGCGATGCGCCCGCTGCAGCCGGACGATCTGGTGCGCGGCCAGTACCGCGGCTACCGCAGCGAGCCGGGCGTGGCAAAGGGCTCCGACGTCGAAACCTACTGCGCGCTGCGCCTGTTCATCGATTCGTGGCGCTGGGGTGGCGTGCCCTGGTATCTGCGCTCGGGCAAATGCCTGCCCGAGACCGTGGCCGAGATCGTGGTGGAGCTGAAGCCGCCGCCGCAGAAGCTGTTCGACGATGCCGCGCAGAAGGCGGGGCGGGCGAACTACCTGCGCTTCCGGCTGTCGCCCAATACCGCCGTGGCTTTAGCCGCGCGGGTCAAGCGCGCGGGCAAGGAATTCATCGGCGACCAGCGCGAGCTGACCCTGGTGGAGGAGCAGACCGGGCAGGAGTCGCCTTATCAACGCCTGCTCGGTGATGCGATGGCCGGCGATGGTGCGCTGTTCACCCGCGAGGACGCGGTCGAGGCCGCCTGGGTGGTAGTCGAGCCGGTGCTGCTGAACCATCACCCCGCGATTCCCTACCGGCGTGGCAGCTGGGGGCCGAAACAGGCCGACGCGCTGATCGAGGCCGACGGTGGCTGGCACCAGCCAGTGATGACGGACAGCCCATCGTGATGACGGCGGCCCGCATCATGTTCCTGCTCGATGTCGACAACACCCTGCTCGACAACGACCGCTTCGCTGCCGACTTGGGCGACACCCTGGAGCAGGCGTTCGGCCGGCAGGAACGCGAGCGCTACTGGGCGATCTACGCGCAGCTGCGCGACGAGTTCGGCTTTGCCGACTACCTGGGCGCGCTGCAGCGCTTCCGCAGTGGACTGGACAACGAACCCGCGCTGCTGCAGATGTCCAGATACCTGCTGGAGTATCCCTTTGACGAGCGGCTGTATCCGGACGCGCTGGAGACCGTTGCGCACATGCGCTCGCTGGGTCCGACCGCGATCCTCTCCGACGGCGATATCGTCTTTCAGCCGCGCAAGATTCAGCGTTCCGGCGCGTGGGATGCCGTGCGCGGCGAAGTGCTGGTGTATGTCCACAAGCAACACATGCTGGTGGCGATGCAACAGCGCTATCCCGCCGCGCACTACGTGATGGTGGACGACAAGCCGAACATTCTCGCCGAAATGAAACATCGTCTGGGTCACAAGCTCACCACGGTTTTCGTCGAACAGGGCCACTACGCTGCCGATGCGATTCGCGAAGGACTGGCTGTCGAGCCGGACGTGCGCATCGCGTGCATCGGCGATCTGCGCCAGCGCAAGCTGGTCGACTTCCTGCCCGACGCGCCGGTGATCAGCCTGCGCGCCGACGAATAGACGTCCATTTGAATCGACGACCCCTGAATCGACGACCCCTGAATTGACTATCCATGAATTGATTACCTCGGAGCAAGCATGAAAGCGACCCAGCAACTGCATGATCTCGGCCAGAGCCTGTGGCTGGACAACATCACCCGCACCCTGCTCGACGATGGAACGCTGGCGCGCTACATCGCCGAAGATTCGATCACCGGCCTCACTTCCAATCCGAGCATCTTCGAAGCCGCGATTGGTAAGGGTGATGCCTACGACGCCGGTATCCACGCCAAGACCCTGGCCGGCCTTTCCGACGAGACGTTGTTCGTCGAGCTGGCGCTGGAAGACCTGCGCCGAGCTGCCGACCTGTTCCAGCCGATATTCAAGTCCACCAAACGGCTCGACGGCTGGGTGTCGATGGAGGTCTCGCCGCTGCTGGCAGCCGATACGGCGGGCTCGATCGCTGCCGCGCGCCTTATCCATCACAAAGCCCAGCGGGACAACCTGTTCGTGAAGATCCCCGGCACACCCGAAGGCATTCCGGCGATTGAGGAAGCCATCTTCCTTGGCATTCCGATCAATGTGACGCTACTGTTTTCCTGTGCCCAATATGAGGCAGCCAGCGAGGCCTATCTGCGCGGTATCGAACGCCGTCTCGAGGCAGGGCTGGACCTGCGCGTGGGTTCGGTCGCCTCGTTGTTCATCAGCCGCTGGGACGTGGCCAGCAACAAGGAGTTGCCGGACGAACTCCACAACAAGCTGGGTATCGCCGTTGGCCAGCAGACCTACCGTGCCTACCGCGCCATGCTCGATTCGCCGCGCTGGAAAAAACTCGCCGCAGCGGGTGCGACGCCACAGCGGCTGCTGTGGGCAAGCACCGGGGTCAAGGATCCCTCCGCATCCGACACGCTCTATGTCAAAGCGCTTGCCGCTCCGGACACCATCAACACGATGCCGGAGAAAACCCTGAATGCGTTTGCCGATCACGGAACCCTGGGCGACGTGATGGCGACCGATGGCGCCGACGCCGATGCGATTCAGGCGAAGATCGCCGACGCCGGCGTGGACATCGATGCGCTTGCCCTGAAACTCCAGAAAGACGGTGGCGACGCTTTCGTCAAATCATGGAAGCAGCTGATGCAGGGCATCGCCGACAAGGCCAGGGAATTGGCGGAAAAGTCAAAAGGACCCGCACTGCGATGAGCGCATCCGCACTGACTTCCCTTCCGCAGTGGCAGGCACTGCAGCAACATTTTTCCGACATCGGCAGCAAGCACCTGCGCGACTTGTTTGCTGCCGACCCGCTGCGCGGTGAACAACTGGTGCTCGAGGATGTCGGGCTTTACCTGGACTACTCCAAGCAGCGCGTCAACAGCGATACCTTGCGTCTGCTGCGCGAATTGGCGCAGGCGCGTGGCCTGTCGCAGCACACCCGGGCGATGTTCAGCGGCGAACGCATCAACAGTACCGAGGACCGCGCCGTGCTGCATGTGGCGCTGCGCGCGCCGGCCAGCGAAAAGATTCTGGTCGATGGCCACGACGTGGTCACGGACGTGCACGCGGTGCTCGATCGCATGGCAGAGTTTTCCGACCAGGTGCGCAATGGTGAGTGGCTGGGTCATACCGGCAAGCGTATTCGCAACGTGGTCAGCATCGGCATCGGCGGTTCGGACCTCGGCCCGGTCATGGCCTACGAAGCGCTGCGTGACTACAGCGCCCGCGACATGAGCTTCCGCTTCGTGTCCAACGTGGACAGCACCGATTTCGTCGAGGTCACCCGCGACCTCGATGCCGCCGAAACGCTGTTCATCGTCTGCTCCAAAACCTTCACCACCCTGGAAACGTTGACCAACGCGCATGCGGCGCGCGACTGGTGCATCAAGGCTCTGGGTGAAGCCGATCCTGAAAAGAGTGGCGCTGTGGCGAAGCATTTCGTGGCGGTGTCGACCAATGCCGACGAGGTACGGAAATTCGGTATCGACACGGCGCACATGTTCGGCTTCTGGGACTGGGTGGGCGGACGCTACTCGATGGATTCGGCGATCGGCCTGTCCACCATGCTGGCGATCGGACCGGAGCATTTCCGCGAGATGCTGGCCGGCTTCCACGCGATGGACGTGCATTTCCGCGACACGCCGCCGGAGCGCAACCTGCCCGTGCTGATGGGATTGCTGGCGGTATGGAACAACAATTTCCTCGATGCAGCCACGGTTGCCGTGCTGCCCTATGAGCAGTACCTGAAGCGCTTTCCGGCCTACCTGCAGCAGCTGACGATGGAAAGCAACGGCAAGAGCGTGACCATCGAGGGCAATGCCGTTGACTACGCCACCGGCCCGATCTACTGGGGCGAGCCCGGCACCAACGGCCAGCATTCGTTCTATCAGCTGATCCACCAGGGCACCCGCATCGTGCCATGCGATTTCATCGGCTTCGGCCAAAGTCTGAACCCGCTGCCCGTGCACGGCGGCGGCCAACAGCACGATCTGCTGATGGCCAACCTGATTGCGCAGGGCGAGGCGCTGGCCTTCGGCAAGACGGCCGAGGAAGTGCGCGCCGAAGGTACCGACGAAGCGCTGGTGCCGCATCGCACGTTTGCCGGCAATCGCCCCAGCAGCACGATTCTGGCCGAGAAACTGACCCCGCACGTGCTTGGCTCGCTGATCGCCCTCTACGAGCACAGCGTGTTCGTGCAGGGCGTGATCTGGGACATCGACTCGTTCGATCAATGGGGCGTGGAGCTGGGCAAACAGCTGGCGAAGACCACCATCGCCGAGCTGACTGCGAAGACCGAACCGGAGCTGGCGCATGACAGCTCTACCAACACCTTGATTCGGCGCTATCGTCAGCTGCGCGACGGCTCGCCCGAAGCCGTCCCGTAGGAGCGCAGCCTGTGCGCGAATGCTCTTTTTTAAGGGCTTGCAATCGCAATAATTTTTCGATGACTCGGCCAAGAGCGTTCGCGCACAGGGTGCGCTCCTACAGGCGGGCCAACCCGCACGTGACTACCAACCGAAAAAATTCCGAGAACACATGAGCCAGAAAATCAGTCCACTCGCCGGCAAACCCGCGCCTTCGTCGATTCTTGTCGACGTGTCGAAGCTGCTGGCCGCCTACGTCGATCTCAAGCCCGATCCGTCGGTGCCGTCGCAGCGAGTGTCGTTCGGCACTTCGGGGCATCGCGGCAGCTCGCTCGACCGCAGTTTCAACGAATGGCACATCCTGGCCACCAGCCAGGCGATCTGCGAATACCGCAAGAGCAAGGGCATCGACGGTCCGCTATTCATCGGCTTCGACACGCACGCTTTGTCGAAGCCGGCGTTCGAGAGCGCGCTGGAAGTACTGGCCGCCAACGGTGTGCAGATGATGATCTCGACCCATGGCGAGTTCACCCCGA
>JBDTXA010000077.1:0-15653 GCA_040006415.1 Rhodanobacter sp.
TGATCTGGTGCCAGGAAGAGCCGATGAACCAGGGCGCCTGGTTCCAGATCCGCCACCATTTGCAGGCGTGCACCAGCAGCAAGCACAGCCTTTCCTACGCGGGGCGAGCACGCTCCCCCGCGCCCGCAGCCGGACATCTCAATACCCATGCCGCCGAGCAAACAGCACTGGTCAAACAGGCACTGATTGCGCCCGTCGGCACCGATCACTCCGCGGAATAATGTTTTGAACAGTGCGGCCATGGATGGCCGCTTTGATCTTTGCGCTCATCGGATGAACGCACTCACTCAAGAGCCCTTCGCTATGTCCATCGAACTCAAAGTCCCCGTCCTGCCCGAGTCCGTCTCCGACGCCACCATCGCCACCTGGCACAAGAAAGCCGGCGAAGCGGTCAAGCGCGACGAGAACCTTGTCGATCTCGAAACCGACAAGGTGGTGCTGGAAGTGCCCTCCCCGGTCGACGGCGTGCTGAAGGAAATCCGGCACGAGGTCGGTGACACCGTGAACGGCGAACAGGTCATCGCAATCATCGAGGAAGGCGCAGCCGCTGCGGAGGCACCGAAAGACGAGCCGAAGAGCGATGCCAAGGGTGCCGCTGCTGCAAAGGCTGACGCACCAAAGGCGGAAAAGTCATCTGCCAAGGGTGCTGAAGATCTTTCGCCGGCCGGTCGGCGGGTCGCCAGCGAAGAAAATATCGATGCATCCAAGGTTGAGGGGACGGGCCGCGACGGCCGCGTAACCAAGGAAGACCTGGTCAACTACAGCAAGGATGGCGGCGCCAAGGCAGCGACTGCGGCAGCGGCCCCGGCAGCCGCCGCAAAGCCCACACCCGGAGCGCGTCCGGAAGAGCGCGTGCCGATGACCCGCATGCGCCTGCGCATCGCCGAACGCTTGATGCACTCGAAGAATTCGATCGCGATGCTGACGTCGTTCAACGAGGTGAATCTTGCCGAAGTCGTCAAGATGCGCAAATCGCTGGGTGAGGCGTTCCAGAAGGAACACGGCATCAAGCTGGGCTTCATGAGCTTCTTCGTCAAAGCGGCCGCCGAGGCGCTCAAGCGCTACCCGTTCGTCAATGCTTCGGTCGACGGCAACGACGTGATCTATCACGGTTACCAGGACATCTCGATCGCCGTCTCGACCGACAAGGGCCTGGTCACACCCGTGCTGCGCGACGTGCAGGAGATGGGCTTTGCCGATATCGAGAAAGGCATCGCCGGATATGCAAAAAAGGCGCGCGACAACAAGCTGTCGCTGGACGACCTGCAAGGCGGCACGTTCACCATCACCAACGGCGGCACCTTCGGTTCGCTGCTGTCGACCCCGATCGTCAACCCGCCGCAGAGCGCCATCCTTGGCATGCATACGATCAAGGAGCGCGCCATCGTCGAAAACGGCCAGATCATTGCCGCGCCGATGATGTACATCGCGCTGTCCTATGACCATCGTGTCATCGATGGCAAGGACGCGGTGCTGTTCCTGGTCGACATCAAGAATCAGCTGGAAAACCCGCAGCGCATGCTGCTCGGTCTCTAATGATGCGGGAATGGGGAACAGGGCGCGGGGAACGGTGAAAGCTGCCGCCTCTGTTCCCCGCTCCCCGTTCCCTGTTCCCGCTTTCAAGGAAATTTTGCCATGAGCGACAAATTCGACGTTATCGTCATCGGCGGCGGTCCGGCCGGCTATCACGCCGCCATCCGTGCCGCGCAACTCGGTCTGAAGACGGCCGTTGTCGACGCCTGGGCTGGCAAGGATGGCAAGGCGGCGCTGGGCGGCACGTGTCTCAATGTGGGCTGCATTCCTTCCAAGGCCCTGCTCGATTCGTCCAAGCAGTTCTACAACATCGCGCACAATCTGCCGGTGCACGGCATCACGGTGGAAAACGCCAAGGTCGATCTGGGTACCTTCATTGGCCGCAAGGACAAGATCGTCAAGCAGTTCACCGGTGGCGTGGCGCAGTTGTTCAAGGCCAACAAGATCACCAGCTATTTCGGCACGGGCAAGCTGCTGAAAGGCAACGAGGTCGAGGTCACCGGCAACGACGGTGAAAAGCAGACGATTGCCGCGACCAATGTGATCCTTGCCTCGGGTTCTGTGCCGATCGAACTGCCGTTCGCGAAGTTCGACAACAAGTTCATCATCGACAACGCTGGCGCGCTGGACATCACCGAAGTACCCAAGCGCCTTGGCGTCATCGGCGCTGGCGTGATCGGCCTGGAACTGGGCAGCGTCTGGCGTCGTCTCGGCGCCGAAGTGACGATGCTCGAAGCCCTGCCCGATTTTCTGGGTGTGGTCGATGCCGATATCGCCAAGGTCGCGCTGAAGGAATTCGGCAAGCTGGGTCTCGACATCAAGCTGGGCGCTAAGCTCTCCAAGGCTGAGGTCAAGAAAAACGAAGTCCACCTCACTTACATCGACAAGGACGGCGACCACAGCCTGATCGTGGACAAGCTGCTGGTGGCCGTGGGCCGTCGTGCCTACACCGACGGTTTGCTGGGCGACGACACCGGCGTAAAGCTGGACGAGCGTGGCCGCATCGAAGTCGACGAGCATTGCCATACGGGCGTCGACGGCGTCTGGGCCGTGGGCGACGCCGTGCGTGGCCCAATGCTGGCACACAAGGGTTTCGAGGAAGGCATGGCGGTGGCTGAGTGGATTGCAGGCAAGGCCGGCCACGTCAATTACGACACCATCCCCTGGGTGATCTATACCGAACCCGAGATTGCATGGGCTGGCAAGACCGAGAAGCAGCTCAAGGACGAAGGCGTGCCGTACAAGATCGGCACCTTCCCGTTTGCCGCGATCGGTCGCGCCGTGGCGATGAACGAAGCCATCGGGCACGTTAAGATGATCGCCCATGCCGAGACCGATCGCATTCTCGGTGTGCACATGGTGGGCCCGGGCGTCTCCGAGCTGATCGCCGAGTGCGTGGTCGCGATGGAGTTCAAGGGTTCGGCGGAAGACATGGCGCGTATCATCCACGCTCATCCGACCTTGTCCGAGGCCGTGCACGAAGCTGCTCTCTCGGTCGACAAGCGCTCTATTCACAAGGTCAATTGAGGGGACGCGGCTGGCTGCCCCTCGTTCACGTTCGACGCAACCCGTCTCTCAAGGACGGGTTTTGCGCTTCTGGAGAATGGCATGGAAAAAATCAAATCCCTTTGCGTCTACTGCGGCTCCAGCAGCGGCAACCGTCCTGAATACACCGAACAGGCCCGGGCATTCGGTACCGAGATGGCGCGACGCGGCTTGACCCTGGTTTACGGTGGCGGCAAGGTCGGTTTGATGGGAACCCTGGCGGACGCCGTGCTTGCCGCTGGCGGGGAGGTGGTTGGCGTCATTCCACGTCAACTGGTCGAACTCGAGGTCGCTCATCCGGGTCTCACAGAGCTGCAGGTGGTCGAGACCATGCACCAGCGAAAGACGCGCATGTATGAACTATCGGATGGGTTTGTCGCCCTGCCCGGCGGTTTCGGCACCATGGACGAGATGTTCGAAATGCTGACCTGGGCCCAACTCGGCCTGCATCGCTACCCTTGCGCATTTCTGAACGTCCGTAATTATTATCGCTCGCTCAGCACGATGATGGGGCACATGGTCGACGAGGGCTTCGTACGGCCCGGACAGCGCGACAGTGTATGGTTCGGCGACTCGATGCCCGCCCTGTTCGACTGGATGGCAAGTTATGAAGGCGATCACGCCGCCAAGGTGATCGGCCCCTCCAGCGTCAAAGCCTGACCACTCGGTGAGACCACCCAAGGATTCGACATGAACGCAATCAAGGCCTTTCGTATCCACAAAGACGACGCCGGCTACCGCGCAGGCATCGAAACCATGGACAGTGATGCGCTGTCGGAAGGCGAAGTGCTGGTCAAGGTGGCTTACTCGTCAGTCAACTACAAGGACGCGCTCGCAGGCACGGGCAAGGGGCGGATCCTTCGCAGCTATCCGCTCAACGGCGGGATCGATGTCGCTGGTCATGTGATCACTTCGACGGACCCTTCGTTCAAGGAGGGTGATGCCGTCCTGTGCACCGGCAGTGGTCTATCCGAGACGCGCGATGGCGGCTATGCCGAAGTCGCCCGCCTCCCTGCGCGCTGGACAATTCCACTGCCCTCCGGCCTCACTTTGCGAGAGAGCATGATCATCGGTACCGCCGGCTTCACCGCGGCGCTGGGCCTGCTGCGCATGGAGGACAATCGACAGAGCGCCGACATGGGGCCGATTGCCGTTACCGGCGCCAGTGGCGGGGTTGGCATGCTGGCGATCGACATCTTCAGTCGCGCCGGTTATGAAGTTCATGCGATCAGTGGCAAGAGCGATCAGTTCGATTTCCTCAAAGGCTTGGGAGCTCGTGAATGTATCGACCGTCACCAGCTTGATTTCAGCGGCAAACCGATGGATTCGACTCGATTCGCCGGGGCGCTGGAGAACGTCGGCGGCCCGATGCTCAGTGGCCTGTTGCCCCTGATCAGTCCTTACGGCAACGTCGCTCTGTGCGGCAATGCCGGTGGCGTGGAACTGGCCAGTACAGTCATGCCGTTCATCATTCGGGGCGCCAGTCTGCTGGGCATTGCTTCGGCCGGCACGGCGCGCGACATCCGCGACATCATCTGGCAACGTCTGGCCAGCCACTGGAAGCCACAGCATCTCGATCGCATCGCCACCACCGAAATCAGTCTCGAACAGCTGCCGCAGATATTTCCCCGTATGCTGGCAGGTGACTCTTTTGGACGCACGCTGGTACGTGTCGACGGCGTGGCTTGACCAGACTGCGCTTGGAAGTACCGACAGCACGGCTTAGAATCAACCAAACTTGAAGGGAATTCCTACTCTATGGCACGCATCCTGATCGTCGACGACTCTCCGTCTCAATTGCTTGGCATCAAGCGAATCGTCGAAAAACTCGGGCACGAGACACTGTCCGCCGAAGACGGTGCCGCCGGTGTCGAAGTCGCCAAGCAGGAAATGCCTGACCTGATCCTGATGGACGTGGTGATGCCGAACCTCAACGGATTCCAGGCAACGCGCACGATCAGCAAAAATGCCGACACGGCGCACATACCGATCATTCTGGTCACCACCAAGGATCAGGAAACCGACAAGGTCTGGGGCATGCGTCAGGGCGCCAAGGCCTATGTGACGAAGCCGATCAAGGAAGAGGAACTGGTCAAGGCCTTGAAGGAATTTCTGCCCGAATAACTGGCGGCAAGGCTTGACAAGAAAACGGCGTCCGCAGGCGCCGTTTTTCATTGGCCAGCAAGCACCCTGATTCAGTTGCGCGGATCGAAGTCTTCGAACTGCTGGCGCAACGTCTCATAAGCGGCCTTTTGTTCTTCGCTCTCGGCTAAAGGAGCGCGAATGGACATCTCGACCAGCTGATCCCCCGGATGCGTGCCGGGCATGCCTCGCCCTTTCAAGCGCAACTTGCGGCCGGACTGAGAACCGGGCGGTATGCGCAAATCGACCGTACCGGCCAGGGTCGGCACCGGCACCGTGGCACCCAGGGCCGCTTCCCATGGAGCAATCGGCAAAACGTGCACGACATTGCGCCCGTCCAGGCGAAAGCGGGCGTCATCGTGGATGCCTACCTCAAGCAGCAGATCGCCATTCGGCCCGCCCGCCATGCCGCCCTGCCCCTGGCCACCCAGACGAATCACTTGCCCGGGATGAATGCCGGCAGGGATCTTCACTTCCAGCACGCGCTCGCCACCGGCGGGCTCGCGCAGGGCCAAACGGGTCTTGCCGCCATCGAAGGCTGTCTGCAAGTCGATCTTTACCGAGGCCTGTATATCCTGCCCGCGACGCGGTCGCGGCTGGCCGCGGTGACCGCCAGCAGCGCCCCGGCCAAACATGCTCTCGAAGAAGTCGCTGAAGTCGCCATCCTCATCGCCGCCAAAACCCTGTGACTTTCCCTGCCAGCCCGGAGGCGGCCGGAATTGCTCGCCCTGTCGGTAGCCCCCGGCGCGCAATTGATCATAGGACCGACGCTTTTCGACGTCCTTGAGTACCTCATTGGCCTCATTGATCGCCTTGAATTTGTCCTCGGCGCCCGCTTCCTTGTTCTTGTCCGGGTGAAATTTCCGCGCCAGTTTGCGATACGCCGACTTTATCTCGGTTTCGCTTGCATCCTGTTTGACACCCAGGATCTCGTAATAGTCTTTGAATTCCACTCACCACTCCCAGACTCACACAAAACCCGCGGTGGAATCACGCCACCACGGGATGTTCCCCACCTGCCTTGGCTCAGTGGCTTGCGTTAATGGTAATGCGTCGCGGCGTTGCCTGCGCTTTCTTCGGTATCACGATTTCGAGCACACCCAGCTTGCCGTTCGCTACGATGCCTTCGGCATCGGCACTGTCCGGCAGAGAAAAGTGCCGATGGAAGCTGCCGCTCGCTCTCTCGATGCGGGTAAATTTGCCCTGCGGCGAGCCCTGCTCGACACCACGATCGCCCTTGATCGACAACACACCCTTGTCCATGCTGACCTCAATCAGCGCCGGATCCACGCCTGGAATATCCGCCTCGATCACGAAACGATGCTCATCCTCCCGAATGTCGACACGAGGGGACCACCGGGCGTCATTGGCCGTCGAAGCCGGCCAGTCGTTTTGCTGAAAAAGCTGGCCCAGCGCATGCCGTACATCCGCCGGAAAAGCCCGGCCCGCATGCCATGTATTCACGTTTCGATGGAGATTCATACCTGTTTCCTTGACGGGTTACGGTGCGATCACCGCTTGAAAGAGAAAATGAGTCCTTTCCGGCACGATTCAAGACGACAGCGCCGCAACATGGCGCTAGCATTCCTCTCGTTTCCCCTCCTTTCAGATTGAGTTTCCATGACCATGTTGCAGGCCGGACAGACTATCCCCCATCTCGATATCGCCGTCATCGACGGCATTGCCGAGCCCCAGACGATGCCGACGGCGGCGTTGTTCGAGAAACATAAGGTGGTGATGTTCGGCGTCCCTGGCGCTTTCACCCCGACATGCTCGGAGCAGCACTTGCCCGGTTATGTGCAGCAGTTCGACGCTTTTCGCGCGCGAGACATCGAGGTGTTCTGCCTCGCTGTGAATGATGCCTTCGTGATGCAGGCTTGGGCGGCATCACAGCACGTGCCTGCCGGATTCAAGCTGCTTGCCGACGGCAACGGAAGCTTTACCCGCATGATGGGTCTGGAACTTGACGGCAGTGCATACGGCATGGGTCTGCGAACACGTCGATTTGCCTTGTATGCCGAAAACGGCGTTGTAAAGCTGCTGCAGATCGAAGCACCGGGCGAGCTGCGCGTCTCCAGCGCCGAAGCCATGTTCGCTGCCATCGAAGATTGAGGCTGCCGCCTCTGCCCTATGTAAAAGGTTGGCGGAGTGAACGGTTACCGACTTGGAAAAGTGCTGAGCTCGAGCGCCGAAGCCTGCCAATCCATACAGGCAGAAAAAAACCCCGGCAAGCCGGGGTTTTTCGTTTCCGGAACCAGAGGCTGGCTCAGTCGTCGGCAATCACGGGGTCGGCTGTCTCGCCACCGTCACCGTCTGTCGGTGCTGGAGTATCGGCAACCTCGGCATCATCGCTGCTGTCTTCCTCGGCATCCAGGCGCATCACGCTGACCAGAGACTCCTTGGCGGGCAGCTTGATCAGGGTGACGCCCTGGGTGTTGCGCCCGAGCTGCGAGATCTCAGCCACCGGAGTACGCACCAGCGTGCCCTGATCGGAAATGAGCATCAGTTCGTGCGCCTCGGTCACTTGGACGGCAGCGACCAGACCGCCATTGCGCTCGGAACACTGAATGCCAATGACGCCTTGAGTGCCACGACCCTTTTTGGTGAATTCTTCCAATTGGGTGCGCTTGCCGAAACCGCGTTCAGTCGCGGTAAGAATGTCACCTTCGGCGGCCACGATCAGCGAGACCACCTGTGCATCCTGGGTCAGGCGCATACCGCGCACGCCAGCCGCGGTGCGGCCCATGGAGCGCACGGTATTTTCGTCGAAGCGATTCACCTTGCCGTTTGAGGCAAACATCAGAATGTCGCTGTTGCCGTCGGTCAACGCCACATCGACCAGTGCATCACCCTCATGCAGCTTGATCGCCAACTTGCCCTTCTGCAGCTGGAAGGCAAATTCGTTCAATGGCGTTTTCTTGACCGTGCCCTGTCGGGTGGCAAAGAAAACGAACTGATCCGCACCGTATTCGCGAATCGGCAATACCGCCTGCACCTTTTCATCCTCGCCCAGGGGCAACAGGTTCACGATGGGTTTGCCGCGGGCACCCGGGCCCGCTTCCGGAATCTGATAGACCTTCTGCCAGTAGACGCGGCCCGTGCTGGTAAACGCCAGCAACGTGTCATGCGTGTTGACTACCCACAGCTGCTCGACCACATCCTCTTCTTTCAGTGCCGAGGCTGAACGCCCCTTGCCGCCACGTCGCTGCGAGCGATATGTGCTTGCCGGCTGCCGCTTGACGTAACCGGTATGCGACAGGGTAACCACCATGTCCTCCGGTGCGATCAGGTCGAGGACGTTGAGATCCTCTTGCGAATGCTGGATCTCGGTACGACGCTTGTCGCCGAAGTCCGCGAGAATCGCCTCCAGTTCGCCGCGAATCACGTCAAGCAAGCGAGAAGGATTCTCGAGAATATGAATCAAGCCCCGGATGGTTTCGAGAATCTGGCGGTATTCGTCGGAGAGTTTTTCCTGCTCCAGCCCGGTCAGGCGGTGCAGACGCATTGCCAGAATTTCCTGTGCCTGCACATCGGACAACTGATAGCCGTCATCCTTCAGGCCATCGCGAGGATCCATCTCTTCCGGGCGCGAGGCCTCCGCACCGGTCGCCGAAAGCAGCGCGCGAACCAGCCCGGCATCCCAGCGCCGCGTAACCATGCGCTCGCGCGCTTCAGCCGGCGACGCAGACGTCTTGATCAGCTCGATCATCTCGTCGATATTGGCCAGTGCGACGGTCAGACCTTCAAGGATATGCGCGCGGGCACGCGCCTTGCGCAATTCGAAGATCGTGCGACGGGTGACCACTTCGCGGCGATGGCGGATGAACGCCTCGAGGATGTCCTTGAGGTTCAGCAGTCGCGGCTGGCCATCCAGCAGGGCGACCATGTTGATACCGAACGTGACCTGCATCTGGGTCTGCTGGAACAGATTGTTCAGCACCACATCGCCCATCGAATCGCGTCGAATCTCGATCACGATGCGCATGCCATCCTTGTCGGACTCGTCGCGCAGCTCGCTGATCCCCTCGAGTTTCTTTTCCTTGACCAGCTCGGCGATCTTCTCGATCAGCCGCGCCTTGTTCACCTGATATGGCAGCTCATGGACGATGATCGTCTCGCGACCATTGGCCTCGGTCTCGACTTCGGCCCTGGCACGAACAAGGATACGTCCGCGACCCGTGCGATAGGCCTCGATGATGCCGGACGAGCCGTTGATGATGCCGTATGTCGGGAAATCCGGACCCGGGATATGCTGCATCAAGTCCTCGATGCCGAGCGACGGCTCGTTGATCAGGGCGATCGTTGCAGCAATGACCTCGTTGAGGTTGTGTGGCGGGATATTGGTCGCCATGCCGACCGCAATACCGGACGAGCCGTTGATCAGCAGGTTCGGCACGCGCGAAGGCAGCACCAGCGGCTCGCGTTCGCTTTCGTCGTAGTTGAACCCGAAATCGACGGTATCCTTGTCGATATCGGCAAGCAGCTCGTGCGTGAGCTTGGACATGCGCACTTCGGTGTATCGCATGGCCGCCGCATTGTCGCCGTCAACGGAACCGAAGTTGCCTTGGCCATCGACCAGCATGTAGCGCAGCGAAAACGACTGCGCCATGCGCACGATCGCGTCGTAGACCGACTGATCGCCATGCGGATGATACTTACCGATGACGTCACCGACCACGCGGGCAGACTTTTTATACGGTTTGTTCCATACGTTGCCCAGCTCGCTCATGGCAAACAGCACGCGACGATGGACGGGTTTCAGGCCATCGCGGACATCCGGAAGCGCGCGCCCCACGATCACGCTCATGGCGTAATCGAGGTAGCTCTGACGCATCTCGTCTTCGATGTTGACGCGAATGATTTCTTTGGCGAGTTCTGCCATTGAACAGCTTCCCTGTAGGCGAAAAATAGGCGGTGGCGGAGCGCCTCATGCGCAAGCGCGAGCGACCCGGAATCAACCCGAGAAGTGTACCACGAAAGCCATCAAAGAGACAGTATTTAAACTTTTAAAATCAACAGCTTACGAAGGCATTGCCGTGTATGGCCGGACAGTCCTGCTGTCGGTCCACCATCTGATCCCCTCGCTCTTCATGAAGGCTTGCCCCGGGATCGCCTTCAACACCCGATCTGGCCGAAAAGGACCCACAGCAAAGGCAAGACAAGCACTCGTATCAGCGGCCGAACATGGCCTGCATCGCGATGCTGTTGGGTCGTTCGATCACGCCTCTCTCGGTGACGATGGCATCGATCAGCTCCGCTGGCGCCACGTCAAATACCGGATTCCACGCCTGTGCGCCATCGATCACCGTGCGCACGCCGGCGGTACTGAGCAGTTCGTTGGAATCACGCAGTTCGATCTCGATCTCCTCGCCGCTGCCGGTAGCCATGTCGACCGTTGAAGACGGCGCCACGACCATGAATTTCACGCCGTGATATCTCGCGGCAATGGCCAGCTGGTAGGTACCGATCTTGTTGGCCGTATCGCCGTTGGCAGCAATGCGATCGGCCCCGACAATCACCCATTGCACCGCGCCGGATTTCATCAGGTGCGCCGCCGCAGAGTCGGCGATCAAATGCGCAGGAATACCGTCGCGCACCAGCTCCCACATGGTGAGCCGCGCTCCTTGCTGCCAGGGGCGGGTTTCCCCGGCATAGACGCGTGCGATCCGTCCCGACGCCACGCCGGCGCGAATCACCCCCAGCGCGGTGCCATATCCGGCAGTAGCCAGCGAGCCGGTGTTGCAGTGGGTCAACACGCCGGAACCGGGCGTAATCAGCGCAGCACCCTTTTCGCCCATGTTCCGGTTGGCCGCCAGGTCCTCGTCCTGAATCGCCTGCGCCTCGCGCAGCAACGCTTCGGCATCGGCGCCTTTGGCGATGCACCTTTTCATCCGGTCCAGCGCCCACATCAGGTTCACGGCGGTGGGCCTGGTGGCACGCAAGGATGCCAGCACGGGTTCCAGTGAAACGCCCTGCTGGGCCGCCATCGCCACGCCCCAGGCCGCAGCAATCCCGATGGCCGGCGCACCACGAACGGCGAGATCGCGAATCGCGCCCGTCACCTGCTCGGCAACGTCACAGTCGATCCAGCTTTCGCTTCCCGGCAGCAGACGTTGATCCAGCAGACGAAGGTGGTCGCCCTGCCACTGAACGGCGCGAATGGAATCGTGTGCATCGTTGGATGTGTTCATTCGACCATTATCGCCCGTGACACGTGGATTGCGCATCACGGGCGAGGGGCGCGCGGACTCTTCAGCGTCGCTGGTGCAGCCATTGATGGATGGCCGGCGGCACTTCCCGCTGTGCGCGACCGGAGACGTAGATGCCGATATGGCCGCCCTTGAAGGCCAACTGGGTATAGTCGCTGGTTCCCACGTACTTGCCCAGCGCGCGCGACGCGTCCGGTGGCACCAGGTGATCCTGCTCGGCAAAGATGTTCAGTACTGGCTGCATGATCTTGCCCAGATCGACGGCTTTCCCGCCGATTTCAAGGCTGCCTTTCACCAGTTTGTTGCCCTGATAGAAATCCTTGATGAACTGACGGAATGCCTCGCCGGCCTGATCGGGCGAGTCGAAAATCCAGCGCTCCATGCGCAGGAAGTTCTCGAGTTCGGTCGGATTGTCGAGAATGTCGACCAGGCCGACATATTTCTGCTGATGCAGGCGCACCGGCTTCAACGTGAGGTAGACGTAATTCATCAAACCAGCAGGAATATTGCCCATCGTGTCGACGAACAGATCCACGTCCAGCTGACGACACCAGTTTGAGAGCATGTTGTCCGGGGTGTGGAAATCCACCGGCGTGACCATGGTAATCAGATTGGCGACCTTTTCCGGATGCAGCGCGGTGTAGCAAAGCGAAAACGTGCCGCCCTGACAGATGCCGAGCAGGTTGATCGCGTCCAGATCATGCCGCTGCCGCACGGCGTCGACGCAACGATCCAGATACCCATTGATGTAGTCGTCCAGGGTCAGCCAGCGGTCGGCACCGTCGGGATAACCCCAGTCAATCAGATAGACGTCCTCGCCCTGCTCCAGCAGATTGCGGACCATCGACCGATCGACTTGCAGGTCAGTCATCCACACAGTGTTGACCAGCGCGTAGACGATGAGCAGCGGAGTTTTCGACTTGGCGTTGCCGTTCCCGGTGAAATGCCAGACTTTCAACTTGTCTTCGCTGTAAACCAGTTCGCGCGGTGTATTGGCGTATTCAGGCTCGCTCATGCCGCGAAGATGGCCCATGCCGGCGGCCAGCTTGCGTTGAAAATCGGCGATGTCGGTGAGCGCCTTGGTCGGATCAATGTGCAATGGGGTGAACATGGATCAGGTCTCCTTACTTGCGCTTGCGCGGACGGGTACGCGAGGTCGAGGCGGCCGCCGACTTCGATTTGCTCGGCACGATCTTTTTCGCTGTCTTGCGCGCTGGTGGTTGCTTTGCTGATGTGGTCTTCGCAACGGCCTTCTTGGTAGCGGCTTTTTTGGTCGCAGCTTTCTTGGTAGCCACTTTCTTGGTAGCCACTTTCTTGCTAACCACCTTTTTTGCTGCAGCCGTCTTCTTCGTCGAAGTGCGCTTCGCCGGGGCCGACTTGGTTGCCGCAGACGTGGTCGCCGAGGCGTTGGCAAGCTTTCGCTTGAGTGCCGTCAGTTCTCGTTTCACCGCCACCAGTTCATCTTCACGCTCCTCAGGCGCCGGCGATTGGCTGGAGCGAAACTCCCGCCGCAATGCCTGCAAACGTTCGCCCAGACTGGACACTTCGCTGCGCGTCGGCATACCCATCTGTTGGCAAAGTTTTTCAGTCTGTTGCAGCTGCATCTGCCGCACACGCATCTGCGTATTGACCATGTCGCCGTAGACGTTGCGAAACTCGTCGGACAGCGCGATCTCGGAATAACCCTCTTCGGACGCATCGACCCACAAGTCGTACAGGCCCTTCATGGAATCAATCTGACGACCCGGTTCGGCATGTTGCGCCAGCTTTTCCTGCAGTCGCTGCATGCCCTGCGCGCTCGCCTTCTGGATCAGGGCTTGGTAGCGAGCGGCCGCCTGCATGGATTCCATCACCGCCTCGGTCATGGCTTGCTGCTGCATCTGTTGCTCGCGGTGCTGCCCAAAGGCCGGCATCGACTCGAAAGCGCCCGGCATTCCAGGGGTACTTTGGTTCTGGATTGCTTGCATCCACGACTGCCACTGCTTGGCGAAGCCCTCGGCGCCTGCAGTGTCGATGCCGGCAAACGCCTGCGAAAAGGAGGGCTGGCTCGCATTGCCAAACATTTGTTGCAGTTGCTGGCGCCAGTCACTCATGGGCGCCGCTCCGCCGGCTGCGGCGCCCTGCATCCAGTCAAAATAGCCCTTCAATCCAGCGAGCGTGCGCTCCAGCACTTCGCCACCGGCCACTGGCGCAGCCGGCGGAGGCGCGAAAGGATTCAACGAGGGTTGCGGTGGTTGCTGCAACTGCTTCGTCCAGGTATTCCACGACTGCTGCGCCAGGGTCTGGTAATCCCTGATGAAATCACTTGCCGGATCGGCCATCGGTGCATCCTCGTTGAAGGTTCTCCAGCATCGTAGCAAAAGCGTCTGCCACAAAACGCTAAAGCCAGAATGCACAAGGCCCGGCATGCGCCGGGCCTTGTGGTTTCAACCGAAGAAACTTCTCAGACGCTTGCGTTCTGCTCTTCCTCAGTGACTGCCTTCATCGACAGGCGGATGCGGCCCTGCTTGTCGACTTCGAGCACCTTCACCTTGACGATATCGCCTTCCTTGAGCTTGTCCGAAACCTTCTCGACGCGTTCATCGGAAATCTGCGACACGTGCACCAGACCATCCTTGCCCGGCATGATCGTAACGAACGCGCCGAAATCCATTAACTTGGCAACCTTGCCCTCGTAGATGCGGCCCGGCTCGACGTCAGAGGTGATCTGCTCGATGCGCTTCTTTGCCGCCTCGGCTGCCTCACGATTGACCGAACCGATGATGATGGTGCCGTCGTCGCTGATATCGATCGTGGTGCCAGTCTCTTCAGTGATCGAGCGGATAGTCGCGCCACCCTTACCGATCACTTCACGGATCTTGTCCGGATGGATCTTGACGGTGATCAGACGCGGTGCGAACTCGCTCATCTCGCTGCGGGCTTCGGTCAGCGCCTTGCTCATCTCGCCGAGAATATGCAGACGACCACGCTTGGCCTGCTCCAGCGCCACCTTCATGATCTCTTCGGTGATGCCGTCGATCTTGATATCCATCTGAAGTGCGGAGATGCCATCAGCGCTACCGGCCACCTTGAAGTCCATGTCGCCCAGATGATCTTCATCACCCAGGATGTCCGACAGCACCACGAAATCGCCACCTTCCTTAACCAGGCCCATCGCGATACCAGCCACCGGCGCCTTCAACGGCACACCGGCGTCCATCATCGCCAGCGAGGAACCGCAGACCGACGCCATCGATGAGGAACCGTTGGACTCGGTGATCTCCGAAACCACGCGGATCACATAGGGGAACTCTTCAATCGTCGGCTTCACTGCCTGCACGCCACGCTTGGCGAGACGACCATGACCGATCTCGCGACGCTTCGGCGCACCGAAGCGACCCGCTTCACCGACCGAGAACGGAGGGAAGTTGTAATGGAACAGGAACGGATCTTTCGACTCACCGGAAGGTGCGTCGATCATCTGTGCGTCACGCGTGGTACCCAACGTGATCACGACCAGCGCCTGCGTCTCGCCCCGGGTGAACAGCGCCGAACCGTGCGTGCGCGGCAGCACGCCAACACGGGCAGTAATGGCACGAACGTCGTCCAGCTGACGGCCGTCGATCCGCACCTTGGTCTTCAACACGCTGTCGCGCATGGTGTGGTACTCGAGCTCGCCAAACTCCTTGGACAACTCAGCTGACGCCCAGCCATTGCTCTCGGTCTGATCCTTGAGCCCGGCCATGACGTCGGCCTTGATCGCGGAGATCGCGTCACGGCGCTGCAGCTTGTCGCGTACCTGGAAAGCGTCGTCCAGCTTGCTGCCGACGGCGCCCTTGATAGCGGCAACCAGCGACTCGTTGCGTGCCGGCGCTTGCCAGTCCCAGGACGGCTTGGCGGCTTCGGAAGCGAGTTCGGCAATGGCGCGAATCGCGGTCTGCATCTGCTGGTGACCGAACATCACCGCGCCGAGCATCGCCTCCTCGGACAACAGCTTGGCCTCCGATTCCACCATCAACACGGCGCCCGCGGTACCGGCAACGACCAGATCCAGCTCGGAGGTTTTCAGCTCGGTGGCGGACGGGTTGAGCAGGTACTCGCCGTTGGCATAGCCAACGCGGGCGGCGCCGATCGGACCCTTGAACGGGACCCCGGCCAGCGACAACGCGGCGGACGCACCCAGCAGCGCGACGATGTCGCCGTCCACTTCCGGATTCATCGAGATGACCTGGGCGATGACCTGCA
>JBDTXA010000078.1:0-15530 GCA_040006415.1 Rhodanobacter sp.
AACTGGACGGCTCACTGCCCGAGTTTGCCCATTGGGATCAGCTGATGCTCGATAATCAGCGCGGTGCGCGCCTGGCGACCGAGCACCTGATTGCCCGCGGTCATCGGCAGATCGCGTTTTTCGGTGGCCACAGGGATTCCAGCTCCTGCCGGCAACGCCATGCCGGTTATGCGGAAGCCATGCACGGCGCCGGTCTGTCGATCAAGCCGAATTGGCGCGTCGATTGCGCACCCACGCGCCTGGACGCGGCTCGTAGCGCGGACCAACTATTTGAGCACGAGGATTCACCCACCGCGGCGGTTTGCTACAACGACGCGGTCGCGCTGGGCCTGATGCTGGGCTTGAACCAGCGTGGTCTGTCCCCGGGCAAAAATTTCGCCCTGACCGGCTTCGACGATATCGCCGAATCCGCTTTGAGCATGCCGCCACTGACCACCCTGGCCACCTCGCCGCGGGAACGCGGGCAGCAGGCGGCCAGCATGATCTTGCGACGCTTAGGTGATACCCAATCCGAAAGCCGGCAGATCGTGGCACCGGTAACATTGGTGGTACGCCAAACCAGTTGCCCACCACCCTCACACTGACAGGAAACACGTCATGGCCATGAGTACGCCGCCCCCTCGATCGTCCGGCTCGTCTGTCGCACCAAACCAAAACAAGCAGGTCACCAGTACGCGCACCGCGTTGTATGTGATCAACGCCGTGTTTCTGATGTGGGGACTGATGACTGTCCTCAATGATGTGCTCATACCGCATCTGAAAGCCCTTTTCACACTGAGCTATTTCCAGGCGATGCTGGTGCAGTTCACGTTTTTTGGCGCGTATTTCATCATGTCGGTGCCCTGTGGCGCCGTGCTGGCGCGGGTGGGCTACCGCGCGACGATCATCCTCGGGCTGCTGATCACGGCCGTGGGTGCCTTGCTGTTTCTGCCCGCGGCCACGCTGGCGTCGTATCCCTTGTTTCTCACGGCGTTTTTCATCATGGCCACCGGCATCACCGGACTGCAGGTTGCGGCCAATCCGTATGTGAGCCTGCTGGGGGATTCGCGACTGGCCTCCAGCCGTCTGAACCTGGCGCAAATGTTTAACTCGCTGGGCACGGTGATCGGGCCGTTCGTGATCGGGCCGTTGATTCTGTCTGGTACCGCGCTGGGCGCCATCGCGCTGGCTAAACTCCCCGCCGCACAGCAGCTGGCTTACCGGGCGGAGCAGGCACAATTGGTACAGGGCCCGTATGTGGGACTGGCGATTTTGCTGGTGCTGCTGTCAGTGGCGATCTGGCTGTTTCGCCTGCCGCCGCTGGCCACCAGCGAAGACGACCTCGGCACGGACGAACATCGATTCATCGACGCGCTGCGCCACCCTCACGTCGCGCTGGGTGTGCTGGCGATCTTTCTGTACGTCGGCGCCGAGGTGACCATCGGCAGCTTCATGATCAACTACATCTCGCTGCCGAAGATCGGGAACATCGATCAAGCCACGGCCACCCGCTACGTTTCGCTTTACTGGGGCGGCGCCATGGTCGGCCGGTTCTTCGGCTGGCTGCTGATGAAGCGACTTAATCCACGCACGATCCTGGGCGTCTTCTCGATCCTCGCCGGCGCCCTGGTGGTCATCACCATGCTTACCGAGGGTAACGTGGCTTTGTGGAGCGTCGTGGCGATCGGGCTGTTCAATTCAGTGATGTTTCCGACCATCTTCACGCTGGGCATCGAACGCATGGGCGCGCTGACCGGCCGCGCTTCCAGCCTGATGATCATGGGCATCGTCGGCGGTGCGCTGCTGCCTCCGGCGCAAGGCTTCCTGGCTGACCACATCGGTGTGCAGCCCTCCTTCGTGCTGCCGCTGATCTGCTACGCCTACATCTGTTTCTACGGCTTCAGAGGTTCACGCCTGGCATGAAAGACATTCTTTGTTTCGGCGAGGCGCTGATCGATTTCCATCGGCAACGACCGGCCTCCCCCGGCGCTCCCCCAGCTTTCGTGCCCTACACCGGCGGCGCGCCAGCCAACGTGGCGGTGGCCGCAGCCAAGCTGGGTGGGCATGCGGCGTTCGTCGGCATGCTGGGCAAGGACATGTTTGGCGACATGTTGCTGTCCAGCTTGCAGGAAATGGGTGTGGACACGCGCTACGTGGTGCGCACCGATGCCGCACTCACCGCGCTGGCCTTTGTGTCGCTGGACGACCACGGCGAACGCAGCTTCAGTTTCTACCGGCCGCCGTCGGCGGACCTGCTGTTTGTCGAGAACGACTTTGAGGAGCGTGCCTTTGCCGGTGCCGGCGTGTTTCACGTCTGTTCCAACAGCCTGACTGAGGCATCGATCGCCGCGACCACCCTGGCCGGCATGGCGCATGCGCGCGCCAACCAGGTACTGGTGAGCTTTGACATGAACCTTCGCCCGGCTTTGTGGGCGCACGGTCAGGACCCGTTGCCGCGCCTGTGGGAGGCACTGCACGCGTCCGACCTGATCAAGCTCAGCGCGGATGAGTTTGCCTTTCTTGCCGCGTCCGCCGGTGACGAAGCCAGCGTGCGCGCGCGGCTGTGGCAAGGCCAGGCTCGCTGGCTGCTGGTCACCGACGGCGGCGCACCGATTCGCTGGTTTACGCCCGACCAAACCGGCATCGTCCCGGCATTCACGCTGCCGGCGATGGATACCACCGGCGCGGGCGACGCCTTTGTCGGCGGGCTGTTGTACGGCTTGGCGGACATGGACACCACGCCGTCCACCTTGCCGGCCCTCACCCACGACGACGAGAGACGCGATAAGTTGCTGCGCTTTGCGGCTGCATGCGGCGCGCTGGCAGTGACTCAAACCGGGTCGTTCGCCGCCATGCCGACGCTGACGGAAGTTCGTCAGCTGCTTGATACAAGGTAGCTGACGCCGAACTCGCGCCCCACCGTGTCGACGCAAGCGGTTAAGCTGCACGTGCCACGTCTGCGACCCGAGAACCGCCACTGATTCCGGCAGACGCCTGCGGCAGACGCGAACCGGGGACTCGACATCAAAGCAGTCCGCAGCTGCCCCCCCAACACCTATTTTCAAGGCCCCACGCAAGCCCATGCCCGAGCAGAAAACACGCCGTGGTCGTTCGATCACCATTCTCGACGTCGCCAGCCGTGCCAGCGTATCGCCCATGACCGCGTCGCGCGTCATGAACGATCATCCCCGGGTTAGCAGTGAACTAAGGGAACGGGTGCTGGCAGCGGCCAAGACGCTGGCTTACAAACCCAACCTTGCCGGCCGCTCGCTGCGCAGCTCGAACAGCGCGCGCATCGGCTTGCTCTATAGCAACCCCAGCGCGGCCTACCTTAACGAGCTGATGCTTGGCGTACTCGAAGAAAGCAGCCTCAACGGCGTACAGGTGCTGGTGGAAAAGTGCGCCGGCGTGCGCAGCCAGCGCATGGCCATGAAGCGGCTGCTGGACGCGGGCGTCGACGGCGTGATCCTGCCGCCGCCGCTGTGCGACTCGGCCCGAACGATGCACGAACTGGACGCCGCCAACGTGCCGGTGGTCGCTCTGGCCACCGGCGCACCGCAGCCGGATATGACCCTGGTGCGCATCGATGATTATCTCGGTGCACGCGCCATGACGCAGTACCTGCTGCAACTGGGACATCGGCGCATCGGCCTTATCACCGGCGATCCCAAGCACACGCCGGCAGCCGCGCGCACCCGCGCGTTTTTGGACGCCATGCGCGAAGCGGGTGTCGAGGTGCCGGCAAGTCATGTCGCCCAGGGACTGTTTACCTACCGCTCCGGCATGATCGCAGCGCGCACTCTGCTGGAGAACGCGCCGGGACTGACCGCCATCTTTTCGAGCAACGACGACATGGCTGCCGCCGCGGTGGCAGTCGCCCACGGCATGGGCCTGCGCGTGCCGGACGACATCGCCATCACCGGCTTCGACGACACTCCCGTGGCCACCACGATCTGGCCCATGCTTACCACTATCCACCAGCCAGTGACGGCCATGGGTCGCAGCGCCGTGCGGTTGATGCTCGAGGAAATCCGCCGTCATCGCAGCGGCCAGCCGAAATCGCATCGACACCAGATCATGAAGTTCACCCTGGTCAAACGGCAGTCTGCGGGGCCGCCCCCCGGCGACTGAACTTCAACGCCGGGCCTACGATTTACGCCTGGATCGTCCTGTGCGATGCAGATTTCGGGCTATTGGCGGCCGCGGGTCGCACCCACCCAGAGCCATCGATAGCTGCTCCGGATTCTGGACGGCGCAAGTAGTGGTAACCTTACCTCGCTCTGCCAACGCAGGTCGGCGATAGCCGGCTGACCGCGAGCAAAACTAGCCGTGCCACCCGCTGCCATCAGGGAAATAAAAATGACGCATCGCGAAGAAACCTCCACTTCGTCGCTGGTCGACTTCCGTTCAGCGGATTTCCTGCTCGACCATATCGCCGACACGATGCATTTCTACCATCCCCACTGCATCGACCCCGAAGGCGGCTTTTTTCAGTACTTCCGTGACGACGGCTCGATCTACGATCGCCATTCGCGTCATCTGGTCAGCAGCACCCGCTTCGTCATCAACTACGCGATGGCATGGCGGCAGTTCGGTGTGGACGCCTATCGCGACGCGGTGAGACACGGCGTCGACTACCTGCGCCGCGTGCACCGTAACCCTGACACCGGCGGCTACGCGTGGCAGCTCGAAAACGGTCGCGTTACCGACGCCACCAATCACTGTTACGGCCTGGCTTTCGTCGCGCTCACCTACGCCAAAGCGCTGGAGACAGGGATCACCGAGGCCGCCGGATGGCTGGATGAAACCTGGCAGCTGATGGAAAAACGCTTCTGGGACGCCGAACACGGCCTGTATGCCGACGAGGCCGATGCCCAATGGAACCTCAGCGACTACCGCGGCCAGAATGCCAATATGCACGCCTGCGAGGCATGGCTGGCGGCGTTCGAAGCCAGCGGCGAGCAGCGCTATCTGGACCGGGCCGTGCTGCTTGCCGACCACATGGTCAACCGCCAGGCCAGTCTGTCCGACGGCCTGGTGTGGGAACACTACCGCGTCGATTGGAGCGTCGACTGGACGTACAACTTCGGCGACCGCAGCAACATTTTTCGCCCCTGGGGCTACCAGCCCGGCCATCAGACCGAGTGGGCCAAGCTGCTGCTAATTCTCGATCGGCATGCGCCTGCCGCGTGGCGCCTGCCGCGTGCGCGTCAGCTGTTTGATCGCGCGCTCGATCTGGCCTGGGACGGTGAATACGGCGGCATCGTGTATGGCCTGGACAAGGAGGGCGGCCTCTACGACACCGACAAGTATTTCTGGGTGATGGCCGAGTCTCTGGCGGCCGCCGCCATGCTGGCGTCGCGCACCGGCCAGGACCACTACTGGACATGGTACGAGCGGTTGTGGACGTACAGCTGGAAACACCTCGTTGATCATCGCTACGGCGCGTGGTACCGGATCCTGACCCGCGATAACCGCAAATACAGCGACGAGAAAAGCCCGGCCGGCAAGACCGATTACCACACCATGGGTGCCTGCTACGAAGTGCTGCGCAGCCTTTGAGCGGCGTCCGCCAGCACCGCGCTAATGGCTTCGAGCATCCGCTCGCCAACGTCGCGCGTAGCACTGGCGCAGAACAACGCGCCAGCATGGTCGTTGCGTCATTTGACCTCGACACAGCTGAGCACACACCTTTCTCTACGGGCTGACCAGATCGGCGAGACCAGCCAGACAACAAGACGGTGGCGAGCATGCACAGACGAGATGTACTGAAAGGTATCGGGCTAGCGGCCGGTTCGCTGATGGCGCCCTCCTGGGCTCGCGCATGGCCAAACCACCCGCAACCCGCCGATCCGGCCCCACTGGCAACGCCCATCCGTGGATTGACGCGCCAACGCGGGCAGTTGATGCAGCCGGTGACGATCAACCTTCGGCCGTCCGCACAGGCGCGCGAGGTCGTGGTGGAAATCAATGGCCGCGAGATGGGTCGGCGTTCGCTGCCCGCCGGAGCGGGAGCATTCGACGTGTACGTGTCGCCGGTGACGTCGGTGCAGCAACATGCGGTATCCGTGCGCGTCGGCACCTCGGTGCAACACGCAGCGATCGAGCTGCATCCGGTGCGCCGCATGGAGATCTATATCCTGGCGCACTCGCATCACGATCTCGGTTTTACCGAGCGCCAATCCGATGTTGAAGAATGGCAGATGCAGAACATCACGCGCGGGATCGAGTTGGCTCAGCGCACGGCGCATTATCCGGAAGGGTCACGCTTTGTCTGGAACCTGGAAGTGTTGTGGGGTGCCGACATGTACATGCAGCGGCGTTCGCCAGCGGATCGTCAGGCCCTGATCGAGGCGGTTCGCACCGGCCACATCGCGCTCAATGGCGCCTATGGCAATGAACTGACCGGCCTGTGCCGGCCGGAGGAACTGCTGCAGCTGTTTCGATTCGGCAGCAAGCTGGGTCGGCAGTGCGGGCGACCGATCAATGCGGCGATGCTCAGCGACGTGCCGGGCTACACCTGGGGCACGGTCAATGCCATGGCCCAGGCCGGTATCCGCTACTTCTCCGCTGCACCCAACTATTTTGATCGCATCGGCCGATTCATGGAGACCTGGCAGGACAAGCCGTGCTGGTGGCAGTCTCGCTCAGGTCGCGAAAAGGTGCTGTTCTGGGTGCCGTGGACCGGCTACGCCATGTCGAACATCATGACCGCTGATACCGCCTGGGTCGGCAAATATCAGGAGCGCATGGACACGGTGTCGTTCCCCTATGACATCTCGTATGTCCGTTGGGCTGGTGAAGGCGACAATTCACCGCCTGATCCACGGATCGTCGACTTCGTGCGCGATTGGAACGCGCGCTATGAGTGGCCGCGCTTTACTTTTTCCTCCACCAGCAACGCCTTCGCCGCCTTCGAACAAAGCCATGGCGACGCGCTGCCCACCTACCGCGGCGACCTGACGCCGTACTGGGAAGACGGCTCCGGCTCCTCGGCACGCCAGACCGCGATGAATCGGGCCTCGGCTGATCGCCTCACGCAAGCCGCGGCACTGGCAGCGATAGGCAGTTCGGAGGCTTACAGCGTGCCGCGCTTCGACCGCGCCTGGCGCAATGTGCTGCTGTATTCGGAACACACCTGGGGCTCCGGCGGAAGTATCGGCGACCCGAACAGTGCAATGACATTTGCGCAGTGGGACGTGAAGCGGGCTTTTGCCACCGATGGCGATACGCAATCAAGCGAGCTGCTGGCGGATGCTTTGCACGAGCAGGCCACCATCAGCGACAATGACACCGTCGACATACGCAACACCAACTCGTGGCCGCGTGGCGGACTGGTATTGCTGGACAAGGATCTGTCCGCGGCCACTGATCGGGTGAGTGACGTCGACGGAAATCCAGTCCCTTCACAGCGACTTGCCAGCGGCGATCTGGCAGTGTGGCTGGCGCCGATGCCAGCGTTTGGCAGTCAGCGGCTGCGTCTGTCTGCGGGCACGGCGCATGCGGGCGTGGCGCGCGTGTCCACCGCGACGGACCGGATCGAAAATGATTATCTGCGCGTGCGCGTGGATCGACACACCGGCGATATCGTCGAGCTGCGCAGGCACGGCGAGACGGCGAATCTGGTCGAGCATGCGCAGAGCGCGGATCTCAATACCTTTCTGTTTCTTAGTGGCGACGACGTGGCGCAGCTGCAGCGCAGTGGCCCGGCGAAAATCGAGCTGGAGGATGCCGGCCCACTGGTTGCCACCCTCAAGATCGAGTCATCGGCCCCCGGCTGCGAGAGCCTGTTGCGACGGTTGCGGCTGGCGGCCGGGCAGGATCATGTCGAGCTGCTCAATACGGTAGTGAAGGCGCGCGCGCCGTTCCGCGAGAGCATCGACAAGACGGGCAAGACCCATCGCGAGGTGGCCAAGGAAAGCATCCAGTTCGCTTTCCCTCTGGCGGTGGCGGATGCCCGGATGACGGTAGACCTGTCCTTCGCGCAAATGGATCCGCGCAAGGATCAGCTGCCTGGTGCCAATCACAACTGGATTACCGTGGGCCGCTGGGTAGACGTCAGCGGTCCCCGGGGCGGCGTCACGTGGGTCACGCTGGACGCGCCGCTGATCGAGATCGGCGGCATCACCGCAGACCTGATCAACTCGCAGACCGATCCCGAAGCGTGGCTCAAGCAACTCAAGCCAGGCCACCTGTTTTATTCGTGGGTGATGAACAACCACTGGGGCACCAACTACCGCGCCTGGCAGGAAGGTCCGGTGACGTTTCGCTATGCGCTACGTCCGCACGCCGGCGCGCTGGACGGTGCCGATGCCAGCCGTTTCGCGATCGGACTGTCGCAGCCGCTGCTGGCGGTGGCCGCATCGACGCAGCCCCTGCCCCCCCCGCCGCTGCGCATCGAGCCTCCCGAAGTGCTGGTGCAGGCGATCAAGCCCAGTGACGACGGCAAGGCGTGGATCGTGCATTTGTTTGGCGCGTCGGGGGAGGCGAAAAAGGCCACCCTGCACTGGCGTGATTCCGTCGGCGCGACCTGGCTGAGCAACCTTGCCGAAGAGCCCACCCGCAAGCTCGACGGGCCGATCGACGTGGCGGGATGGGATCTGGTTATTCTCCGAGTGGAGCAAGCCTGAGCAAGGGGATTGTGCGCAGCCAGGTTCAGGGATAGCGATTGCTGTTGACGGCCGAGGGTTTGATTCCGTTCACGCACTCGGACGGGTGTTTCCGCTGCAGTCGCGCGAGGCGCTCGGTCAGTTCCGCAATCGCAGGACCTCCTCGGTGCGACGCTCAATCTCCGCGCTCTATCTTCCCTGACTGTTCGTTATAAGAGGCCAGCACGGCACCGGTGGATCGGTCCAGCAGGACCATCGCACCACGCTGGGCGCCAAGGGTGAAGTCAATCACCGCACCGGTCGTCGTGTCCTTGATGTTGACCCGCTGATCCTGCAGCGAGTCCGACGCAAAGCTGTACAGCACGGCGTGCTCCAGTACCGTGGGAAACGCCAGTACGCCCGGTGACAGTGGCTGCAGTTGGGTAAACGCGGGCGCCACGCCCGCCTGGTCCACAGCGTACGCATAGAGCGCGGCCTGTGTGGCATAGCCTTCGGAGAAAGCCACCGGATCGGCAGCCCAGATAATTTTCCCTGCACCATGCCGGATGATCTTCAGCGAGGCGCCATCGTCAAAACGCATGGTGGAGATCGGTAGCTGCTGCACGTCGGCGGGGAAACTAACCGCCAATGCACGATCACTGCCCGGCAACGTCAGCGTCGACTGCCGCACTGCAATCGGAAAGACGTCCGCCTTCAGACCCAGCGGCGTCAGTCGGTCAACCGTCTGCCAGTGCTCATTGCGCTGCACCGGCCCAGTCACCAGCAGACAACCGCCATCCTTCACGTAATCCATCAAATGCTGCCACGCGGTGTCGGTGAGCGCCTGCGCCGCGGCCAGAATCACCAGCTTCGGATGCCCCAGTTGCACCAGGCGATTCTCCGGCAGCATCCGTGCCGGCGTGTGGTCATCGTAGGCCAGCGCGCGCAGCGCCTTTTTTTGGGCATCCATCGCCAGATTAATCATGCCGGTGTATAGCAGCGACTGCGACGTTACGAGAGTGACCGCGGGTGGCTGGATCTGGGTGAAGCTCGACGGGCTCGCCGCCGCAAAGCGTGCAAACCCGGCCAGCACGCGCGCCTCCGGTTTTTCAGTTCCATCCGGACGGATCGCGCCAATCTCGGTTTCATTATCCTGCGCCATCCGGGCATTGACGTTCCACACCCACTCCAGTCCGCCAGCACCCTGCGCAAACGAAATCGCCAACTTGCGCTCAAGCTGCCAGCCTTCGACCTGATCGGAAAAGCGCAGCTCATCGCGCTGGGTCAAGCGTCGCTGCTCACCCATCTCCTGGATAAGCATCGGCTTGCCCGGCATCTTGGCCGACAGGGCCGCCCACAGCGTGCTGTCGAAATCCCACCAGGTATGGGTCGTGGTGAAATCCAGCAGCGACGAGTAAAACGCCGGCGCCATCCGCGTGGCGACACCGCCGGCATCCTGGCCCACGGTAACCAGCTGCGTAGAACGCGCGTTGCGAATCGTTTTGCGCTGATGACTGACCCAGTCGTTGAAGATCGATTGGGTGAACAGGTAATAGTCGTAGACCTTCAACGGGTTGGCGCCGTTGCGCACGCCATCGGGTTGGAATGCGCCCGCGGAGGGCAGCGCTAGCGGATCGGCGGCAGTGACTTCGGGCGGCACGGCGGTCGCTTTGGCTTCAAGCACACGACCTTTGCCGAAAGACGGCTCCGCCCATGCCGCCAGCAACGCCGCCTGATCCGGATAGCGCTGCTTGAGCCACGCCCGCCACGCCTGCTTCTCTATCGGATCGTCGGTCGGCAGAGTTTTCCACAGGTTCTTGTTGGCGCTGGGTTCGTTGATCAGATCCCAAGCCACAAATGGCACCTTGGCAAAGCGCTGCACAATGGAGTGGACGAAGCGGTCCTGGCGCTCTCTGGCGACCGGATCGAGGTAGGCGTAGCCGCCGCCGAAGACATCGGGCACAAACGCGAACAGGTTGAACTGCACCGGCAAATCATGCCGCCGCGCCGTCATCAGAAACGCCTCGACCGCGCGCAAGGATGCCTCGCTCATCGATTTGTCCGGGTTGACCAGCCGGTTCCAGCCTGACCAGATGCCGGTACGTACCATGTTCAATCCGTTCGCTTGAATCTGCCGCATGTCCTGGTCCCATACCCAGGCATTGGGCTCGGCCAGAAACGCGCGGTCGGTATCGCTGGCCATGTAAGTGGTGCCGACCACCGGTAGCGGCTTGCCGTCGAGCTGGAAATAATCCGCATCGACGGTCAACTTCGGGCCGCTGCGCAAATAGGCCAGGTCGCGCATCCAGAAGCCAGAGCGATACGTCCAGATCCGCGCTCCGTTCCGCACCAGCGTGGCCTCGACCACATGCAGGCCGGAGCCACTCGCTGCTTCCTGCGGCAGGGTCACGGTATGCGCCGGATCTGGCTTGAACGTGTAGTGCTGCGGCTGCCCGCTGTCGGCATTCACGGTCACCTTGAGCACGTCTCCCGATGCCATGGAAGAACCGCGCACCGCTTTGAACTGGAAGTCCAGCGTTTCGCCCTTTACAAACAGCGGCAAGCGCGGGCGGAAGGTAAAGCGGTCCTGCTGCCGCAACGCCAGCGCCTGCAGCCGCTGGAGAAGCTGTGGATCGGCAAAACCGCCAGGGTCGGGATCGCAGGCCAGGAATATCCAGCGGCCGCCGACAAACCGGCTTTTCACGTGGTCGATCAGCAGCGCCGGCGCCGCCAGCTTGTGGCGATCACGCGCGCCCCAGGCAAGCGTCGTCAGATACGCATCCTCGCTGCCGGTGGCCGCCTTTGCATCGCGTGGATCGTCGACCACCGACAGCCGGATCACCGGGCTCCATGCCTGCTTCCATCCGAACGCAGGCAGCGCTGGAGCCACGTCCGCATTCGTCTCCCAGCGCAAGGACTGCGAGCCGGGCGTGGCCTGCCAGCCCTGGATAAAAAGCTCCAGCGACGCCGCCACGCCCGGCTCACGCAGCCGCCACACGCCAGCTTTCTGATACGCCGCGCGCGTAAACGGCTTGCCGCCCAGCACGATGAGATTTCCACCGCGGTCCAGGTAACGCAGGATCGACGGCCACGCCGCCTCGGGATAGGCCGAGCCGTACGGCAGCACCAGCAGCGTCGTCTGCATCGAGCTGAGCGCCGCATCGAGCTGCGCCGCATTTACGGAACGGGCGCCGGAAAATCCTGCGACGAGCGCTACCGCCGCAACGGGCGTAGTGTCTGCCGCGGGAAACCCAGGCTGCTGGAAAATCACCGTTCCGTCCGCGGCCAGCGCCGCAGGAACGACGCAACCGCCAAGCATCATCAATAACAGTAAGCGAAATATCAGCGACATGGGCCAATTCATCCGAAATAGGTGGCGTCCGCCGCATGGGAGTTTGCAGGAAAGCCAAAGCCGTAGCACTCCCCTTACGGTACTGAGTCGCGGACTGCTGGCACACTCATCGTAGATAACGTTACCATGTCTGCGTCGTCAATCCGTGGAGGTTCGGATAGGCAGCCGACTGACCACAACGCGCCGTCTCAAGGCGCTGCTTGAACATTCAATGGGGAAGTGATTTGCGCTCATTATCCATAGCCCGCTCACGCCGCCCGCGAGCACTCGCGGGTGCAATGCTGACACTGGCCCTGGCGTCGTCAGGCCCGCAGGTTTTTGCGCAGGAGCCTCCGGCCCCGCCACCCATGGTTGCAAGCGCTGCCAGTGGTGGCATGCAGCTGACTAGCAGCCGTGAGTCGGTCCGGATCGTCTTCTGCGGCTCGGGTGTGGTGCATGTGGTCGCCACGCCTGCCGGTGCGCCAGATCATGCCACGTGGCCGCAGCCCTGGATCGCCACGCCGTGCACGCCGGCGCGCAGCAGCCTGAAAACCACCGCCGAAACTGCGACGCTTTCTACGGCCGAGATGAGCGTCAGCGTCGACCTCGCCAGCGGCGCGCTGAGCTTCGAGGACGCCAGCGGCAACGTGTTGCTGAAGGAAAACAAGCTCAAACCCCGGCGCTACCGACCAGTCGATGTAGCCGGCCAGCGCTTCTACGCCGTCAGCGACCAGTTCTACCCCACCATGGCGGAGGGCATCTACGGACTGGGCCAGCATCAGGACGGCGTCTTCAACTACCGCGGCGCGCTGGTGGATTTGTCGCAGACCAACAGCAATATCGCCGTGCCGCTGCTGCTTTCCACCAACGGTTATGGCCTGCTGTGGAACACCGCTGCCCGCTCGCAATTGGACGACCGCTTTTCGCGGGAGATGACGTTTTCATCAAGCGTCGCAGCGGGTGTGGACTACTTCTTTTTTCACGGTCCGTCGATGGACACGATCATCCATCACTACCGTGACCTGACCGGCCACGCGCCGCTGTTTGGCCAATGGGCTTACGGCTTCATCCAGTCGAAGGACAAATACACCTCGGCCAAGCAACTGCTCGATGTCGCGGCGGAATATCGCAATCAGCACGTGCCGCTCGATGTGATCGTGCAGGACTGGTTTTGGTGGAAGAAACAGGGCGACCCGGAGTTTTCCGCCGACTACCTGACGCCCTACCCGGACGTGCCCAAGGCGCTGCGCAAGCTGCACGATGAGCACGTGCACGCCATCCTCTCCATCTGGTCCGTGCTCGATCCGGCGTCGGACAACTACCGCGACATGCTGGCGCAGCATCTGCTGATCCCCGGCATGCCCGACTACGACCCAACCAACCCCAAGGCACGCGATTTCTATTGGAACCACCTCATAAGCAAACTCTTCGCGCAGGGCTGGGACGGCTTCTGGTTGGACAGCTCCGAGCCGGAGAGCTGGGGCGGCGAGGTCAACGACGTGCTGGAAGACAAGCGCTTGCATATCGGCCCGGGCGCGCTCTACGCCAACCTCTTCCCGCTGATGCACACCGGCAACGTCTACGATCACTGGCGCCAGGCAACGAGCAAAAAGCGCGCCTTCCTGCTGACCCGCTCGGCCTTCGCCGGACAGCAGCGCAACGCCACGGTGGAGTGGTCCGGCGACATCTTCGGCACCTTCCCGGTGCTGCGCCGGCAGATCGCGGCGGGGCTGAACTTCGCGCTGTCCGGCATGCCGTACTGGACCACCGATATAGGCGGCTATACGACGCCCTGGGGCGACGACGCGCCGGCGAATCAGCAGTATCAGGAGCTGTACACGCGCTGGTACGAGTTCGGCACGTTCTGCCCGATCCTGCGAACCCACGGTCATCGTTCCAGCAACGAGCTGTTTTCCTACGGCGCGCAGACGCCAACTCTCATCGCCTACGACAAGCTGCGCTCGCGGCTGCAGCCTTACATCTATTCACTAGCCTGGCGCGTCACCCACGACGACGACACCATCATGCGCCCGCTGGTGATGGACTGGCCGGAAGACGTCCGCGTCCGCGACATCGATGACCAGTTCATGTTCGGCCCGGCGCTGTTGGTTAACCCGGTGACCGTGGCTGGCGCAACCCAACGCCTGCTCTACCTGCCACCGGCGAAGGTCTGGTACGACTTCTGGACCGGCGCGAGGCTTAAAGGCGATCAGCAGATTCTGGCGCAGGCGCCGCTGGATCGTATTCCCCTGTATGTGCCGGCCGGCACCATCCTGCCATTAGGCCCGCCGGTGGAATACGCCGGTCAGCAGCCCGATTCAGCGATCGAACTGCGCATCTATCCTGGCGCCGAAGGCAGCTTCACGCTTTACCAGGACGCGGGCGACGGCTATCAGTACGAGACCGGTGCACACGCCACCATTGCCCTGCACTGGAACGACAGCACGAGCACGCTGGCGATCGAGCAGCGTGTAGGTTCGTACGCTCACATGCCAAAGAAGCTGCTCTTCCACATTACGTTGGTGTCGCCCCACGACGGCATCGGATTCGATGCGAGCAAAGCATTCACGACGGTCACTTATCTCGGAAAACCCGTGGCCATAAGACTCGGCCACTTGGCACGTCAGGATTAACGCGTCGCGGCCACCATCCCTCCGTCTGCCGCCATGGGTTGTCAAGGGCGAGTAGGTTCCGTGAACACGTCAATGATTGCTAATGCGCTCGCTCAAGGCATCAAAAAAACGCGGGACTGTCGCGGCCGCGGTCATTGTCATCCCTCCGTGGCGCAAGTCCTTTACCCGCGGCCGTGCCGTTGCCGCGGTAGCTATGGCGCGAGCACGGTTAGTGACAGCGCTGCGCCGGCTGCAGCGTGGCGTGGAACAGCGCGTTGTAGGCCTGAGTCCCCATGACGGCGTAGCCGAGATCGTTCGGGTGCAGCCCGGCATCGCCGGCGCAGACGGTAGCCATGCCCGGCGGCGGCGTTTTCTGCTGTGCCGCCAGCGGTGACGGCCGATACGCGCCACGCACCGCGTCGGCAAAATCGATCACGCCGTCAAACGCGCCGGAGCCTCGGATCCAGTGATTGACGGTAACTCGCGTTGCCTCCTTTTGCGGCGAATACCATCCCGCCGCGGGAAACCCTGCAAACGGCGTGATCGTGCCCGCGTAGATCCGCAAATGATGCGCATGCGCCACGTCGACGAGCATGCGAAATCCGGCGATAAGGTCGTTGGCCGACGCGCCGGTGGGATCGCCCGCCGGCCCGATGCCGCGATTGAGGTCGTTGGCGCCGAACAGCACGATCACGTCAGTCACGCCGGGCTGGTCGATCACGTCACGCTCGAACCGCTTCAGGCCCGAGGCGCCAGCGCCCGGGCTGCCGATTTGATCGGTCGTCAACTCGTCGGCGCTGATGCCGGCATTAATGACGCCCGCCGCCGTGCCGCCACCTGCGCCGTTGGCGATGCCTGCCAGCACCTGCGGCCACGGTTTGGAGGGCGCGGTGGCATAGGCGCCGTCTGTGATGGAGTCGCCGAACGCGACGATGCCCCGCGTGGTTTGCGGCGCCTCGACGGCCACGCCATCAAGCACATACAGATGCCCGTCGAGTCGATCTCCGGCAGCCGCACCCG
>JBDTXA010000079.1:0-15512 GCA_040006415.1 Rhodanobacter sp.
CCGGCATGCTCCAGCCGGTCACGGATGAAGTCGAGGATGTTGGATTGGCGGGAGGCCAGCTGTAGGTTAATGTCGCTTTATTTTCACCTTTTGTGGTGAAAATAAAGCAAAGAATGGCGCGACACGAAACCAAGGCCCCGGTCGCGCCATTCCTTGTCGTGTTGCGCGAGGCCCCGTCCGGCTTACAGCAACGTGCCGCCCGACACCTCGATCCGCTGGCCGTTGACCCATCCATTGCCCGGCTGCAGCAGAGACGCGATGGCTCCGCCAATATCGTCCGGCAAGCCCACGCGGCCCAGCGCCGTCATCGAGGCAATCTGCTGGTTCATCGCTGGGTTGTCACGCACCATGCCGCCGGAGAAATCGGTCTCGATCGCCCCCGGTGCGATCACATTGGCGGTGATGCCGCGCTCACCCAGCTCGCGGGCCATGTAGCGGGTCAGCACCTCGACCCCGCCCTTCATCGACGCATAGGCCGAAGAGCCCGGGAAACTGAAGCGGGCCAGGCCGCTGGAGATATTGACGATGCGGCCACCGTCGGCCAGCAACGGCAGCAGCTTCTGGGTGAGGAAGAAAGGCGCCTTCAGATGTTCGGCCACCATCCGGTCGAACTGCGCTTCTGTCGTGTCGGCAAACGACGCATGCAGGCCGCTGCCGGCATTGTTGACCAGAAAATTGAACTGCTCGCGCTGCCAGTGCGTGGTCAGCGCCTCACGCACCTGTGCGGCGAAGGCCTCGAAGTCTTCGCTGCGGCTCACGTCCAGCTGCAGCGCCACGGCTTTGCGCCCGAGCGTCTCGATCTCGCTCACCACGGCATTCGCCGCGTCCTCGTGATGCACATAGGTGAGGATGATGTCGGTGCCCTGCGCGGCCAGCGTCAGCGCCGTGTTCCGGCCCAAGCCGCGACTGCCGCCGGTAATGAGGGCGATGGGTGATGTGGTGGTGTTCATGCGTGATTCCTTGATTGAAGGGGAACGGCTTCGAGGATGCGGCTACCTTATTGGATGGATTCATGCCGATAAATCGGGTATTCCTGATTTATCTGTTCAGTTATTGCGAACAATCCACCGGGAACCGTCACTGATGAAACCACTCGACGCCATGCAGATCTTCCTCCGGGTGGCGGAACTGGCCAGCTTCACCCGGGCCGCCGACAGCCTCGGCATTCCCAAGGCCAGCGCCTCCACCGCCGTGCAGCAACTGGAAGCCTCGCTCGGCACGCGGCTGCTGCACCGAACCACGCGCAAGGTGCAGATGACCCAGGATGGCCAGGCGTTCTACGAACGTGCGCGGGATCTGCTGGCCGATGTCGACGAGCTGCAGTCGATGTTTCAGCACGGCGCCCGATCGCTGCGTGGACGGTTGCGGGTGGACATGTCATTGGGGATGGCGCTGCACTTCATCATCGAGCGGCTGCCGGCATTTCTGGATGCGCATCCGTTGATCGAGCTGGAGCTGAGCAGCACCGATCGGCGGGTCGACCTCATCCGCGAGGGCTTCGACTGCGTGGTGCGGGTGGGCAATCTTGAGGACAGTAATCTGATCGCCCGATCGCTGGGCGCCTTTCGCATCGTCAACTGCGCCAGCGTCGACTACATCGTGCGCTACGGCATGCCGCGCTCGCTGGACGATCTGAAAAACCACCGCCTGATCCATTATGTTTCGACCCTCGGCAACCGCTCGCCCGGCTGGGAATATCCCGATGGCGACGGCTACGCTTCGCTACCGATGCCCGGTGCGCTGACCGTCAACAACAGCGAGGCCTACCGCGCCGCCTGCATCGCCGGGGTGGGTCTGGTCCAGGCGCCCGCCGCCGGTCTGCAACCGCTGATCGACCAGGGCCTGCTGGTGGAGGTGCTACCGGACTACCCGGCCGAACCGATGCCGGTCTCCCTGCTCTACGCCCATCGCCGGCACCTGCCCAAGCGGGCGCAGGAATTCATGAACTGGATGGCCGAGATGCTGGCGCCTTATTTGGATCCGCCAGCGACAAAGGTCGAACCGTCGTAAAGACGTCAACGAAGCGACAAGATCGCCGAGACGAAGCTCAACTCATGCGGGCCATGCACTCATGGCCATCGTCACCACCCGCATCAACTTCGACCGCGTGGCGCCATCACGTGCCAGCGTGGACATGCCCTGGATGACGGCCATCGTATACGCCGCCAGTCCCGTGGCATCGACGTCGTGTGGCATCTCGCCCGAGTGCATGGCTTGCCTGATCCGTTGCCTCAATTGCGATTCGATCCGTCGACGGATAGCAGCCAACTCGGCCTGGATGTCCGACGCTGCGGGAGAACAACTGATCGCCGAGCTTGCCAGGAGGCAGCCTGCCGGCGTGCTGCTGCCGGTAAAACCGATGGCGGAAGCCTTCAATAATTCAAATGCGGCATCGCGCGCCGTGGCCGCATTATCGATGATGCCTGCGGAGGTGACCGGCCCGGACACGTAGCGATCCACCGCTTCCAGAAACAGATGTTTCTTGTCTACGAAGGCGGTGTAGATGCTGGGCGCGGTTACCCCCATGGCGTGGGTCAGTGCGGTCAGTGAAGTGGCTTCGTAGCCATGCTGCCAGAACAGAAGCATGGCCTGATGCAGCGCCGCCTCGCGGTCGAACGAAAGCGGGCGCCCGGCCTTCTTTACCAAATGGTCGATCGAACTTTTCATATCGATAACTATGAAATGATTTGACCTTCGGTGCAAGAGTGCCTATAACGCTAATAACGATCACTACGAAATACCCATCATGTCGCTTGAAAAATACCGCACGCTCGGCCGCTCAGGCCTTGCTGTCAGCCCGCTTGCGCTGGGCACGATGACCTTCGGCACGGCACGCTGGGGCATGGACGAAACAGGCGCGCGCGCCGTCTTCAATGCCTATGTGGAGGCCGGTGGCAACTTTGTCGATACAGCCGACGTCTACGCCGGCGGCAAAAGCGAAACGATGCTGGGCAGTTTCATCGCCGAGCGACATCTGCGCGACCAGATCGTGGTCGCCACCAAGGCTGGCTTTTCAGCCGGGCGGGGTCCGCACGCTGGCGGTAACGGCGCCAAACATCTGTACGCGGCGCTTGACGGCTCGTTGCATCGGCTGCAGACGGATTACGTTGATCTGTTCTGGATCCACGTGTGGGATGCCGTGACACCGGCGGAAGAACTGCTGGAAACCATGTCAGCGCTGGTGCGGTCCGGCAAGATCCGCTACTGGGGCATGTCGAATGCGCCGGCGTGGTATGTGGCCAAGCTGGCAACGCTCGCCGCCGTCCGGGGCAAACCGGGGCCGATCGCCCTGCAGTATTTCTATTCGCTGGTCAATCGTGACATCGAAGACGAACACATTCCGCTGGCCGCAGATTTCGGCATGAGTGTGCTGCCGTGGAGCCCACTGGCCTACGGCCTGCTCACTGGCAAATATGATCGCGCTACCGTCGAAAGCGGTGCACCGCGGGCGGTGGGTCTCCCCAACGAATCGGCCGCCAGCCCCCAGGCCCGCCAGGACGACGACAAGCGACTGGACGGCGCGAATCCTTTCGGAGATTCATTGTTCACCGAGCGCAACTGGCATATCGTCGACGTGCTGCGCGAGGTCGCCAAAGAAGCCGACCAAAGCCCCGCACGCGTGGCACTGGCATGGGTGCTGGGCAGGGCCACGGTCAGCTCAACCTTGATGGGTGTAAGCAGAGCTTCGCAGGTAGCGGACAACATCGCCGCCCTCGATGTTCGGTTGTCGGCGGAGCATCTGGAAAGGCTTGACGCCGCCAGCGCGGGTGAGGCGAGGATGCTCTACAGCCTGTTTTCCGATGGGTTGCGCAAGCAGGTCGTTTTTGGCGGCACCTCGGTCACCTGCTGACACCACCGACAAGCCGACGAGTTCTTATGGCTTAGGTTGCGTGACGCTCAGGTTGGCGGCACGCACCGCCTCGACGAATCCCACAAACGGAATATCGGTAATCCCTACTAACCCGATGTGGCTGTTCTCGCCATCGAGCAGGCGGCCGGTCACTGGCTGGTCCGTGTATTGAAACCAGTGGGCGCCGACGATCTGGGGATTAGCCGCGGCCGCGGCGACGAAACGGGCGTATGCCTTGCCCCGCTCCTGCTCGCTGGCGACCGAGGCCACGCCTTTACCGAACGGGCCCCGATCATCCGAACCAAAGTGGAATTCACCGATCAACACGGGCTTGTCGAGTGCCTTCATCGCCGCCGCATCGAAGCCATGCTGCGGCAGGTCGGTGTAGGTATTGAAGCTGACCACATCGCAATACTGCGCGCATGCGGCCACCGCTTCTGGCGTGTTCACGGCAAAACGCCCACCGAGAAACAGATGGTGCGGATCGTGACGGTGAATGGCCTGGGCGGCGGTGCGGAAGTAGGTGTCGGCGTAACGCCGCAACCAGTCGCGGTAATCATCGGTGATCGCGGGATGCGCCTCGTTAGGCAGCGGCGCAGCAAAGCCGGTCGCGTCCAGCGCATCCCATGAATCCAGTGCAATACCCCAGGCGCTACCCAACGTCTGCGGCGCCACGTACTTCTTGCGCAGCAGGGCGATGAAAGCCTGCTTGGCCGGGCTGTGCACGTCACCTGCCAGCGTGCCGATCGCCAAACCCCAGCGACCCTGCGGACCAACCCCGGCCCAGGCCAGTTCGTTGTCGGCAAAGTAGCCGAGCAGCCACGGATCGTCACGCACATCGGCACTCGCCTTCGCCGCTGCCGCGTCGGCGGCCTTGACGAAACGGGGGTCGAAAGGATCCGGCATACGGCCCCAGTAGTCGTAACCGCTGCTCACATTGGCGAAATCGCCGCTGATGGAGACCGAGCGGGTATAGGGCAAACGATGTGCCTGTCCCAGTGCAGCGTCACTCCAGTTGCCAATGGTGTTGAAGCCCCATGCCTGCATCCGCTTCAGCGTGCGTGAACGCCATGCGGCCTGCCACTGTGCGCCATCGACGCGATAGAGATTGGCCGCGTAGAAATCAAACCAGCGCCCGTGGTTGTAACCCATGCCGTGACTGGCGCCGCTATTCGGACGGCGGCTGTCGCCTTTTCCATAAAACGCAGCCCATGCCCCATCGGCGGCGGGCAGATCCTTGAACATGAATTGGCGACCTTCAATGTAGCTTTGCGCACCATCAAAGACCACAGCATTGATGCCAAGCGAAAAGAAGGCATGCCCCGCGGGCGTGACCAGCCGCCAGCGACCATCGCTGTGCTGCAGATGAAACCAGCCGGTCTTGTCCAGACCACGGACGTCCAGACGTCCGCCATAGCGGTCGAACGTGGCGTGATCCGCGACATCGAGTCCGGCCGTTTCCTTCTCGCGTGCCGCACGAAGCGCGGCGTCGGAATCGACTTTTTCCGGCCAGCTGGCACGGGTGAACTGACCGTAGCGATCAACGATGCCGGCATAGGCGTCGTGCACCGTCGTTATGCCGGCCACCGTGTCCATGGAACCGAGCAACAGGTTCTGCGCCGCCTGCGGCGCCGGCATGGCCAGGCGAACGGCGCTGATCCGGCGCGGGTCCAGCGAACCTTGCACCGTCGTCGCCAGCAACACTGAATGACCGTCATCATTGAACGGCATCGGGGGACCGACCTGCATGCCCTCGGCGCGCGACGAGGTGGCCTGCAGCGGCATCACCAACGTCTGCGCAGGCCCGGCCGGCAGCCCTATCGTCGCCTGCAGCTTCTGGCCCGCCGCGTCGTCGATCTCCACCTCCAGCGTCACCGCCCACGGCATGCCGTTCTGCACCCGCAGATGCAACTCGCCCAGGCTTGACCAGTCCCAAACGCCGCTGGCTGGGGCTATTACGATAGTCGGATGCGGCCCTTTCTGAAACGCGTAGCGGCGTTGACTGACGCCATCACTCGCTTGTTCGACAGCGGCAGCTTGCTGGACGTGATCGAGCGTGACCCGGATGTTGGAACCGGGCGCGGCCAGATCCATCTCGGGCGTGGACTGCGCGTGGCAGGCACCAAGGGCAAACAGACACAAACCAAGCCATGCATGACGCTTCATCAGCAACCCTCCCTCATGTGCAATCCGCAGACCTCCATTGTAGGAACGCACCCTGTGCGCGATGCTTTTTGTTGCATGGCTTGAGAGCATTCGCGCACAGGGTGCGCTCCTACAATTACCCGGCCGTGGGGGAGGAATCAAGCATCCTTGCGACCAAAGCGCTGCCATCCGTAGTACACCGGCACGCCCAGCGCGATGATCAGCAGACTCATGCCGGCGTCGCCGGGGGCGTGAATGGCGCTGGCCACGATGACGCCAAACACGGTGATCACGAAGATCAGCGGCAGCAAGGGATAGAACGGCACGCGGTAAGGCGCCGGCTCGTCGATGAAATGCTTGCGGTACCAGAACAGCGTGGCGATACCGAACACATGACCCAGCCACTCACCGACGGTGGTGTAGTTGAGCAGCTGGTTGAAACTGCCCGACAGGGTCAACACCACGGCCCATGCGCCCAGCAAGGCCAGCGCGATCTGCGGCGCCCGCGTGCGCGGATCGACTCGGCCCGCGGCACGGAAAAACACCCCATCGGCACCCATGGTCTGAAGTACCCGTGCACCGCCGGCGATGGCAATGCTGCAATAGCCAAACGTGGAACAGGCGATGCCGATCGCGATCACCGTGGCGCCGTGCTCGCCGAACAGCTGGCGCATCAGGTCGGCGGCCGGCGCGTCGCTGGAAGCGAGTCCGGCGTGCCCCAGACCCGCGAGGTAGGCGTAATTGACCAGCAAATAGCAAATCACCACGCCCACCATGCCCATGCCCAGCGCGCGCGGCAACGTACGCTGCGGATTGCGGACTTCACCCGCCAAATCATTCAGATAATGGAAGCCGCCGTAACTGAAAAGCACCGGCAGCAAGGCACCGGTAAATGCCCACGGCGACACTGGCGGGGACACGTCCGGCATGGCCACCACACCGAGCTTCTCATGCGCCAACACCAGCCCGGTGACCACCAGCAACGCCACCGCCGCCAGCTTCAATACGGTGAATACGTTCTGCATCCAGGCACCGGCGCGGATGCCGAACAGGTTGATGCCGACGATGAAGACGATTGCTCCCACCGCCACTGGCTTCACGTAGATCAGCGGGGCGATTCCGATCGCGGTACACAGGTATTCGGCGAACATCGTGGCCACCGCGGCCACACTGCCAGGGTAGTTGATGAGCGCCATCGTCCAGCCAAACAGGAACGCCGGCAGCAGACCGAAAGCCTCGCGCAGATAAACGTAGATACCGCCCGCCTGCGGTCGGCGTGAACCCAGCTCGGCGTAGCAGAGCACGCCGGCAAGAGTCAGCAGCCCGCCGATCGTCCACAGGATCAGCAACTCGCTGCCCGATGAGGTATGCCGTGCCACTGTCGCCGGGGTGAGGAAGATGCCTGCGCCGATCACGCCGCCGATGACAATCATCGCGGCGTCCCAGGTATTCAGGCGACGGGCATAGGCATTGGCAGGTTCGGTCAGCATCCGGCTACCTTGCCATTGTCTGCACCGTTTCGACCAGTCCCTTCGTACATGCCTGTACCTGTCACCGGTCGCCGGGCACAAATTGACAAGCCGGGCCTGTCTCGGAACACTGTCGCCGGCGTTGCGTACTGCACCGCTGCTTTGCCTGTCGTGATCGATACGCAGTGGGTCAGTCGTCGACAGGTGCCACAGCGGACACCATCCGCCACCCTCGCCGACGATTCCGCAGCAAGGTTTTTCTTGCCGGTTTCTGGAGGTGTCACCTTGTCCGATCGTTTGGCCGCCCGCCGGCTCGCCGTTGCCACCTCAAGCGAGCTCCCCGCTTTTCAGCCGGATGATCTCAGCCTCGCAGCAGCGCTGAGAGGGTTGAATGTCGAATCCACCATCTGCGTGTGGACCGATCCACAGGTGGACTGGTCAGCGTTCGACGCTGTGCTGATCCGCACCGTATGGGATTACTACAAGCATCACGCCGCCTTTCTGGACTGGCTGAATCATCTCGACCGGCTCGGCGTGCCGACCATCAACGACAGTGCGCTGCTGCGCTGGAACAGCGACAAGCGCTACCTGATCCAGTTGGCCGACCACGGCGTCGGCATCGTTCCCACCCGGATCGCAAGTCATGCCGAACTGGCCTCGGTGCTGGCAGGAATGCCGGCACGACAATTGGTGGTCAAGCCGACCGTCAGCGGCGGTGCGTGGCATACCGTACGCGGCACGGCAGGTGAAGCTGCGTTTGACGCCGCAGTCAAGCAATTGCCGCCGAAGCATGATTATCTGGTGCAGCCGTTTGTGCCGGAGATCATCAGCGAGGGCGAATGGTCGCTGCTCTATTTCGGCGGCAGTTTCAGCCATGCGGTGGTCAAGCGACCGGCCGCCGGCGACTTTCGCGTGCAAGACGAATTCGGAGGCAGCGTTGAACCGGCGAAGCCTGGCGCCACCATGCTGGCCGTCGCCGCCCAGGCGCTGGCTGCGGTGGCCAGCATCGGACATCCCGATCCGACCTATGCGCGCGTGGATGGAGTCAGCTGCGGTGATCGCTTCCTGATCATGGAGCTGGAACTGATCGAACCGTTCCTGTTCCTCGGCACCAGCACGCACGCCGACGCACGTCTGGCGCAAGCGGTGGCGGAACGGGTGCTGCGGCCGAGCCTGTCCATCGAAAAGTCGGCACGCTGATATGGCATCGACGAGGACACCGCGCTGGCTGCACGTTCTTTCGTGGACGGGTTCCATCGTCATGCTGCTGGTGGCGGCGTGGATTCTGCATCACTACCTGAGCCACATCCGCTGGCATGACGTCGCCACCGCCTGGTCGCGCCTGTCGGCGAACCGGATTGGCTGGTCGATCATGGCGATGCTGCTCAGTTTCAGCATGCTGGCCCTGTTCGATGTCATCGCATCGCGCATCGCGGTCGGTGATCGCGTTCCCGCGGCGCTGGCCGCATTTGCTGGTGCGGTGACCCACGGCATTTCCAACACCCTCGGCTTCCACGCGCTCACCGGCAGCGCGGTGCGCTTTCGCATCTACCGATCGGCCGGACTAGGCGCGGGGGACATCGCCCGCATCGTCAGCCTGGCGGGACTGGGCGTGGGCCTGGGCTTCGTGGTGGTGATCACCGGGGCGCTTTGTCGGGAGCCGCAAATCACCCAGGGCTGGGGACGCTGGCCGGGACTGGCGCTGTTGCTGGCGCTGGTGATGGGCCTTGCCTGGCTGGCACGCAAACCGCGTACGTTGACCATCGGCGGCTGGACGCTGGGCTTTCCCAGCGCCACCATTGCCAGCGGACAGATGCTGGTCGGCGCCATCGAAATGCTGGCCGCGATCCTGGCGCTTTACGTGCTCCTGCCGACAGACATTGCACCACCGTTCATCGACTTTCTGCCGATCTACGTGGGCGCGGTATTGGCCGGCATCGTCAGCCATTCACCAGGCGGTCTTGGCGTTTTCGAAACGATCATGCTGGCGTCTTTTCCGGGCGAGGCGCGGCCCGAATTGCTGGCCGCGATGCTGTGCTACCGACTGACCTACAGTGTGCTGCCATTTGTGCTTTCGAGCACGGCGCTGGGCATTTTCGAGATATGCCAACGTCGCCGAAAAACATCCGACGTCACTCAGTTCGACGGAGGATAACGACGGATCAACCGTTGCTGGCGAAGATGATGCCTTGCCAGCGCCAGCATGCTGATCGGTCGGTGCCCGCGGGCACGATTGAACGCACCCAGCGCAAACAGCAGCCGCTGCTTCGCAAACACCTTGCGGTAGACCTGCCATACGGAATATTTCGGGTCCCACGCATGCACCGCTTCGGAACCGGCGCCATTGACCTCCATGATGGTGAAGCGGCCCTCGCGCAAGTCCTGCAGTGTGCGATAACGGACATCGAAACGGCCCACATGAAAGGACGGCATGTCGCGCGCGATGGCATCGACCGCCTTGATCAATTCGTCGCTGGCCAGCTCCGAACCGTCCTCGTAACGGCCGCCGACGCGGGTGGAGCCGATCAATGACAACCTCACCGTTTCACCGACCAGCGGCACCGCCTCGGGATCATGGCGACACTCATGCTCTTCCGGGTGCGACATGGCGCGTTCGAGGCGCGGGTCGCGCGCTATCAACTCGGCCACGGTGCTGATGCCGTCGCCGGTGACCTGCGGAAAGTGACGCAACAAAATCCCCAGCAACCAACCCTGCGTCTGCTGCGGATGACGAACGTAGAAGATGCCTGCCTCGCCCGGCTCGTCGAGATACCGCTGCAGCATCAACGACTCCCCTTGCGGGTAGCGCGCCAGATAATCGTCCAGTGCCGCGGCGTCATCCAGTCGCCGCACGCCAAACCCGCACCAGCCAAGATCCGGCTTGGCCACGACCGGAAACACCAGCCCGGCGGCGTGCATGGCTGACAGGGCGGCATCAGATACGTCAGGCCCCTCGACCCGCACCATCACGTAGGAAGCGACCCGCGAGATCGCCAGCGCTCCCATGCCGTCGAAATACTCGGACTTGGTATCACCCACCAGCCCGCCCGCGGTGATGTTCGGATTGGCGGCGGAAGGCAAGGTAAGACTGCCATAACGCAGACCGAGCCAACCCCACTGCATCACCATCGGCACCAGGTTGAGCCACTTCGGGATGCGCTCGATCAACGCTTGTCGCCGTTCTGGCGCCGCTGCCGATAACGGCAGCACGGATGTCCGTGGCTCACTCATCGCGCAGGATCTCGTAGTGGATCGGCTTGTAGCGAAAATTGTTCGACTGCCCAGCCGAGCATGCGGTCAAGCCTATGACCAGATCCATCTGCGCCTCGAACACGATGTAGTCACCAGCACGGCTCAAGGGCGGCTCGACACTGATCACTCCGGTCTCGGCATTCACCGGCACATTCATGAACACGTTGAAGGCGGTCGGAATCGCATCGGGCGCGATACCGTACGGCGCAAGGGCGGCGGCGAGATTCCCGAAGCAACCGCGGTGGGGCGATTCGTCGCCATAGATGATGCAAAACATTTCCGCCGAGCACGGTGATAGCAGAAAATCATGGCGACCCACGGTGTCTTCGAGGATACGAAGCATCACTCGGCTTCGCTGGGAGTAGATCGGGTCGTCGGTGGTCAGATAGATCTTGCTGGCGAAGTCGATGCTGCGACCGGAGGAAATCGCCTCGGCCACGTCGTCCCGATTGAACGCGACCAGATCCGCCACCTGCTCGCCTTGCGCATCGATCACCTTCAATCGTTCGCCGCGCTTCAACCCGAACGCCACGCCGCTGCGCGGTGCGATCACCTCAATCATGCGGCGTGGTCTCCGAGTGCGACACGAAAGTTACAGCCATCATCCTTGGTCACTCGATGACCACGACGCGGGAAACTTTGCGTTGTTTTCTTCATCGACTGGAGCACCGTGCAGTAAATGACGCCGGGCCTGACCATGCGCCAGCCCGGACGGTCCTTCTTGATATCACGCCGATTCTGTGATCAGCGTGAACAGGGTGGTCAATCAGCTGACCTTCAACGCAGCAAAGCCAGCACGGCTTCGGCGGCGGCCTCGGATGACGCCGGGTTTTGACCAGTCACCAGCTTGCCATCGGTGATCGCGTAGGAGGCCCAATCGTCCTTCTTCGAATAGTTGCCGCCGTTGCTTTTGAGCATGTCCTCGACCAGAAACGGCACCACGTCGGTGAGGCCCACCGCCGCTTCCTCGGTGTTGGTGAAACCGGTGACCGACTTGCCTTTCACCAGCAGCGAGCCATCGGCTGCCTTCACATGACGCAGCACCGCCGGTGCGTGACAGACGGCGCCGACCGGGATACCGGAAGCCTGACTGGACTCGATCAGCCGGATCGAATCGCGATCCTCGGCCAGATCCCACAGCGGCCCGTGGCCGCCGGGATAGAACACGGCGTCATACTTGCCGTCGACCACCTCGGAAAGCTTGTGCGTCGAAGCGAGTGCCGCCGTAGCCTCGGCATCCTTGCGGAAGCGCGCTGTGTTATCCGTCTGCGCATCAGGCGCATCGCTCTTGGGATCGAGCGGTGGCTGACCGCCCTTCGGCGAGGCCAGCACCACTTCTGCGCCGGCGTCCTTGAAAACATAATAAGGACCGGCAAACTCTTCCAGCCAGAATCCAGTCTTTTCGCCGGTGTCGCCGAGCTTGTCGTGCGAGGTCAATACCATCAGAATTTTCATCGTTGCTCCGTGTTGGAATAAGTGCGGTTAACGTAAACGAGCACCTTATCGATACCGCCGCTAACCGCATGTGATGTCGCGCACCGCTCGCCGCCGCGTCGACATCACCCTAGAATCGGCCACGTCTCCCGACCGGTGTTACGTGTGCCCTCGCCTCCCCGAAAAATCCTGCACGTCGATATGGACGCTTTCTACGCATCGGTGGAGCAGCGCGACGATCCGTCGCTGCGTGGCAAGCCTGTGGCAGTGGCATGGCGCGGAGCGCGCTCGGTGGTATGTGCCGCCAGTTACGAAGCCCGCGTGTTCGGTGTGCGCTCGGCGATGCCGGCGTTGCGCGCCGAGCGGCTTTGTCCGCAGCTGATCTTCGTGCCGCCCGACTTCTTGCGCTACAAGGTCGTGTCGCGGCAGATTCGCGAGATTTTTTCACGGCACACCCCACTGATCGAGCCGCTGTCGCTGGACGAAGCCTACCTGGACGTCACCGTAACCCGCACCGGCCTGCCCTCCGCCACCGCCACCGCCGAAGCGATCCGCAGCGCCATTCGCGAGGAAACCTCGCTCACCGCATCGGCCGGTGTCGCCCCCAACAAGTTTCTGGCCAAGATCGCCTCGGACTGGAACAAGCCCGACGGCCTGTGCGTGATCCGTCCGCATCAGATCGAGGCCTTTCTCACCCCGTTGCCGGTCGGCCGGTTGCCGGGCGTGGGCAAGGTGATGGAAGCGCGACTCGCCGAACTGGGTATCACCACGGCAGGCGAACTGCGCCAGCGGATGCCAGGCGAACTGGAGCAGCGCTTCGGCCGCTGGGGACGTCGCCTGCACGAGCTATCGCACGGTATCGACGACCATCCGGTGCAGAACGAACGCCTTACCGTCCAGGTCTCGGCGGAAGACACCTTCGAGAACGACTTGCTGCTGGAAGAACTGGAGCCCCACATCCGCCGGCTTGCCGAAAAAGCTTGGGCGGGGCATCAGCGCGAGGCCGACCGCGTCGCACGAACCGTGGTACTGAAGCTGAAGACCGCCGACTTCCAGAGCCTGACCCGAAGCCTCACTCCCGCCAGCCGACCCACTTCCGCCACCGAATTGGCCGCCATCGCCTGCGCTCTGCGTGATCGAATTGCACGCCCTGCCGGCAGCCGCTACCGGCTGGTGGGCGTCGGGCTATCGGGATTCATCGACGCGGACAGCTATGCGGCGCAGGCCGATCTTTTCAGTTGAGTTACGCCGTTGATAAGGCTGGCAAGGCGCACGCCCGACGGGTCGCACTTGTCGACCAACTATGCTCTTTGCCATTTGCTTGAATGCTATGCCCGATACAGGTGCCGAACCATGCGGACGATTGCAGCAGATCTAAATGCGCCCGCGCGCAACCGCGCACACCGATCAAGTTGATCACCTGAGTCAGCCACTCATTATCAGCTCTCCGACATGGTGATCGCCTGCAGGCACCAACGACGGGAGTCGGCCAGGAGCAGCCAGTTGAACCCCGCAGTCGGACTGCCCGATAGCAGCCGTTGCAGTCTTACGCTGAAGGCGTCAGCGGCAGAGCGCAACCAGCCTCGGCGCCCGGTTCATTGACTTGAATCGGGCTCTACTGCGCGCCCCTGTGCTGACATCGCCGCCTTCTATCAACTCCCGTGACGGCGCCAGCGCAGCCTTGAAAAACCGTCGACTTACGCAGGAGAAATACAGGCGTTCTAGCAAAATTGCAGGGAATACGGCGCGCCCGTGCGATAGCAAGTGCAAGCGCGGCGTCCAGAACCTTCCATCTGGAGTCACTTTGTGCAAGCCAGCTCGCAGCCGTTGATGGTTTGATTCGCCTTACAGCATGCCCGTCACGGGTTTTGCCCACAAAAAAAGGATCGACATGAAGGCATATCGCACACTCACATTGCGGCTGCTGCCGCTGGTCGCTGCGCTGGTCACCGCCAGCGCTTTCGGTCAGGTCAGCGCGCCGCAAGCCCCGCTCAAGTACACACCCTCCCAGGTGGTCGACAGCCTGCACAGCGTGTTCGGTGATCACCACGCCCGCGCCATCCACGCCAAGGGGATCATGCTGACCGGCACCTTCACCCCCGCGGCCGCGGCCGTACGCGTGTCCAGCGCGCCGCACTTGCAGCACGCCACGGTGCCGGTGATCGTGCGGTTCTCCAACTTTGCCGGCATTCCTGACATCGCCGATAACAACCCGCTGGCGTCACCGCGCGGCATGGCGATCCGCTTCGCCCTGCCGAATGGCCAAAGCACAGACCTAGTCGCGCACTCGTTCAACGGCTTTCCCAGTCCCAACACCGATGACTTCCGCGATCTGATGCAGGCGATCGCGGCCAGCGGACCGACGGCCGCCAAACCGACGAAGCTGGATGGCTATCTGGCCCAACACCCGGTAGCCAAGCACTTCCTGACCACGCAGGGACCCAACCCGGCCAGCTACGGAGCGATCCGCTACTTCGGCGTCAACACGTTCAAATTCATCAACGCTGCAGGCAAGGTCACCTACGGCCGCTACCAGATCGTGCCGCTGGCGCGCGCACCCTACCTCACCGATGCCCAATCCAAGGCCGTGGCGCCGAATTATTTGTCTACCGAAATCGAGCAGCGCGTGGGCAAGGAGCCGATCCGCTTCAAGCTGATGTTGCAGATCGCCAGCAAGACCGATCACCTCGACGATCCCTCAATCGCGTGGCCTGACTCGCGCAAAACGGTAGAGTTGGGCACCCTCGCGATCAACCGCCTGGTGCCAGATACGAAGGCCACCGAAAAGAAGATCGTATTCATGCCCAACAGCCTGCCCAAGGGTATCGAAGTCGAAGACCCGATGATCAACTTCCGCTCGGCCGCCTACGGCGTTTCCTTCGGCCATCGTCGGTAGCGTCGGTGCGCGTCGTGGCATACCTCACTCAAGCAAGGAGTTCCCTGTCATGCCCTTTGCCCTGGTACCCGGCAACACCCTGATCACGGCCACGCCTGAAGAAGGTCGCCAACTTGCGTTCAAGCTCGCGCGTCTAGCGATCAAGGCGACCCAACCCGACGATGCCACGCGCGGTCGTCTGCGCGACGTCTACGCCACCGACGCCGCCATGCTGATGCAGGCAGGCCATACGGTCGCCGTCGAGTTCGCCACGATCGCAGCGGCGAATCACTATTGGCGTGACCCTGGCTGAGACAACGTACGTCACACCAGCAACAAATCTGCTCAGCGCTGCAGCCAACCCCGAGAGGGCGACATGAAGAATCCGTACGCTTTGTATTTCCGGGATTTGGCTTTGGGCACGGTCATTTTCGGCAGCTTTTGGGAGGCATTTTTTGCAGCACGGGCCGCATTCCTTGGCTGAGGC
>JBDTXA010000080.1:0-15414 GCA_040006415.1 Rhodanobacter sp.
CATCAACGGTGACCGCCTTCTACCAGCTGGCTAAGCCCCACCCTGCGCGAGGGTCGCAACCGTCAGGTACGGCGCATGACGGCGGCCTCGGGTTCTCCGACGTTGCGTTTGATCCGCGTGCGCATTGGCGAACACGCGCTGGACGGTTTGCCTCCCGGCGGGACGCGGCATCTGGCTCCTACATCACCAACGGTGGCAGCCCGAAGAATGCCTCGGCAGTCGCGGTGCTGTTCGCGGCTGTTACTTCCGCACTCTCGCCACGGTCGCGGGCGATTTCCTCGCAAATGTGCTTCAGATACATCGGCTCGTTGCGTCGGTGTGCCGGTGGCGGCCGCACGGTGCGCGGCAAAAGATAGGGCGAGTCCGTCTCGATCATCAGCCGGTTCGATGGAATCTCGCGAACCAGTTCGCGCAGATGAGTCCCACGGCGTTCGTCGCAGATCCAGCCGGTGATGCCAATATGGCAATCCAGAGCAAGATAATCGCGCAGTGCCTCGCCCGTATCGGTGAAACAATGCACCACTACCGCCGGCAGGCGTTCGCGCCAGGTGCGCAGCATGCCGATGAAATCCGCATGCGCATCGCGCTGGTGCAGGAAGACCGGCTTGTGCAGGTCCGCCGCGATCTGCAGTTGCCGCTCGAATACCCGCCGCTGTACGTCCCGCGGTGAATAGTTGCGGTTGTAGTCCAGTCCGGTTTCACCGACGGCCCGCACCAGCGGGTCCTGCGCCAGATCGCGCAGCAGGGTATCGGTGATGTCGTCGTAATCGATGGCGTGGTGGGGATGGACGCCGGCAGTAGCGAACAAGATACCTGGGTATTCCCTGGCCAGTGCCAGCGCCTGGTTGCTGCCGTCGCTCGAAGCGCCCGTGATGATCATCCGGCTGACGCCATGCGTCTGCGCACGCTTAAGCACAACATCGAAGTCCTGGTGGAACGATTCGTGGCTGAGGTTGGCGCCGATGTCTAATAGCTGCATGTGCTTTGGGTTTGGTCTATGAGGGCTAAGTGTCCCGTGAACCGTAGCTTCATGCGACGGTCGGTTGCGCGCAACACCAAGAGGAGTTTCAGCGCGGACTATCGTTGAGGATTGAGCCGGAAGGGGGTCAGCAAGAAAAAACCCGCCATCGCTGGCGGGCTCTTTGGTCTACTGGCGGTTTGCCGGATCAGTGCCGACCATGACCATCATCATGGTCATGGTCATGCCCGCGGCCATGGCAGGACAGGACGAGCACAAAGCCGTCGTGGTCCGATACGCCGATGGCTTTGCTGACATCGGTATGGCTCGCTGCGTCGTCCTGGGTCTGATCCGGCGCATCGAGATTACCGCGACCATATTCGAAACCGCGGAAGCAGCGCTGTGCCTGGCGGTCCAACAGGGCTTGATCGAGCACCTGAGCGACCGGAACGTCCCGTCCGGAATCATATGAGCCGGTGCTTTTATAACCCTGGATTTCACCCAGTTGCTCAGTGAAGATAAACGAGTAGCGGTCGTTCTCGGGCACGGACTGCACCGCATTCCACAGCGCTGGCCGGACGATGTTGCCGCCCAGGTCGAGCTGGTTGGCGCTGTCATCGTAGGTGCCGCCAATGGCGCCGACCACGTCGGCCCAGCCGTCGGTGAACGGGTAGGCGTTGAAGTCGCCCAGCACCACTAGCGGCTCGTAGCTGGATTTGGCATCGGTCTGCAGGGCTTGCACGGCTTGGGCAATGTCCTTCGCTTGCTCAAAACGCTTTTGGCGGTTGCGCGCTGCGCTGGTGCCGCTGTCCACGCCGATCCGTGATTTCGGATGCACCACGACCAGCCGGAACGGGAACCCCTGCTTGCCTAGCGTGCTGCCCTCCAGCAGCAACGATGGCCGGTCATTCAAATACGTGGATTGGCCGGTGCCCGGATCGATCCAGGTGGTGTCGCCGCCGAGCTGCGTCACCTGGGCGACCTGTACGCGATCGGTGTTCGCCAGGAACCCCACATCGATACCGCTGGGGTCGTGCCCTTCGATCAGGTGGGCGCTGTAATGCGTCGAATAATCCTGGTTCAGCTGTGTCGCGAGCTGTTCCAGCACCGGCAGGGTTTCGACTTCTTCGGCGCCAAGCACATCGGGCAGTTTCAGCACGCCGCCGATATAGGCAGACAACCGTTCCAGCTTGAGTTTCACATCGGCTTCGGTGGGCGTGCCGTGGTCGCCGCATTCGTAGTGGCTGTTGCTGCCGTCGGTATCACACAGCCGCAGCATGTTGAGGTTGCCCACACGCAGCCCGTGGTGATCGCGGCGATCATGCACGGGGCGAGGCATGTTGTTTTTATCGAGAACGCGCAACGCAGTTGGCTGGAAGTCGTAGTCGCCATAGCTGTAGCTCATCACGCCCTCGGCAATGAACCGCGCACCGCCGTTGATGGCAGTGCCGGTCGGCACTGCGCCCAGGGCGTCGGCATCCATCTCGAACACTTCGGGGTTGCCATCCCAGACGCCGGAGTGAATATCCGACGGCGCGGTGCCAAAGGGAACGCCCTGCGAGCGTAGTGAGCGGACGCCGCCTGCGCTGACAAAAACCTCGGCGAACGGATCGTTTTTGTAACGCTGGTTGGCGCGGTCGACGATGCCGTTGAACACCAGCACGCGCATCCCTTCAAAGCACTCGAAGTTGCTGGTGCCGCAGGAGAGATGGTCCGGATCGGTCGACGGCACGTTGCGACCGAAAAACACCGGCAGCGGCAACCGATGGTGCGAACTTTCCACTATGACGCTGGCACCGGACAGCTCAGTCAGACCGTAATACTCGGCGACCCTGGCGCGCACATCCACGGCGTCGCCAACCGTCACCTTGGGTGCGCTGCCGGTAAACACGTAGACGCCGTTGGAGGTCATCCGGTTGTGGTCGTCGCGTCGGTCCGGCGTTTGCATGGTGAAGCCGCTGGGGCCGACGCTGGTGACAATGTTGTTGCGGGTGATGACCGGCTGGCCGACAAACGGCGAGCTGGCGCCGTCACCCTGAATCTGAAAAATCTCCGCCTGTGCAGCATCATCGTTAAGGATGCCGCCCATCGCGTCGCCGCGGGCAATGCTCAGGCTGCTGGACGGCTCGCTGAGCTTCACCGCGAAGTCTTCGTCCGGTTCGATGCGGGTATCGCCATGCACGATCACGGCGACCTTCTGCTCGGTTTCGCCTGCAGCAAAGTTCACGACCTGGTCCAGCGCCTCGTAGTCGCCGTCGGCCACGGTGGCGGCGCCATCGGCGGTGCGGAAGCGCACCTGCACGTCGGTGGGCGCCGGCTGGGTGAGGGTCAGGGTGAAATTGATCGGCGTGGTGCCGCTGTCACCCTCGTTGACGGACGCGTCGGCGACCGAAACGCTCAGGCCCACGTTGGAGCAGCTGCCTGCCGCGTTGTGCGGTACCGAGGGCGACTGCAGAGCGAAGTCGGCGGCGTTGTCACCGCTGTCCTGGCTGTTGCCCGCGGCGTCGGACATTCGCGCGTAGGAGCGGTCGGCGTTGGTCGAGCCCAGCGACGTAAGCCGCGTGCCTTCACCGTAGGCCGAGCCGCTGCTGAGGCCGACCTGGTCGACAATGGCCCCGTCAGCGTTGGCTAGGGCCAGGCCGCCCGTATCAGTGACGCCGGACTTGTAGGTCACGTCACCACTTACGCTGCCCGAATAGCCGTTGCTGCCGCCGTTGGTCAGCAGCAGGTAGCAGCCGGGCGCGATCGCCGTACCGGTTGACAGCTTGGCGCGGACCCCGGTGGTGCCGGAGTCGTTGGAGCCCAGCAGCGCGTAGCCGCCCAGATCGATGGCGGTGCCGGAGCCGTTGTGCAGCTGCACGAACTCATCGTTGCCGCCCGCAGGCCCGCGCACGCGAAAATTACTGATCGTGAGATCGGAGGCCAGCGCAGGCAGCGCGGCGGCAAACAAAAACAGCGCCATCCCCACGGCGCGACGTGTAGACAACATGGTCATTCCCCTTTGGTGATTGCAGTTGCCGAAGCTAGCCGCGGTCGATGACAGCACGGTTGCACGGTTGTGGCGAACGGATTCACGCCTGATGATGCGCGCGGCGAGGTTTTGCCAGGCCGAAGCAGGTCACAGTTTGCTCGCTGGCGCTGCGATGGCTGAACGCAAGTGGCGCAAAGATCGGCGATATTCGCCGACCGTTGGACGGATGTGATAATTATGGCTTTTGGCGTCACGCTGCAGTGGCGCTGACGGTCTTTGCAGGCACTTGAGTGGGGTGAAGCATGTCGGCAGTCATTGAGCCGGCGATTGGCGGGTCAGGCGCGAGCGGCGACGATCGTGAAGCGGAAGTCTGTGCGTGGCTGGTACAGCGCGGCCGGTTGAAAGACAGCGACCTGGGCCGCGCCCGCCGATTGCACGAGGAGTCCAGCGAAGGCACGCTGACCACACTGATGGCGCGGTTGGGGCTTGTCTCCGAGCGCGATCTGGCCGAAGCGTGGGCCGAATTGCTGCAGGTGCCGCTGCTGGCCGCGCGCGACGCGCCAGAAATGCCGCCGACCGATCTGGAAATCTCCCTGCGCTTTCTCAAGCAGCAGCACGTCGTGCCGGTGCAGGATGACGAACACGGCCTGGCGCTGATCGTTTCCGACCCCGCCGATCCCTATCCCCTGCAAGCGGTCGAACTGGCCGCCGGCCGTCCGGTCGCACTGCGGGTTGGCCTGCGTTCGGAAATCGATGGATTGATCGAACGCTACTACGGCACCGGACGTTCGGCGATGGGCACCATCGTGGAGAATCTCGATGGCAATGCCGCCGAGGAGGACGACGTCGAACACCTGCGCGATCTCGCTTCCGAGGCGCCGGTGATCCGGCTGGTCAACCTGATCCTGCAGCGCGCCGTGGAGCAGCGGGCGTCGGACGTGCACATCGAGCCGTTCGAGAACCGGCTCAAGGTTCGCTATCGCGTCGACGGCGTGCTGCACGAAGTCGAGGCGCCGCCCTCGTCCTCGACCGCGGCGGTAATTTCGCGCGTGAAAATCATGGCGCGGCTCAATATCGCCGAGCGCCGGCTGCCGCAAGACGGTCGCATCCAGTTGCGGGTGCAGGGCAAGGAGCTCGACCTGCGCGTGTCCACCGTGCCGACCAGCTTCGGCGAATCGGTAGTGATGCGCATCCTTGATCGCGAATCGGTGGTGTTCGATTTCGAATCGCTGGGTTTCACCGACAGCTTCAAGCAGCGCTTTGTCGACGTGCTGGAAAAGCCGCACGGCATCCTGTTGGTCACCGGGCCCACTGGCTCGGGCAAGACCACCACGCTCTACACCGCGCTGTCGCAGATCAATACCAGCGACGTCAAGATCATCACCGTCGAGGATCCGGTGGAATACCAGCTCGAAGGCATCAACCAGATCCAGGTCAAGCCGCAGATCGGGCTGGATTTTTCCGGCGCGCTGCGCTCGATCATGCGCCAGGATCCGGACGTGATCATGATCGGCGAAATGCGTGACCTGGAAACCTGCCGTATCGCCATCCAGTCCGCGCTCACCGGCCATCTGGTGCTGTCCACCCTGCACACCAACAGTGCCGCCGGCGGCATCACCCGACTGCTCGACATGGGCGTCGAGGATTACCTGCTCGGTTCCACCATCAACGGCATCCTGGCGCAGCGACTGGTCCGACGGCTTGATCCGGAAACCGCCATTCCTTACGAGGCACTGCCCGAGGTGGTCGAGCAGTTCGAGCTGGAGAAATACACCGACGAACGTCCTATCCGGCTGTGGAAGCCCGGCACCAGCGCTGCCAACCCCACCGGCTACCGCGGCCGCCGCGCCATCATGGAATTCCTCACCATGAGCGACCCGCTGCGCCGACTGGTCATGCAGCGCGCCGATGCCGGGGAAATCGAGAGGCAGGCACGTGCCGAAGGCATGCTCACCATGTATGAGGACGGCATCGCCAAGGCCGTAGCCGGTGTGACCACGCTGGAAGAGGTCCTGCGCGTGACGCAGGAAGGCTGACATGACCCAGTTTCGCTACAAAGCTGTCAGCGATGCCGGTGAAACCTTGCACGGCCAGATGGAGGCGGCCAGTGTCGAGGAAGTGATCGGCCGGTTGCAGGATCAGGGCCACACGCCGCTGGAGGCTCAACTCGCGGATGGTGCTGGCGGTGTCAGCGGCTTCGCCGGACTGTTCAAGCGCGGTCCCTTCAGCGGGGACGAGTTGGCGCAGTTCACCCACCAGCTGGCTACGCTGCTCGGCGCTGGACAACCGCTGGATCGCGCGCTGTCGATCCTGCTCGAGCTGCCCGAGGGTGAGCACGCCAAGAAGCTGGTCGAGCGTGTACGGGACCGGGTGCGGGGCGGCAATACCTTGTCCTCTGCGCTGGACGAGGAGCATGGCGTGTTTCCCAAGCTGTATATCAGCCTCGTCCGCGCCGGTGAGGCGGGTGGCTCGCTGGAGGAAACGCTGCGCCGACTGGCCGACTATCTGGAGCGGGCGCAGGCGATGCGCGGCAGCATCATCAATGCACTGATCTACCCGGCGTTTCTGATGGTGGGCGTGCTGGGTTCGCTGATCCTGCTGCTGGCCTATGTGGTACCCCAGTTCGTGCCGATCTTCGAAGACATGCAGGTGCCCATCCCGTGGATCACTCAGGCGGTGCTGGCGGTGGGCAACACGCTGCAGGCCTGGTGGTGGCTGATGCTGCTGCTGATCGGTGGCGGCATCTTTTTCTGGCGCGCGCGGCTGCGCGACCCCGCAGCACGGCTGGCCTGGCATACACGGCTGCTGCAGCTGCGGCTGGTGGGTCCGTTGCTGTTGAAGGTGGAGACGGCGCGGATTGCGCGTACGCTGGGCACCTTGCTCAAAAACGGCGTACCCCTGCTGAGCGCGTTGACCATTGCACGACAGGTCACCAGCAACACCGCGCTGGATACCGCGCTGAGCGCCGCCCACGAACAGGTCAAGGAAGGCTCCGGACTGAGTTTCGCGCTGGGTCAGTCCAAGCTGTTTCCACGACTGGCGATGCAGATGGTGCAGGTCGGCGAAGAAGCCGGCCAGCTCGACGCCATGTTGCTCAAAGTGGCCGACACCTTTGAACTTGAGTCGAAACGCGCGATCGATCGCTTGCTGGCCGCACTCGTTCCTGCACTTACGATCGTGATGACGGTCATGGTGGCGATCATCATGGCGGCGATCCTGCTGCCGCTGCTGAGCCTGACCAGCAATATTCAATAGATATCCTTTTTGCAACGCTTGAGGTAATCCACATGCAGTACAGGCAACCACGACGACTCGGTTCGAACGCTGGCTTCACTTTGCTCGAAATGCTCGCTGTGATCGTGCTGATCGGCATCATCGGTGCGGTGGTGGTGACCCAGGTCGGCAAGAACGTGGACAAGGGCAAATACGGCGCCGGTAAGGCGCAGCTGACGACCTTGAGCCAGAAGATCGAAAACTACGCGCTGGACAACGGTTCCGCCCCGCACCAGCTGGCTGACCTTCTTGCCAAGCCGGCGAACGCGCCCAACTGGCAAGGCCCGTACACCAAGGAGTCCGGTCTGAAGGATCCATGGGGCCACGCGTTCGGCTACCAGGCGCCGGGCGAGCACGGCAGTTTCGATCTCGTGTTCTACGGCCAGGATGGCAAGCCCGGTGGCGACGGCTACAGCAAAGACGTGGGCAACTGGCAGTAAGCATGAATGGCATCCGCGCCCGAGGCTTCACCCTGCTGGAAATGCTGGCGGTGATCCTGTTGATCGGCATTGCCACCGCTGCCGTGTCGTTCTCGGTTTCGCAGGGGCTGGCCAGTACGCGCGTGCGGGCGGCCAGCAGTGAACTGGCCGGGGCGCTGAGGGCCACCCGGGCACAGGCAATCGTGCGTGGGAAGGAGCAGACCTTCGACGTCGATACCCAGGCCAATACGTATCGTGGCGCCAAACCAGACGACGTGACCCTGCCCAAGGGCCTGAGCCTGAGCATCACCAGCGCGAAGGAGGATCGCCCCAACGATCACACCGGTCGCATTCGCTTCTTTCCCGATGGCAGCTCTACCGGTGGACGCATCACCCTGCAAAGCGGCAAGCGCCAGTGGCATGTCAACGTCTCCTGGCTGACCGGCCAGGTGCGTGTGGTCGATGCGGTGGCACAGCGATGAAAGCCGGTCATCCCGCGAGGGGACTTCCTTGTAGCATTCCCCGCCGTCAAAAAGGCTTCAGCCTGCTTGAAGTGATCGCGGCCATCATGCTGCTTGCGATCGCGTTCACCGCGTTGATGAAGGTGGCTGGCGCGTCGATCAGCCTGACCCAGAATGCGGCCGCCCACAGCGAGGCGGCGATGTGGGCGCGCAGCCGACTCGACAGCGCGTTCGTGGGCGAGCCGATCAAGCCCGGCACCAGTTCAGGGCAGTTCAATAAGAATTTTCGCTGGCAGCTCAATGTCACCCCGTGGAATGGCAGCACGGCACCGAATGCGCCGTTGCATCTGTTCCAGCTGGATCTCGATGTGATGTGGGGGCCGGCGTCGCATCCGCGCTCGGCGCACTTCCGCACCCTGCGTCTGGGCGGGTCGCTGCAGGGTGATCCCGATGCCGGCAACGCGCAGGCACTGCGATGAAACGCGCCGCTGGCTTCACCTTGCTCGAGGTGCTGGCGTCGCTGGTATTGCTGGCGCTGCTGCTGGTCGGCGTGTATTCCGGTATCCGCACCGCCACCCACAGCGTGCGCTCCGGCACGGCGACGATCGAACGGGTGGATCAGATCCGTTCGGCGCAGCAGTTCCTGCGTCGCGAACTGGCCCAGAGCCTGGCTCAGCCGATCAACAAGACCGAGCATGGTGAGCCGATCTATTTCGTCGGCCGCGAACACGAAATGCGCTATGTGGCGCCGTTGCCCGGTTACTTAGGCAAGCTGGGCCCGCAATTGCAGCGCCTGCAGCTGGTCAACGACGGCCACGACGGTTTTCGACTGGAACTGAGCCTTGCCCTGCTGCCGCCGGACGGCAAGCCACCGCAGGCGCTGGGCGATCCGCAGGTGCTGGTCGATCACATCAAGAGCGGCAGCTTCACCTATCGCGGGATCGATGGGCAGGGAGCCGCGGTGCCGTGGTCGTCCGAATGGAGCGATGGTCGGCTGCTGCCTCAGTTGGTCAGCATCAAGCTGTTGCCGCAAGGCACCATCGACTGGCCGCAACTGCTGGTGCCTTTGCGCGTCAATCCGGCGCAGTCGGGTCTGATCCGGGGTCCGCTTCGGGGCGCACCACTCCAGGGTGGTTCGTCCCCATGAAGCGACGCGCCGCCGGGCATGCGAAACAACGTGGCGTGGCCTTGCTGCTGGTGCTGTGGGCTTGCACCCTGCTGGCCATTTTGCTGGGCGGATACGCGGCATTGGCACGGACCGAAGCGCTGCAGGCGCGTTACACGTTTGCCCAGGCCCAAGCGCATTACGATGCTGAGGCCGGCCTTATGCAGGCGATTTACGGCCTGCAGGATCCGGTCGCCAAGCAGCGCTGGGTCGGCGACGGCCGTACTTATACGTTTCACTATGACCATGCCACGATCGCCATCAGCGCGGTCGACGAGGCGGGTAAGGTGGATATCAATGCAGCCTCTCCTGAGGTATTGAAGGATCTGTTTCACGCTGCCGGGCTGGATCAGACCAAGGCGCAGACGCTGGCCGATCATGTCGTCGACTGGCGCAATTCGATCGGATTGCAGGGCGAAGGCGACAGTCAACGCGGCCAATACCTCGCCGCAGGTCGTGATTACGGTCCGCGCCATGGCCCGTTTGCCAGCATCGAGGAGTTGCAGATGGTGCTGGGCATGACACCGGGTCTCTACAAGCAGGTTGCGCCGGTGGTGACGATCTGGGCCGGTGCCGGCAGTCCTGATCCGAACACCGCGCCCGCGCTGGCGCTGGCGGCGATCCCCGGCATGACACCGGAGCAGCAGAAGCAGATCGAGGCCGCGCGGCAGAAAAATGCCGACAACCCGATGCTGGTTCTCAACAACGGAACCACGCACAGTATCCGGTCCGAAGCCACGCTGGCCGACGGTACGCACGCCATCTTGCGCGCCACGGTTCGAATGCAAATGGGACAAGCCGACGCCCAGCCCTATACAGTGCTGCGCTGGCAGGAGGGCAGCGCTGAATGAGTACAGCCACGCAGTCATGGCGGCCGTTGGTCGATCGGTTGCGCCGCAGCTGGCGTGCTTCGCCGATGCCGGTATTTTTCGGCTGGTGGGGTGGCGAGCTGCGCCGTCTGTTGCCGATGCGCTGGCGTGGCTGGTTCAGCAGCGGCGCCACCTGGCATCTGTTGCAAAACCAAAACAATGGCTCGCTGTGGACTTTGCGTCGTAGTGGTCACAGCGAGGTGCTGGCGAGCTGGGATGACAGCAGCAACGCTGCCACCGCGGACGACCCGGTTCGCGCGGTGGCGTTGAATACCGCGTTGAGTGCAGTCGACCGCGAAGACCGCCGTCTGGCACTGCTGTTGCCGGCGCCCGTGGTGTTGCGTCGAACGCTGGCCCTGCCGTTGGCCGCTCGCGACAATTTGCTGCAGGTGGTCGCGTTCGAGATGGATCGGCAGACGCCGTTTGCGGTGAATCAGGTCTACTTCGCCGTTCGCGAACTGAATACAGCGGCCGCCACCGGGCGTTTCCATGCGGAGCTGGTGGCAGTGACCCGCGACACACTCGATCCGTTGCTGCTGCGGGTGCGCGCCCAAGGCATCTCCACCGACGCGGTCGACGTGGCTGAGGGCGATGGTCGCCTCGGCATCAATCTGCTGCCACCGGAGCTGACGCCGCACCACGTGCGGCCGCGTCGCCGCCTCAATGTCGCGCTTGCGGCAGCCTGCGTGATGCTGCTGGTACTGGTGCTGGGCGCGTGGTTGAACAATCGGCAAACCACCCTGGTCGAAATGCAGACCGAGGTGGAAAGCATGCGCGGTGAGGCGCAACAAGTCGCCAGCTTGAGGCAGCAATTGCAGGACAACGCGGGCGCTGCCGGTTTTCTGGCCCAGCGCAAGAAGAACACCGTCAGCATGCTTGCCCTGCTGCAGGACGCCACCGTACGATTGCCTGAAAGCACCTGGCTGGAACGATTCAGCGTCGACAACACCGGCCAGGTGGGGTTTCAGGGCCAGAGTCAGCAGGCGGCCAAGCTGCTCGATACGCTGAAGGATTCCACGCTGATCACTGACGCGAGCTTTCAGGGCAGCATCCAGCCGGACCCCACCACGGGCAAGGAGCGCTTCTATCTCACTGCGCGGGTGAAGGAGCCGAAACCGGTTGCTTCGCGGCCGGCGTCTTCGCTGCCGTCGGAACCCGGGGACGGCTCATGAAGCTGGCTGCGCTGAAACCCCGCGAGAGCCGCATTGCCGCCGTTCTGCTGCTGCTGGTGACGTTGGTGCTGGCCTATTTCCTGCTGTTGCACTGGTGGTTCGTCGCTCCGCTGCAGCGAATTCACGGCGACATGGCCGAACTGCGCGATACCCAGAGTCGCTACGCCGCAGCTATCGCCCAGAAACCTGCGCTGCAGAAGCGCATCGCGGCACTCGGGGCGGGACAGGCGGCCAGCAGCGCGTTTCTGCCCACCGATGACCCCAATACCGCCAGTGCCGACCTGATGCAGCGGGTCGTCGACGTGGTCAGCAACACCACCACCTCGGGCCGTTGTGTAGTGAGCCAGAAAATGCCCTTGCCCAACCCGTCGGCCAGCGCCGGCGAACCCTACCGCAAGGCGGCGGTGAGCATCAGCCTCAGCTGCGACGTCGAGCCTTTGGCAGCCGTGCTGCAGGCGCTGGAACAGGGTACGCCCTACCTGTTCGTCGACGACATCAGCATCTACCGCAATCCGGTGGCGTCGCAGCAGGATCAGGCCGCACCGCTGGAGATCCAGTTCACCCTGTCCGGGTATGTGCGCCCAGCCCGCGGTGCGCCGGTACAGCCATTGGCGAATGCCGGAGACGTGCTATGAACGCGGCGCATCAACGTCAGCTGACGCCCGCGTTGATGGTGGTGGCCGTGTTGCTTGGTGCCGGCTTGCTGTTATTGCTCAGCGGCGTCGGTCGCGGAGCACGCTGGGACGCCTCGCGGGCCATGGCGCCGCTGCCGCCGCCAAGCAACCCCGCCAACCTGCCGCAGCCCAAGCCACTGCAGCAGTTTGCGCTGGTCTGGCAAAAACCCCTGTTCAGCCCGGATCGCAAACCGGTGGCCCATGCTGCCGATGGCGGCAGCAGCCTGGGTGATCTCGAGCTGACCGGCATCATCCTCACCCGCGACCTGCACATGGCGCTGTTGCACGACAAGAACGGCGACAAGCAGGTGCGGTTGAAGGAAGGCGCTTCGCTATCCGATGGCAGCATTACTCTGATCGAAGTGCGGCCGCGCTCGGCGGTATTTGACGCATCGTCGGGGCGGACCGAGCTGAAGTTGCCCGCTGGCGCGCCCATCGACATGCCGAAGGCGGACGACGCGGCCACCGACCCCATGAACCAACCCGAGGCGGGCAACGCAATGATGCGCATCCAGGCCGCTGCTGCCGCGGCCGAAAGAAATGCCCGCGCCGGTTCCGCCAATCCCATGCTGCTGCCCCGCGCGCAACAATCGCCTGAGCGCGATCAGCCCCAGTCACCGGGTCAGGCCAGGGAATCGGCGGCCGACAGGCTACGAAGAACCATCCAGAAACGCCGCGCCGCCCGTGCTGCAGCGGCCAACGAAGGAGTACGCTGATCCATGTTAAGCAGGCTTCCCCAGCACGTCTTGCGTACTGTCGCCCTCGCCGTTGTGGTCGGCTTGACCGGCTGCGCCAGTCTGCCGCAACCCCGGGACGACGGTGCCCTGCAGCGCGAGGCCATGGCCGGCACGCAAAATCCGCCGCCGCCTCCCTTGCCACTCAACACCGGTGTTTCCAACAGCACCGATGCCACGGCCAAATCGGAGATCAGTACCGGCAGCGGCAGGTTCATCCGTCCCGGTGCACTGGCCACCCCTCGGCCGGCAGCGAGCGGCGACGGTGCGGTCACATTCAACTTTGAGAATCAGCCGGTGCAGGCGGTGGTCAAGGCGATTCTTGGTGATCTGCTAAAGAAAAACTACACGATCGCGCCCGGTGTGCAGGGCAACATCTCGTTCTCCACCTCCGAGCCGGTCGACTCAAGTCAGGCACTGCCGATACTCGAAACCCTGTTGTCCTGGACTGATAACGCGCTGGTCAGGCAGGGCGGCAGCTACGTGGTTATGCCACTGAAAAATGCGGTGGCCGGCAACATGGTGCCAAGCCTTGGCGCCAGCGCGCCGGCCGGCGGTCTGCAGGCGCGGCTGTTTCCGCTGCGCTACATCTCCGCGACCGAAATGCAGAAGCTGATCAAGCCGTTCGCTCGCAAGGATGCCGTGCTGCTGGTCGATGCAGCACGCAACCTGATAGTGATGTCGGGTACGCCCGAGGAATTGTCCAACTACCAGAGCATGGTGCGCACATTCGACGTCGACTGGCTGCGCGGCATGTCGGTGGGCGTGTTCAATCTCAAGTACGCCAAGGTCGGCGAACTGGTGCCGAAAATGGACAGCATGTTCGGCGAACACGGCGATACGCCGCTGGCCGGGATGTTTCGCTTCATTCCGATCGAGCGCACCAACGCGTTGGTGGTGATCAGTACCCAGTCGGATTACCTGCAGGAGATCGGTGACTGGATCGCCCGGATCGATCGGGGTGGCGGCAACGAGCCGCAACTGTTCGTCTACGACGTGCGCAACATCAAGGCGTCCGATCTGGCGCGCTATCTGGCGCAGATATACACCAATGGCGCCGGTGGCAGTGGTGACAGCGGCGGCCAGGTCGGTCCGGGCTTGAGCAGCGGCACCTTGGGTAGCGCCGATAACATGAACTTAACCAGCCTGGGCAGCACGGCCGGCAGCTTCGGCAGCTCCGGCGACAACTCGCGTGACAGTGGCGGCCTTGGCAGCATGGGCAGTAGCGATAGCTCCGGCTTCAACAACAGCAACAGCGACAGCAGCCGCAACGCGTTAGGTTCATCGGGCAGCGGCTTTGGCAGTGCGTCCTCTTCGTCAGGTTTTGGCAACAACGCAGGTGGCAATGACTCGGGCTCGGGCGGCCAGCAATACAGCTCCAGCGACGGCAGCGTGCGGATCAGCTCCGTCGATGGCAGCAATCAGCTGCTGGTGCGTGCGCGACCCTCGCAGTGGGAAGAAATCAAGCAGGCCATCGGCAAGCTCGACAACGTGCCGTTGCAGGTGCAGATCGAGACACGCATTCTGGAAGTCAGCCTGACCGGCGAATTTCAGTTTGGTGTGCAGTGGTATCTGCAAGGCTTGGCCGGCAGCACCGGCAGCGTGAAGGACGGTAACTTTACGCCGGGCGAGCCCTACCGGCATCGGCAGATTGGCCTGGGCAACGGCGGCAATGCTTTCGGTGGCGAGTCGTTGTTCTATTCGTTCCTCAACAGCAACCTGCAGGTGGCCGTGCGTGCGATGGAGACCAGCGGCAACACCAAGACGTTGTCGTCGCCGTCGATGGTGGTGATGAACAACCAGACCGCGCACATCCAGGTGGGCGATCGCATCCCCGTCAACCAGACCAGCATCAACACGGGCGTTGGCGCCGCCACCAGCTTTAACCAGGTCGAATACATCGATACCGGTGTGATTCTCAACGTGCAGCCGCGAATCAATCCCGGTGGTTTGGTCTACATGAACATCAGTCAGCAGGTCAGTCAGCCAAACAATGCCGTACCAACCGTCAACGGCAACCGGACCATCTCCAAGCGCGAATTGTCGACCCAGGTGGCGGTGCAGAGCGGTCAGACTGTTTTACTGGGGGGGCTGATCCAGCAAGCCGAAGGCAACACCGATACCGGCATTCCGGGGCTCAACCGGGTGCCGATCCTCGGCCGTCTTTTTGGTACGACCAACCGCAGCCGCAATCGTACCGAACTGATCGTGCTGATCACGCCGCGAGTGATCCGCGGCGGGCAGGACGCCAAGAACATCACCGACGACTATCAGAGCAAGTTCGAGTCTCTGGCGCCATTGCGGGCGTCCCGTGCTGCGGCGAAACAGGCAGCGGTGATTACGCCGCTGCCGACAGCTCCGATAACGGCGCCAAGCTGGCCCGAACAGCTGCAGCAACACGCTGAGGAGGCTCTACGTCGATCGGACTTTGCCACCGCGCAGGATCTCGCGATGCAGTCATGGAAACAGGGAACCCGTCACGGCAACCTGTGCCAGCGCAATTGGCAGACCATTCTGGAAGCGCGCAAACACAGCAACCATCTGGGCCGTGTAGAGAACGCCGAAAGCCAGCAGCAGGCCTGCCTCAAAGTCCCCTTGCCGTGATAGCTCGCCCCGCCATGTAGGAGCCCGCTCGCGGGCGATGCTCTTGATCCAAGATCCAAGATTCGGGATTCGGGATTCGGGATTCGGGATTCGGGATTCGGGATTCGGGATTCG
>JBDTXA010000081.1:0-15392 GCA_040006415.1 Rhodanobacter sp.
CAGCCCGTGGAACTTCCCGCTGGCCATCTTCGTCGGCCAGGTCAGCGCCGCGCTGTCCGCCGGCAACACCGTGCTGGCCAAGCCCGCCGAACAGACCAGCCTGATCGGCTACCTGGCAACCCAACTGCTGCATGAGGCCGGCATTCCCAAGGATGTGCTGCAATTCGTGCCCGGCGACGGCCCCACTGTCGGCGCCGCCCTCACCCGCGACCCGCGCGTCGCCGGCGTGGTCTTCACCGGGGCTACTGAAACCGCGTGGGCGATCAATCGCGCGCTGGCTGCGCGTGACTCGCAGATCGCCGTGCTGGTCGCCGAAACCGGTGGCCAGAACGCGATGATCGCCGACTCGTCCGCGCTGCCCGAACAGATCGTCAAGGACGTGATCGCCTCGGCGTTCCAGTCCGCCGGCCAGCGCTGCTCGGCCGCCCGTGTGCTGTACATCCAGGAAGATATCGCCGACAAGGTTATCACCATGCTGGCCGGCGCCATGGCCGAGCTGAAGGTGGGTGATCCGGGCATGCTGTCGACCGACATTGGCCCGGTGATCGACGAGGAAGCCAAGGCGATCCTGGTCGCCCATGCCGAGCGCATGGACAAAGAGGCGAAGAAAATCGCGGAGGTTCCGATGGACCCCGAACTCACCGGCCACGGCACCTTCTTCGCACCGCGCGCCTACGAGATTCCGTCGCTGGCGATGCTCAAGCGCGAGGTGTTCGGTCCGGTGCTGCACCTGATCCGCTTCAAGGCCAGCCAGCTCAAGGATGTGGTCGACGAGATCAACAGCACCGGCTACGGCCTGACGCTGGGCATCCACAGTCGCATCGACGCGACCGTGCATTACATCAGCCAGCACGCCCGCGTCGGCAACTGTTACGTCAACCGCAACCAGATCGGGGCCGTGGTCGGCGTGCAGCCGTTCGGCGGTGAGGGTCTGTCCGGCACCGGCCCCAAAGCCGGTGGCCCGCATTACCTGCTGCGTTTCGCTGGCGAGCGCATGCTCACCATCAACACCACGGCCTCCGGCGGTAACGCCTCGCTGCTGACCATCGGCGAGTAACGTCGCTCGACCGGCGCAACGCCTCGCTGCCGAACATCGGGGCGTAACGCACTAGATCGATTCCGCTGGCGTTAGCGTAGCGGGATCGATCGATATCGGCATTGCTTCAACAGCAACTGGCAGCCATGCGGCTCTCGTATCACCTTCAAGTTCGACGTCGCCTAGGCGCGAACGCCTGCCGACGCGCGGTTAACGACCGCTGCGGTGTCATCGTTCGGCGCTCCTGATTAACGTCGAGCCTCAGCTGACAGTGCCTCGGAACCGCCGCGGGCGGCGGTTAGATTTCGCTCCCTCCTCTGCTCGTAGGGGAAGGGCCGAATATCGTCGCCCGTAGTGATTTGCGTACTCGTTTTTTGCTCCTCCCCTGCCCTAAGGCTGCGGGCGAAGCCCTGACCGCCCGGATTGATCCGCAACTGAACGATCACCCCAACTTTCCCGGCAACGCCTATGCTGCAGCCTTCAACACGAGTATCCCGGCATGACCGACTCCGCCACCCAGCTCACCGCTTGCCTGCAGCAGATGCGTGCTGCGCAACGTGCGCAACCGATGCCGGACTGGTCCGAAAGAGCGGCGCGACTGCGTGCCCTGGAGACGATGCTGCGCAGCAACCGTGCCCACATCAGCGCCGCGATCCATGCTGATTTTGGCTGTCGTCCGTCGGAGGAAACCGATCTGCTGGAATTCTTTCCCAGCCTCTCGGCGATCCGCCATGCATTGTCCAAGGGACGAGGCTGGATGAAGCCGCAGCGACGCCTCGCCGATCTGCTGTTCCTGCCTGGTCGCACCGAATTGCGGCCGCAGCCGCTGGGCGTGATCGGCATCATCGTGCCGTGGAATTATCCGCTGTACCTGGCCGTCGGTCCGCTGGTCGACGCGCTGGCCGCCGGCAATCGGGCGATGGTGAAGATGAGCGAATTCACGCCGCAATTCTCGGCGCTGTTTGCCAAACTCGTCAAACAGCATTTCAAGCCTGACGAGATCGCTGTCATCAACGGTGACGCCGAGGTGGCGCAGGCGTTTTCAGCGCTGCCTTTCGACCACCTGCTGTTTACCGGCTCCACCGCTGTCGGTCATCACGTGATGCGCGCCGCATCGGCCAACCTTACCCCGGTCACGCTCGAACTCGGCGGTAAATCGCCGGCGATCATCGGGCCTGGCGCGCGCTTCGAGCACGCGGTGGAGCGCATCGTATTCGGCAAAATGGTCAACGCCGGGCAGACCTGCATAGCACCGGACTACGTGCTGCTGCCGCGAGCGCAAGTTGAGCAATTCATCACTGCGGCCCGAGCCAGCGTTAGCAAGATGTATCCGAAAATGGCGCAGAACGGCCAGTATGCCAGCATCATTTCCGATCGCCAGTACCAGAGACTGGTGGCGCTGCGCGACGACGCGGCCGCCAGCGGTGCGACCGTGCATGCACTGGGCGACGCCGACGAAGACACTAGCAGCAGGCGGCTGCCACCCCAACTGCTCAGCCGCGTCAGCGACAGCATGAAGGTGATGCAGGAAGAAATCTTCGGCCCGCTGCTGCCGCTGGTGCCCTACGACTCAATCGACGACGCGCTCGCCTATGTTGCGTCTCACCCGCACCCGCTGGCGCTGTACCTGTTCGAGGACGACACCACGCTGGTCGAGCGCGTGCTCTCCCATACCATCGCTGGCGGCGTCAGCGTCAACGACACGCTGTATCACATCACCCAGCACAAACTGCCGTTCGGTGGCGTCGGCGCATCCGGCATGGGCGGCTACCACGGCGAAGCGGGTTTCAGGACGTTCACCCACATGAAGCCGGTTTTCCTGCAGGCGCGCTTTAATGGCGTGAGCCTGTTCAATCCACCCTACGGTGCACGCTTCAAGCGCATGCTGGAGATGATCTTGAAGCGCGGTTGAATCTTCATCCGCAAAGCGGCCCGGGCCCGGTGTGCTCCTGTTACGCTCCGTGCGATGTCGGGAGCGGGTCCCGACCGCCCACTCCCTCAGGTACAGCCATGCTGTGTTTCGTCTACGCCAGCCTTCGCAAGGTCGACGCCTATCTCTGGCTGGCGCAACGCGACGCATTCGACGTACTTCCCGAATCGCTGATCCTGATGCTGGGCGAGTTGCGCTTCGTGATGGAAGTGCAGCTGGACGAACATCGCAAACTGCCGTTGGAAGACACCCGACAAGTGCTCGAGCATCTGCGCAAACAACGCTGGCACCTGCAGTTGCCGCCGCAGGAAACGCTGGCGACCGCCAACCATCTTCCCTATACGCATTCCCCGCACGACGACCGGGACGATCTTGTAGACGACTGACTTCGCCAGCTAGATCATCATGGACGTTAACACTTGGTTACCGTCTGCAAATCCAACGGTTTCTATACTGTCGCCATGACCCAGCCAAAATTGCGTCGCCGTTCCTCTCTCACACATTCCCTCGCCTGGTTCATTCCAGGCCTGCTGGCGGTTGCGTTTGCCGGCCTTGCGTCGGATCCACTGACGCTTGTCCCGCTGTTGCTGGCCAATGCGCTGACTATGGCAGCGGTTTGTCATGCGATCGGTTTTGCTCCCGAACCACATTTCGGTCGCACCGTGCTACGCCGCGGCGCCGCCCATCTGGTGATGTTCACGGCCTATGCCGTACTCGTATTTTTGCTGGTGGCGTGGCCAATGATGCAGCTGACACGCGCACCGAGCCTCATCGCCGCACTGATTCTTGCCGCCGCCCTGGTACTGGCGCTGGCGAGCCTGTGGCGGCTGTGGCCGGCATTCGGGCTGGTGTTTGTCTGGGATGATGCGTATCCGCCGCAGCGCGACGGCTCGTGGATATTTACGGCCACGCTGCGCAGCATTGCTTTTGGTCGTCATCTGTCGCGCGAAGAGCGCTTCTTCAGTCATTTTCTGCCTGCGTCGCTGGCGTTGCTGGTGCTCGCGTTTGGCGCCATTTCGCTGACCGGCCTTTATGGCGTGCTTCCGTCAGAGTTGCGTATCGCCGCGTTGGCGATCTACGGCGTGGTACTGCTGCCGCTGGGTTGCCTGATCATCGCCAATCGCACCTTGCGTGCCCTGCTGTGCGAGAGCCATCCACCGCGCCGGCGGAGCGACGTCAACCGGGCCAATGATCCCGCGCCGCGGCCGGTGCTGAATGAGCAGGAGCGCACCCCTGGAACCCCCGAACAAGCCGAAGCATTGCTGTTCGCCACCCGCGAAGGTGATATCGAGCGCGCGTTGGCTCTAGTCGAGGCGGGTGCCGATCCGGACACCGCGCCCGACCCGGACGACCGCGACCAGCGCCCGGTGCTGATGCTGGCGGCGCTGCTCCCGGACACCCGCTTGCTGCGAAGTCTGATCGCCAGGGGCGCCGATGTGAACCGAACCAGCGGTGGCATTTCACCGCTGCTTGCCGCCACGCGCAACAGCTGGCACGGCCGTGCCGAGGCCGTCATGACCCTGCTCGCCAACGGTGCCAGCCCGCTGGTGACTGACGCGGAGGGCAATACAGCGTTGCACGGCGCCGTGATGAGCGCCGAGCCCGGTGTTGCCGCGATGCTGCTGGACGCCGCCGCACCGATCAACGCCCTCAATCAGGCTGGCATCAGCCCGCTGGCTGCTGCCTGTCGCTCGGCCAACTGGACGCAGGCGAAATTTCTGCTCGACCATGGTGCCAAGCCGACCTTGCCGGACAGCGAACCGGCACTGGTCGCAGCGGCCGGCATCGCCGATGACGACGACGCCGGTGTGAAGCTGCTGCTCAAGCATCGCGCTGGCGTCAACGCGATCGATACCCGTCACCGCCATGCGCTGCTGGCCGCCGCCAGCGAAGGCCACGAAACAATTGCCCGCACCTTGTGTGGCGCCGGGGCAGACGTCAATCTTGCCGACCAGAACGGCAGCACGGCACTGATGGAATCAGCGCGCTCCGGCGCGGTAGGCATTGTGCAACTGCTGGCAGCGTCCAAGCCGGACGTAAGCCTTCGCGACCACCACGGACGCGATGCACTGACCCTCGCCTGCCAGTCGCCGCATGCGCGCGGAGAAACCGTACACGCTTTGCTGGCGCTGGGCGCCGAACCAAAAAAAACCGGCAGCGACGGGCGCAGCGCCCTGGATCACGCCGCGACCGCTGGCCGCTGGGATCTGGTGGCCCTGCTCGATCCAGACACACCACTGCCAGCCAGCCTCAGCCAGGATCTTCTGGCGGAAGGCAGCGATACACCGGAACATCTGCTCGATGGCCTGCGCTTTGGTCATTGGGCCATCGTTTCCAGCTTCTCCGGGCGCTTGCGCGAATGGCCACAGTCGCAACTGGCGCAGCTTTACCTGCAGCTGGCCTCTCCGGGTCTGGCCGCGGCTCGTCGGTGGTTGCTCGATCACGGCCTCGATGCAGAGGCGCGGCTCGAAGCGCCGCGCTTGGACGACGCCGAGACCACCGACGCACCCGAGCTGGACACGGTCGACCTGTTGCCGCTGGGTCGCCGACTGTTCGATGCTCTCTTGTTGCAGTTGCCCGATTCATCCGAGGCACTGGCCGACCTGCTGCAAACCGGCGCCAGCCCGGCCGGCGCCGGCCTGCTTGCCGAAGCGCTTGCGCATGCGGGTAGCTCCCCGGAAACCGAACAGCTGCTGCTGGACATGCTCGAGCGCGGCGCTGACCCCTTCGGCACGGGCACCGACGGCCACCAGCGCAGCCCGCTGTATCTGGCGGCTACCCACGCGCAAGGCCGTGTGCTGCAGGCGCTTCTACAGCACGGTTGCGATCCCAATACGCGCGATGGCGACGGCCGCACGCCCTTGCTGGCCGCACTCGAACATGGCGCTCAGGCGTTGCCGCTGGTACGCGCACTGATTGCGCATGGAGCCAACCCTGAAGCCACGGATGCCAACGGCGAGACTCCGCTGGGTTTGTCGCTGGACCATCCAGCGGTCGAGCACTGGCTCGACTGGCGCGACTGGCCGCGTCCCCATCGGCCGCTACGTCCGGGCGATCTTCCCACCGCTGCGGCCGCTGGCGCGCTGGCCACCGTCCAGCGCCTGCTGGAACTCGGCTTTGCCGTCGACACCCAGGACGACCAGGGTGCCTCGGCGCTGTTGCGTGCCTGCGGCGCTGGCCACCGCGAGGTCGCCGCCTGCCTGCTCGAGGCCGGCGCCGATCCGGCGATGCCGGCACACAGCGGCGTGACCCCGCTGGCTGCCGCGGTCTCCGCCCGGCGCGCGAGCCTCGTCAGCTTGCTGCTGGAACACGACGTCGCCGCCGATCAGCGCATGCGGCATGACGCCACGACCTTGATGGTGGCTGCAGCGATGGGGTATCCGGATATCGCCGAACAGTTGCTGGACGCCGGTGCGGACATCAATGCGGTCGACACTTCGGGTCGCAGCGCGCTACATGCCGCCGCGCAGTTCGGTTTTGAGCACAACGACAGCCTGCGCGCGCGGCGCCTGTTCGACAGCCTGCTCAAGCGCGGCGCCGACATCAATCACGCCGACAACGAAGGCAAGACACCGTTGCTGCTGCTGCTCGGTGCGCAACTGCGCCCCGGGAGTGACTGCGATGCCACCCACATCGGCGCCCTGGTGCCACTGCTGCTGGAAGCGGGCGCGACGGTCGCACATGCCGATCAGCGCGGCGTCACGGCGCTGCACGCCTGCGCCATGCACGCCCTGCTTCCGCCTGCTCGCGTGCTGCTCTCACGCGGTGCCGACCGCCAGGCGACCGACGCATTTGGCCGTACCGCCGCCGATGTGGCGCGCCAACTCGGGTACGTCGACATTGCGCATGAACTGGCCGTGCGCGGCGGCGCAGTCCCCAGCGTGCGGCAGACCTTGCGGCAACCGGCCCATCCGGCCGACTGAGACTCTGCGCTGGAGTCTGTCGGACTTTGGCAGGCCGGCCACCAAATCCGCTCGACTCCTAGGCGGCCACAGCGTGTTGCCGTGCGGTACGCGCAGCCAGCACGCGCCAAGCGCCAATGACTTCTTCGCACTCCAGCTCATCGACTCGCTGAACCGACGGCAGCCCGCCCAGCAGCGTGACGGCACTTCCGCTGGCGCTGCGCGGCATCCACAACTGCGGTGACCTCGCACCCATCAGCACCACCAGCGGGCAACCTATCGCCGCGGCGAGGTGCGCCGGTCCGGTGTCCACCGAGACCATGCTGTGAGCTAATCCAATCAGCGCCTTGAGTCGGCCCAACGGAAGTGCCGCCCCAATGACCCCAGGCGATGACGGCCCAACTGCCGCCACGATGGCCTGGAGATAGCGCGTCTCCGCAGCTGAGCCGCAAACAAGCACTTGCGCTTGCGGCAGCTCGGCGACGATGTGCCGCGCCAGCGCAGCCCAGCGTTCCACCGGCCAGGACTTATCGTCATCCGCTTCCTTTCGCACACCGTTCCATCGCATGGTGCGCTTATTGGCCGGCTGCAACAGCACCAGGGGTCGACCCGCTATCCCCTGTGCTTGCAGCCATGTCTCCGCATCGGCATGTTCGCCAGCGCTGATTTGCAAAGATGGCGCTGCTGGCAAGCCGACCATGGGCATGTTGGGGACGGCGGCAAAGGCGGCAGGCGTGACGTCGCCAAAACGCAGCAACCAGTCGACCCAATGCTCGTCCTCTATCGAGGCAATATCCTCGATAAAGCTGCAGTTTTCAGCCGGCACGCCAGCCAGCATCAGCATCGGCCGGATCTTGGTTTGGGTCCGGAACTCAGGCTCACAGATATAGAACGGCGACTCGCGCAGCGCTCGCAATGCCCATGTCGCACGCATGCGCTGCGGGCGCAGCCACAGCGGACCGCTCTGGCTTTGCAGGGGAATGAAGCCAGCCACTTCGTCCTGCGCGGAATACAGCACCGGCGACCAGTCTCCCAGCGCCAACAGCTGGCATGGTCGGCCGTAGCGCAAATGCAGTTTCCTCAACAATGGCTGCAGCAAGACCGTGTCGCCGAGGCGGCCGAACCGGATCACAACAGGGCTGTAGGTGTTGACCATGCGGGCAATATCGGGCCGTTGAAATGACAACGTTCGATGTGATCTTCAAACCTTTTCCTTTCAACGGGATTACGGCGATCAGCTGGATTTGGCGCCGCTCCCCCGCAGATGTCAGTTGCATTCGACCTGCTGCCAACGTTCGACTCGATCAATCGCTTCCCGCCAGCGGAACATCCGTATCGCGTCGACGCGCACGCTCGGCACCCGGCTCGGCATCGGCCTCGAACAGCTGCTGCAGGTCGACCAGCGCGTCGCGAGTACTCTGCTGCAACTTGGTTTCGTCGTCATAGACCAGCGCCTGTTTGAGCAGCAGATCCTCGTCGTGGCGACGAAAACGCTCGACCCGGTCCGCCGCCAGTTCGGATGACAACCCCAGTGCCTCCAGCGTGCGACGGGTCATCTTCAGACTGGAATGGAAGGTTTCGCGCACCGGGTCGTCCACGCCCAGGTCCATCAGGCGGAAAACGTGCTGACGATTGCGCGCACGCGCCACCATCTTCAGGTGAGGAAACTGCCGTTTCACCAATCGCGCGGTGCGCAGATTCGTCTCCGGATCATCGGTGGCGAGCACAAACACTTCGGCCTTGTCTGCCTGCGCCGCACGCAGCAGCTCGGGCCGCGTGGGATCACCAAAGAAAAGGTTGATGGTGCCGAAACGACGCGAAAAATCGACCTGCTCGGCCGAGTGCTCCAGCGCCACGAACGGGATGCCCTGCGCCCGCAGCACGCGGCCAATGATCTGGCCCATGCGCCCGAAACCGGCAATGATCACCCGCGGCGTATCGGCGTCAATCGTGTCGAACTCCCGCGGCGGCTTCTTCGGCCGCACGTTGAGAAGTTTGGCCGCCAGCACCACCAGCAGCGGCGTGAGCGCCATGCTCAGGCTGATGACCAGAATTAAGGTGTCGCGCTGACTGATGGTAATCAGCTGCTGTTCGGCCGCCTGACGCAATACGACGAACGCAAATTCGCCCCCGCAGGCCAGCAACACCACCAGCCTCAGCGTGTCGGAACGATTGAGTCCGCCCAGAAGCCGGCCCAGCGGCCACAGCAGGAGACCCTTGAGCAGCATTAACCCACCCACCAGGGTGAAGATCAGACCGGGTCGATGCAGCAGCATCGAAATATCCATCGACATGCCGACACTGATGAAGAACAGCCCCAGCAGCAGGCCCTTGAACGGCTCGATATTCGATTCCAGCTCATGCCGGTATTCGGAGTCCGCCAACAGCATGCCAGCGAGGAAAGCGCCCAGCGTGGCTGACAATCCGGCCACCTCCATCAGCAAGGCAACGCCCATCACCACCAGTAGCGCGGTAGCGGTGAACACTTCGACCGAATCGGCCTTTGCCACGAAACGGAACACCGGCCGCAACAGATAACGGCCACCCACCACCACCGCCACGATCACTCCCACCGTGCGCAACACTCCGAACAAATCAAAGTGCTGCGCTGTCGATGACGCCAGCAGCGGCACCGCGGCAATCAGCGGGATCGCAGCCAGATCCTGAAACAGCAGGATCGAGAACACCTGCCGCCCGTAGGCTGAACCCACCTCCTTGCGTTCGGCCAGAATCTGCAAACCGAAGGCGGTCGATGACAGGGCCAGGCTGCCGCCGACGATCGTGGCCGCCTTGCCGGTAAGCCCAAACAGAAAATATCCCGCCGAGCCAATCACCAGCAACGCGGTCAGCACCTGTAGCAACCCAGTGCCAAATACCGAACGCCGCATGACCCACAGCCGCTGCGGCGACAGCTCAAGGCCGATGACAAACAGCATCAGCACCACGCCGAACTCGGAGATGGCGCTTACGCCCTGTGTATCGCTGATCAGCCCCAGCAGTTGCGGCCCAATCAGAATGCCCGCCAGCAGATACCCGAGCACCGAGCCGAGCCGGAAGCGCTTGGCCAGTGGCACCATGATCACCGTGGCCAGCAAAAACACCACGGCAGACTGAAGAAACTGATGGCTGTCCACGTGGATACGACTCCGGTTCGATATGCTCGATTATTCCACGCACAACGCGCCGTCATGGGCGATGTGATGCGCCTGTTGCCGCAGCATGACCTGAAAAAGCCCGCAGGTGGCGGGCTTTTTCAGGTCATGCTGCGGCAACAGGCGCTTACGTGGCGCTTACTTCTTCGGCACTTCCTTCAGACCGCGGTTTTCCAGCATCGGCTCGATGCTCGGATCTTTGCCGCGCCAATCCTTGTACATCTTGGCCAGCACCTCGGTGTTACCGCGCGACAGGATCATGGCGCGGAAATGGTCACCGTTCTCGCGGGTGAGCCCGCCGTGCTCCTTGAAGTTGACGAAGGCATCGTCGGCCAGCATTTCGGTCCACAGATAGGCGTAATAGCCGGCGGCGTAGCCGTTGCCCCAGATGTGTTGGAAGTAGCTGGAACGGTAGCGCGGAGGCACGTAGCTCAGGTCGATGTTGTCTTTCTTCAGGGCCGCGGCCTCGAACGTGTCGGCGTCCTGCAGTGGTGCGTCGGCTCCGAGGGTGTGCCAGTTCATGTCCAGCAACGCTGCCGCCACCAGTTCGGTCATGTTGTAACCGGAGTTGAACTTGCCGGCCTTGGTCATCTTGTCGACCAGTGGCTGCGGCATCGGTTCGCCGGTCTTGAAGTTTTTGGCGTAGTGAGCAAAGACCTTTGGATCGGTGGCCCAATGTTCGTTGAACTGCGACGGGAATTCGACAAAGTCACGAGCGGTCGCGGTGCCCGACAGCGTCGGGTACTGCTCGTCGGCGAGCATGCCGTGCAGTGCGTGACCAAACTCGTGGAACATGGTGACTACATCATCGAACGACAGCAGCGCGGGCTGACCAGCGGCGGGCTTGCTGAAATTGCCCACGTTATAGATCACCGGCTTGGTACCCAGCAGTTTCGACTGGTCGACCAGGTTACTCATCCAGGCGCCACCGTTCTTGTTGTCGCGCTTGAAGTAGTCGCAGTAGAACAGCGCCAGCGAGGTGCCGTCGTTGTCGAACACCTCGAACACGCGCACATCCGGCTGGTATACGGGGATGTCGTGGCGCTCCTTGAAGGTCAGCCCGTACAGCTGGTTGGCGGCGTAGAACACGCCGTTCTGCAGCACGTTGTCCAGCTCGAAGTACGGCTTGATCTGGTTCTCGTCCAGGTCATACTTGGCCTTGCGCACTTTCTCGGCGTAGTGGTTCCAGTCCCACGGCTCCAGCTTGAACGTCGGCTGCTTGAGCGCGGCCTGGTCCTTGTCGATCTGCGCCTGGATGTCGCCCGCTTCCCGCTGTGCGCGAGCGACGGCAGCAGGTGCCAGCCGCTCCATGAAGCTCATCGCTGCCTGGGGCGTTTTCGCCATCTGGTCGTCCAGCTTCCACGCCGCGTAGTTCGGGAAACCGATCAGCGTGGCCTGCGCGGCCCGGATCTGCGCCAGCCGCTCGATCGTCTTGCGGGTGTCGTTGGCATCGCCCTTTTCGGCGCGATTCCACGATGCCTCGAACAATTTATGTCGCGTGTCACGGTCGTTCAGATCCTGCAACTGCGGCTGCTGCGTGGTGTTCTGCAGGGTCAGCACGTACTTGCCGTCCAGCTTGCGATCCTTTGCCGCCTGGCTGGCGCTGGCGATCTCGGCATCGGTCAGGCCGTCCAGCGCCGCCTTGTCATCGACCACCACTGCGGCGTCCTTGGTGGCTGCCAACAGCTTGTTGGTGAACGCGGTGCTAAGCGTCGATTCTTCCTTGTTCAGATCCTTCAATTTGGCCTTGTCGGCATCGGACAGCTTGGCGCCGGAGTGCACAAAATCCTTGTAGACGACATCGACCAGACGGGCGGATTCCGGATCCAGCTTCAGCGTGCCGAGCTGGTTGTAGACCGCCTCTACGCGTTTGAAAAGCTTGCTGTTGAGGTAGATCGCATCGTGATGCGCAGCCAGTCGGGGCGCTTCGTCTTCCTGGACCTTTTGCAGCGTCGCGTCGGTGTTGGCCCCGGTGACGGCATCAAACGCAGCCATCACGCGATGGAGCATGACGCCGGATTTCTCCATCGCAACGAAGGTGTTGTCGAACGTCGGCGCATCGGAGCTGTCGGCAATCTTCTGGATCTCGGCCAGCTCGCGCTTCATGCCCTCCTCGATCGCCGGCTGATAATCCGCATCCTTGATCTTGTCGAACGGCGGCGCCTGGAAGGGCAGCGTGCTGGCTTGCAGGAACGGATTGCTGGTCATGGCGTCGGCGCCGGCTGGTGAGGTGCTGGCGGCAGCCGGCGCAGAAGCGGACGGCGCCGCAGAATGATTGGCGCTGTCCGGCTGCGGCGAGCAGGCGGCAAGTGCAACCGTGGTGGCCATGACAATCAAGCGGAGACGAAGCATCTGGTATTCCCAAGTGGTGCGCCTCCCACAGGGAAAAGGGAGAAAGCGCGAAAAGTGACAGCCCTTGACTGTACCCATAGCGGAGCCACTTTCCAAACGCACTGCAACAGGTACGGACGGCATCGACCTCGACCGATCCGGCGTTGGCTCAGGCCGCGCGCATATCGCGCAATTGCCAGGCCGATCCGATCAGCAGATACAGCCGATGTCGCACCACGCTCATCGGCAGATCAGTCAGCAGATCCACATCGGTATGCAGGTCGGCAACCTTGGCACTGACCTCGGCGGCGGAATCGGTGACTGCCAGACTGCTGTCCACGGCATCCGGATCAGGCTGCGCGGCCCGCCAGCGCTCGAACAACTCGTCACTGCGCAGTGATTGTTGCAGTGCTGCGGCAAAGTCGTTCGGGCCGGCACCGTCGTAGACAAAGCGCGGGTCGTCGCCACGCGCATGGGCCAGATCGGCGATCGACAGGTAATAGTGATTGCGGGCCATGTCGTTTCCTTGAGTGGGTATCGGCGCCTATCGAAGCACGATCAATGTGAAGCTCACTCAAGGGCCCGCACGGCAGCACCCAGCCCGCTCGCTGCCTGAGCGGACCGCATGCCATGCGGCAGCACGCCCAGGCAGGGCGCCGGCAGCAACTCGCGTAGCGTGGCGAGGTTTTCCTCGAAGGCTTCCATGGCCGGATCGACCGTGTTGCCGACCCATCCAAGCAGATGGCAGCCATCGGCGGCGATCGCACGTGCGCTCAGCAAGGCGTGACTGAGACAGCCAAGCCGCATGCCCACTACCAGAATTACCGGCAGCTGCCACTGACGGGCAATGTCGGACGACAGCAGCCCCGGCGCCAGCGGCACCATCCACCCGCCCACTCCTTCAACCACCACCCGCTGGTGGCTGTGCGTCAGTCGCTCAAACGCGGCGCGCATCGGTGTCAGCGATATACAGATCCCGTCATGCGCCGCGGCCAGATGGGGCGACAGAGGGTCACGCAAGCTGACCGGGTTGATCAATGAATAATCCAGACGCGGATCGCTGCCTGCTGCCTGCAGCTCCAGCGCATCGTCGTTGCGCAAACCATCGGGCGTGGACACACAACCACTGGCGACCGGCTTCATCCCGCAGCTGTGGTAACCGGCTTGCCGCAGCGCATGCAGCAAGGCGCATGCGGCGTGGGTCTTGCCGACGTCGGTGTCGGTCCCGGCGATGAATACCGCGGCGGTCACGCCGTCGCGTAACGTCGATTGAACCGGTTCACTACCGGCCCGATCAGAAACAGCAACGAATACATCAGCCCGGGAATCGACCACGCCCAGCCCGGTGACGACAACGGCATCAACAGCGCCGTCAGTGCCGAGGCCAGCCCGATGATTGCCGGCACGATCCAGATCCGCAGCTCACGACGCGCGTCCAGGTTGCCGAAACCCCGTCTGGCCGCGCTCCTGGCGGCATGCAGAAACAACAGGGTCAGCGTACCCGCCATGCAGGCGTAGGCCAGTCCGTAACAGGCAAACAGAGTGCGCATGTCGGCCGCGCCGCCAACCAGATGAAAATCGCTGGGCAACGCACCGCCGCTCAGCCAGGCGAACACGCCGGAAAACACCATATGCAGCGGATAGATGAAGATCATTGCGAAGAACACCAGCAACAATGACAGCCATCGTCCCGTGGCATCGGCCTGGTGACACCGCTTGCGCCAGCGCACGTGGCCGTGCCAGAAAAATGCCACCTGGAAGAAGCACACCGCGAACGCGGGAATACCGCCCAGCGCCAGCAGCAGCTTGCCGGTGCTGTCGGGAATCGATTCACCACCAATCAGCAGCAGGGTCAGGATGAAGGCGAAAGCGCCATCCACGAACATGTCCAGCCGCCCGGCCTCGATGCCTTCGCGCTGCTCGGTCAAACTCATGCTGTATCCCCCGTTGTGATCGCTCAGCGCATAATAAGTGTTTTGCTGCCGGACGCACCCCATGTTCGATCTCAAGACCAGCACCTATGCCAGCAAACGCGAGCATTATGCTGACCTCGTCCAGCAGGCGCGCGGCCTGCTCGCCGGAGAGCCTGACCTGATCGCGAATGCGGCCAACTTCAGCGCGCTTATCTTCCATAGCCTGCCTCAAGTGAACTGGGCAGGGTTCTATTTTTTCGATGGCACCGAACTGGTGGTCGGCCCGTTCCAGGGCAAGCCCGCCTGTATCCGCATCGCGCTCGGTCGCGGCGTCTGCGGCACCGCCGCGCAGTCACGCAAAACCCGGTTGATACGCGACGTCAACGCGTTTGACGGTCACATCGCCTGCGACGCCGCATCCCAGTCCGAGGTGGTGGTGCCGCTAATCAACGCCGACGGCAGCTTGCTCGGCGTCTGGGATGTCGACAGCCCGCTGATCGATCGTTTCGACGATGAAGACCGCGCCGGGATGGAGGCGCTGTGTGCCTTGTTCATGGAATCCGTGAAACGCTAACACCCGGGCAGCTCTCGTAGGAGCCCGCTCGCGGGCGATGCTCTTCCGGTCGGACATCTTCCGCACCGTCCGCGCGCGAACACGGATTTGGTTCCAAAGCATGAGTCCTCCTGCGGAGGCCCCGTTACTTCTCTTGAATCGCCGAAGAGAAGTAACCAAGAGAAGGCGACCCCACTTGGCGCTTGCCGGGCGTAGGGCAACCGCTCCTGCGTTGCCTCAACTCAGACATCCATGCCCTCGGCAACCCACCAAGTCCGTGAGCCGCGGCCGGGCTTTTCGACAGCACCTCCGGCAACCCCTCCTGCGTTGCTCTGACCGGCATCGGGCAACCGCTCCTGCATTGCTTCAACTCAGGCATCCAATGCCCTCGCCTTGTCGACTCCCCTGCGGGCCTATCGTCCACGACTCACCGCCGCACAGGGGAGGGTAAGTTCACGAGCAACTGCAAGACCAGCGGCAAGAGCCTTACGTACCCGCGCGAGACCGCAGCAGATCAAGTACTGGTTCCGGATTACGCGTTCGCTACCGTGCTTTGGCCCAATAAGAACGCGTTG
>JBDTXA010000082.1:0-15322 GCA_040006415.1 Rhodanobacter sp.
TTGCTGGGAGTGCAGGTGCTGCGCCAGCGCAGCGAGCGGGTGGTGCACCCGTGGGAACCGGCGCTGCGTCTGATCGGGTTCGTATTCTTTTTCATCACCGGTCCGGCGCTGCTGTATCTGAATTTTCATGACATGCCGGTACTGCCGCAGGGCGTTGGCGGCATCATTGGCGTATGGGTTGGCGATGCCGTGCTCAGTGCCTTCGGGGACACGGGTGCACCGCTGCTGCTGCTGGCGTTGTTCCTGGTCGCGGTGACGCTGGCTACCGGGCTGTCGTGGTTTCGGTTGATGGATGTGACCGGGCAGGGCGTGATGACACTGGTGGCATGGCTCAAGGCTAAGCTGCGTCAGGCTCCGCAGGCATTCGCTGCCAGGCAGGCACGAACCGAACGCGACGTGATCAAGAAAGCCGATGCAGTGAAGCAGGCCAGGCGCGAACCGGTGCGCATCGAGGCACCGCCCGCACCCGTGGTCAAGAGCGAACGGGCCCGGCTGGAAACCCAGATTCCGTTGTTCATCGGCGCCGCTGCGCCGGGCGAGCTGCCGCCGCTGTCGTTGCTGGACGAGGCGCCGCCGCAAGGGCCGGGCTACTCCGAGGAAACCCTCGAAGTGCTTTCACGGCAGGTCGAGTTCAAGCTCAAGGATTTCAAGATCGACGTAAAGGTGGTCGGCGCCTATCCCGGCCCCGTGATCACCCGCTTCGAAATGGAGCCGGCGGCCGGCGTGCGTGGCTCGCAGGTATCGAGCCTGGACAAAGACATCGCGCGGGGCCTGTCGGTGGTCAGCGTGCGCGTGGTCGACGTGATCCCGGGCAAGAACGTGATCGGGCTGGAGATTCCCAACACCAACAAGCAGATCGTCTATCTTTCCGAGATTCTTCGTTCGGACAAGTACGACCAGCAGAAGTCGCCGCTGGCACTGGCGCTGGGCAAGGACATCGGCGGCAAGCCGGTAGTGGTCGATCTGGCCAAGATGCCGCATTTGCTGGTAGCCGGCACCACTGGCTCGGGCAAGTCGGTGGCGGTCAATGCGATGGTGCTGAGCCTGCTGTACAAGGCCAGCGCCAAAGACGTGCGCATGATCATGATCGATCCGAAGATGCTCGAGCTGTCGGTGTACGAGGGCATCCCTCATTTGCTGGCGCCGGTGGTCACCGACATGAAGGAGGCAGCCAACGCCCTGCGCTGGTGTGTCGCCGAGATGGAGCGCCGCTACAAGCTGATGGCCGCGGTCGGCGTGCGCAATCTGGCCGGTTTCAACAAGAAGGTGAGGGACGCGGAGAACGCCGGGCAGCCGCTGCTTGATCCGCTGTTCCAGCCAAACCCGGAGATGCCGAACCTGGCGGCCGATCCACTGGAGCCGCTGCCGTATATCGTGGTGATCATCGACGAATTTGCCGACATGATGATGATCGTGGGCAAGAAGGTCGAAGAGCTGATTGCGCGCCTGGCGCAGAAGGCTCGTGCGGCCGGTGTGCACCTGATTCTGGCGACACAGCGACCTTCGGTGGACGTGATCACCGGATTGATCAAGGCGAACATTCCGACCCGGATCGCATTCCAGGTGTCGAGCAAGATCGACTCGCGCACCATTCTGGACCAGTCCGGTGCCGAGACCCTGCTGGGCCATGGCGACATGCTCTACCTGCCGCCCGGCACCGCCACGCCCGAACGCGTGCACGGTGCCTTCGTCGACGATCACGAAGTGCACGGCGTCGTCGCCTGGCTCAGGTCACAGGGCGAGCCAAACTATATCGAAGGCGTGCTGGAAGAAGTGCAGGCCACCAGCGACGGCAAGTTCATCAACGATTCGGGCTTGCCGAAGGACGGCGAAGACGGGGCTGACTCCGATACCGTTCTCTACGACAAGGCCGTGGCGGTGGTGACGCAGACCCGGCGAGCGTCGATTTCAGGCGTGCAGCGACATCTGCGCATCGGTTATAACCGCGCCGCGCGACTGGTCGAGATGATGGAAACCGACGGCGTCGTCAGCGCGCCGCAGCACAATGGCAGCCGCGAGGTGCTGGCGCCGCCACCACCGAAGCATTGAGGCCAGTACGCCTCATGGGAGAAGGCGCCGAAACACCTGTAGGAGCGCACCCTGTGCGCGATGCCTTTCGTCGAATATTTGTAGGAGCGCACCCTGTGCGCGATGCTCTCCAATGCGCAGGTTGGAAACCAAAAGCATCGCGCACAGGGTGCGCTTCTACAATTGCCTACCATAGGCCCTACGGGTGGGTTAAGCGCGCACGCTCCACACTTCAGCGATATCTCCACGCTTTCGGGAATCCAATGAAACGCCTCGCCTTTGTTTTCAGCGCCATTGCACTAATGCTTTCATTGAATAGCGCAATGGCTGCCACCGGGCCGGCGCGGGCACGTCTTGATGCCTTCGCCACCGGCCTGCACGCACTTACCGGTCACTTCGATCAGTCGCTGACCGACATTAACGGCCAGGCCAGCAAGCACAGCTCGGGCACGCTGGCGTTGTTGGCCCCGCGTCAGTTTCGCTGGGATACCGTTGCGCCTTACAAGCAGACCATCGTCGCCGACGGCAGTCGGGTATGGATGTACGACCCGGAACTGGATCAGGTTACGGTGCGCAAGCAGAGCAGCGAAGAGGCTCACAGCCCACTGACGGTGCTGACCGACATCAAGCACATCGACAGCAACTTCAAGGTCGTCGAACGAGGCGAACACGGCGGTCTGGTCTGGCTGCGCCTGAGCGCTATTTCGAAAGACCCGCAATTTGATTTTGCCGACCTGGGTTTCGATGCCAATGGTCTGGTTCGCATGACGTTTCGCGATCAGCTTGGCTCTACCACCGATATCCGCTTTTCGGGCTGGCAGCGAAATCCGGAGATTCCGCCGGCCACGTTCAATTTCGTCCCGCCGCAGGGCGCGGACGTGATCGGCGATGCCCCAGTGCTAACGACGGAACCGCTGAGGAACTGACGCTCAGCCGCCTGGTCCGCGGGTGAGCCTGGCATCTGCTTCCGGCGCATGAGTTGGGCCTCTTCGCGGTCACCTACTCTGGTGGCCCTTTCGCGAATAAGGCCGCAGCCCGGATAGCGCGGGAAAAGCCTATGCCGGGCGCTTGGCGGTTAGCTGCAGCAGGCCCTGCATGATCGCCAGCGGCGTGGGCGGGCACCCGTTGACCACCGCATCCACAGGAATGACCGCATTAACCGGACCTCGGGTGGCATAGCTGGTGCCGAAAATGCCGCCGCAAGCACCGCAGTCACCTACCGCAAGAACCCATTTTGGCTCTGGCATGGCTGCATGCGTGCGCTTGAGTGCTTCCTCCATGTTGACCGAGACCGGGCCGGTGACCAGCAATACATCGGCGTGGCGTGGACTGGCGACGAAGGCGATGCCATGCCCTTCGAGGTTGTAGTACGGGTTGGAAAGCGCATGGATTTCCAGTTCGCAGCCGTTGCACGAGCCGGCATCGACGTGGCGAATACGCAGCGCGCGCCCGAACACGGTCTGCAGTTGTCGCTGCAGTTTGTCCAGTGGCGCTTCGGTGTTTTTTGACTTCGGCGAGCCTTTGTCGAGCAGGCCGGTGCGGCGAATGGTGTTCAGGATGTCAAACATGTCGGGTTCATCCGTCGATGCCGCTGTAAGCGAGGTTGAACGATTTATTGATCAGCGGAAAATCCGGCACGATGTTGCCGATCATCGCGTAATCAATCAGAGGCCAGTTCTGCCATGAAGGGTCATGCGCATGACACCGCCGTATGCGCTCGTCAGCGGTGGATTCCAGCGCCATCATTACCGGGCCGCGCCAGCCCTCAATCAGGCCCATTCCCAGTTGGTTGGGCGTCGCTGCAGGCAGTGCGACAAGGCAGGCCCCCGGTGGCAGCGTGTCGAGCAGGGATCGACATAGCCGCAACGATTCGGTGATCTCATCAAAGCGCAGTTGGACCCGGGCCGCGACGTCGCCGTCGGCAGCCAGCACCATGCGGGTTTTCAGACGATCGTACGGTGGCCACGGCATGTCGACGCGAAGATCCTGCGCAACACCTGACGCGCGTCCTACCAGGCCGACGGCCCCACGCGCTGTGGCCAACGTCGTACTGAGTACACCGGTGTCGCGGAAACGATCCTGCACGCCGGCGTGGTTTTCGTAGATGGTGCGCAGCCCGGCAACCCGTTGTTCCAGCCGTGAGGCTTCGTCGAGCAAGGCGGGGATCACCTCTTCATCCAATTCCGCGACGACACCGCCGGGGACCACGTAATCAAAAAGGTAGCGTTGGCCAAACGCCTCTTCGTTCAGTCGCAGCATCTCTTCCTTCAGACTGGAAAACTGCACCAGACTAAAGGCCAGGCCCGCATCGTTGCCCAGTCCGCCCAGATCGCCGAGGTGGTTGGCCAGACGTTCACGCTCCAGCGCCAGTGCACGCAGCGCCAGCGCACGTGCTGGCACGCTGGCGTCGGTGATCGCCTCCAGCGCAGCACAATAAGCCCACGCATAAGCCACCGTGCTGTCCCCGCTGATGCGGGCGGCCAGATGGTGGCCGTCGAGCAATCGCCGCCCCTCGAAGCGCTTGGCGATGCCCTTGTGCGCGTAGCCGAACCGAGTCTCCAGGCGCAACACTTTTTCGCCCACCACCGAAAAGCGGAAATGGCCTGGCTCGATCGTTCCGGCATGCACCGGTCCCACCGCAATCTCGTGAACACCGTCGCCGCTCACCGTGACAAACGGATAGGGCCTGGAGTCCAGCGGATGAGGTCCGGTCGCATCCGCGTCACGGCGCAGCGGGAAGAAGTGCTCAGGCCATCCGCCATGACGCAACCAGGGGCGGGTATCGCCCATGTCCGCTTCCATCCCCAGCAGGTCGTATACAGCGCGCTGCAGGCGATCAGCTACCGGAAACCAGCGTGTCAGCGAGGGATAGCCCAGTGCGCCACCGCTCGGCGCGTGTTCCAGCAGCAGCACCTGGTCAGGCAACAGGAACGCAGCAAAAATGCGGAACCGGCCGTCCCGATCCCGGTCATCGGCCCCCCACACGGTGAGCAGGCGGGCGCCGAGGTCACGCATGCGCAGGGCACTGTGGCTCCATTGCGTGGCATCGACCACGACATGCTGCGCGCTCACGTTGGCGGGTAACCGGAGTCCGGCTTGCGTAAGAAAGTCGAGGTTCACGTCGTCATCCCGTCAACCACCGATCAACTGCGCCGCGAGCCGGTACCACTGGGCCAGTGCCGGAGGAATGTAGACGCCCATCATCAGCACGATACCCAAATGGATGAACACCGGCACCAGCGCCGGAGAGTGTGGCAGCGGCTTGTCGTCGGTGTCGCCATAGACCATCGGTTGCAGGCGGCTGAAGATTGCACCGAAGGCGACCGCCAGCGCCACCAGAAGAATGGGGGTGGCCCACGCGTGATCGCGCATCGCGGTGGTGAGGATCAGGTATTCACTGGTGAATACGCCGAACGGTGGCATGCCGAGAATCGCCAGTCCTCCCAGCATCAGCCCCCAGCCCACGCTGGGATGAATCGCCAGCAGGCCGCGGATTTTGTCCATGCGCTGGGTGCCGGACAGCTGCGTCGCGTGACCGGCGGCAAAGAAGATCGCGGACTTGGTCAGTGAATGCATGGTCATGTGCAACAACCCGGCGAAATTGGCGATCGGCCCGCCCATGCCGAAGGCAAAGGTGATGATGCCCATGTGCTCGATCGAGGAATACGCAAACAGCCGCTTGATGTCGCGCTGGCGCCACAGAAAGAAGCTGGCCAGCACGGTCGACAGCAAGCCGAAGCCCATCAGCATGTGGCCCGGCAGTGACGAATGGAGTGCCCCATCGGTGAGAATCTTGCAACGAAGCACCGCATACAGCGCCACGTTGAGCAGCAGACCGGACAGCACCGCCGAGACCGGTGTCGGGCCTTCGGCGTGGGCATCGGGCAGCCAGTTGTGCAGCGGCGCCAGGCCGACCTTGGTGCCGTAGCCGACCAGCAAGAATACGAACGCCAGGCCCATCACGCGCGGTTCCAGCTGACCCTTGACCGCGTCGAGATGAGTCCACAGCAGGGCGCCCATGCCCTCAGCGCCGAGCAGATCCTCGGCGGCGGTGTAAAGCAGCGCGGTGCCAAACAGCGCCAGCGCGATGCCGACACCGCACAGGATGAAGTACTTCCAGGCCGCCTCGATGCTGCCTCGCGTACGGTAAAGGGACACCAGCAGTACGGTCGACAAGGTGGCCATTTCCATGGCGACCCACATGAAACCCATATTGTTGGTGGTCAGTGCCAGCAGCATGGCGGCCATGAACAGCTGATACATGCTGTGATAAAGCCGCAGTCGTCCCGCCGTGAGCCGGCCCTGGTTGGCCTCGATACGCATGTAGGGGCGCGAAAATACCGCGGTGGTAAAGCCGACCAGTGCGGTCAGTGCGACCAGGAAGACGTTGAGCGGGTCGATGAAAAATTCTTCGTTCCACGCGGTCATCGGCCCGTATCGGATGATTCGCAGCACCAGCACGGCGGCCGCCAGCAAGGTGGCCAGACTGGCCGCCACGTTGACTTCGGCGGCATAGCGCTTCGCTCCCACCATGGCGAGCAGAGCCGCGCCAAGCAGAGGAAACCCCAATACCCACAGAATCTCCACGTCAGTCCTCCTTTAGCGATTCGAGTTGGTCAAGATCGAGGCTGTCGAACTGCTCCCGGATATGGAAGAAAAAGATTCCGAAGATGAACACCGCGACCAGAAGATCCAGCGCCATCCCCAGCTCCACCACCATCGGCATGCCGTAAGTCGTGGTAGTGGCGGCGAAGAACAGCCCGTTCTCCAGCGACAGGAAGCCGATCACCTGGGTAAAGGCCTTGCGCCGCGCCAGGATCATCAGGAACGACAGCAGGATCACGGCAATCGCAATGCCGAGCGTCTTACGCAGCACGGTCGTGGCCAACGCGCTGACCGGTTGCGCCAGGCCGAAGGCGAAGATCACCAGGCACAAGCCCACCAGCATCAGCGTCGGCACGTTGACTAGCGGCTCGTTGTCGCGCTCGATGCCCAGCTTGCGCATCAGCCGGAACAGGATAAACGGCAACACACACACCTTCAGCAGCAGGGTCAGGCCAGCCGAGTAGTACAGGTGAGTGAGATGGGCCGAGGTGGCGACCAGTACGGTCGAAGTCACCAGCACCACGCCTTGCCACACCAGCAGAATCAGCAGCCGGCGACTGCGCCGCTCGGCCAGCATGGCGAAAGAAATCAGCAGCAAGGCACCAGCCAGCATCTGGACGACTTGAGTGGTGATGGTTAGCGGCGGCATGCGCTTACGCTCCCAGCAACAGGTAGACGAGCAGGCCGAGCACGGCGAGCAGGAACGCCATGGTCAGAAACTCGGGGGCACGAAACAGCCGCAATTTGGCTGAAAGGGTTTCGAACAAGGCAAGCGCCACGCCGGCGACAACGAGCTTCAACAGCAACGCGCCGATGGCGAGCGCCAGCAAGGCGGGGCCAGCACCGTGCCGCGCGATACCCCAAGGCATGAACAGTGCAAACCCGATGCAGGCGTAGTTGAGCAGTTTCAGCCACGAGGCCCACTCCAGCAGGGCCAGGTGGCGCGCCGAATATTCCAGGATCATCGCCTCATGGATCATCGTCAGTTCGAGATGGGTCGACGGGTTGTCGACCGGCAGGCGGGCGTTTTCAGCCAGCAGCACCATTACGAACGCCACGCCGGCAAAAAACAGACTCGGATGCAGGACGAAATGCTGCTGGCTCAGAAAGCCTTCCACCATCTCGGGCAAGGCGGTGCTGCCATGAGTCATGAAGGCGCTGAACAACACCATCAGCAGGGCCGGTTCGGCGAGGAAGCCGATCATCATCTCGCGCCGTGCGCCCATGCTGCCAAAGGCCGTGCCGATATCCATCGCCGCCAGCGAGATGAAGACGCGCCCGGTAGCGAAGATGCCGACCAACGCGATCGCGTCGGCAACGCGCGCCAGCGGCAGGTCGGTGGTCACCGAAGGAATGATCGCCGCCGCCACCACCATCGTGGAAAACACCACGTAGGGGGTGAGCCGAAACAACCAGGATGCGTTGGTCGCCAGTGCCACATCCTTGTGGAACAGTTTGCGCAACACGAGGTACGGCTGCCACAACGGCGGCGCCGAGCGGTTCTGCAGCCAGGCGCGGCATTGCCCGACCCAGCCGGCGAACAGCGGTGCGATCGCGATCGCGAGCAGGCACTCGCTCGCTTGCCAGACGTAGGCGATGACGCTCATAGCACCCACACCAGCAGCACAATCAGGGTCATGAAGCTGTACAGCAGATAGGTGGACAGACGTCCGCCTTGCAAAACCGTCACCCGCTCGGCAGTGCGCTGCACCAGACCGGCCAATGGCAGGTACAGCCGATACCAGATGTGCTCTTGCACCCGCACGCGGTAATTGGGTTTCGAATCCGACGGATGGGGCAGGTCACGTTGCATCCGGAATACCGGGCCAAACAGGTGGCGGATCGGCTGACCGAAGCCTTCGGCGGAATCCTGCATGCGCGGGGTCTGCCATGGATAGCCGCAATCCCATGGCGGTGTGCGGCGAACGCGGCCGTGATAGATCCTTCGCACCAGCACAAAAGTGGCGCTGATCACGAGCAGCAGTCCGACCCACAGCCACAAGCCGCTGTATGAGGTCTGGCTCGATGTCATCGGCGTCATCCACCACGGCGAGGGTCCCCGCTGCACGGTCGTGCCGATCAGTTGCTGGGTGATGCGGCCCACGACGTCCAGCGCGAATTGGGGAAATACGCCAATCAGAACGCAACCGAGCGCCAGCCAGCTCAGGCCGATCCGCTCAAGCCAGCCCGCATCGTGCGCGTTCTCCAGCACCTGCTCGCGTGGCTGACCCAGAAAGATGACGCCATAGAACTTGACCATCACATAGCCGGCCAACGCCGCCGTCAGCGCCACCACCGCTGCGCCCAGCGGCACGATCATGTTGAGGAAGGTATGGGGGATGTGTGGCGTTTGCAGAAAGGCCTGCAGCAGCAGCCACTCGGAGACGAACCCGTTCAGTGGCGGCAGTCCGGCGATGGCCAGTGAACCGATCAGCGCCAAAGCAGCCACCCACGGCATATACCGGATCAGTCCGCCAAGCTTGCCGAGACTGCGTTCGCCGGTGGCGTGCATCACCGAGCCGGTCACCAGAAACAGCAGGCTCTTGAAGAACGCGTGGTTGAACGCGTGGATCAGGGCCGCCGCCAGGGCCAGGGCCGCGAGCAGTTGCATGTCAAAGCTGCGGCACAACAAACCCAGGCCGATGCCGGCGAAAATCAGTCCGATATTCTCGATCGAGGAGTACGCCAGCAGACGCTTCATGTCCGTCTGCACGGCGGCAAAGATCGCGCCGTAAAGCGCTGTGCCCAGGCCCAGGCCCAGGGTCAGCAAACCCCACCACCAGGGGCCGACATGCAGCAGATCCCAGCTGACCCGCAGCAGCCCGTAAACGCCGACCTTGAGCATCAGTCCGCTCATCATCGCCGACACTGGTGACGGCGCGGCCGGGTGAGCCTCGGGCAGCCAGACATGGAGCGGTACCAGACCCGCCTTGGCGCCAAACCCGAATAAGGCCAGTAAAAAAGCCGCACTGGCCCAGCCGCGCGAGAGATGGGCCGCGCGCATCGCATCAAACGTCATCTGCCAGCTGCCGCCTTGCAGCACACCAAAGCTGAGCAGAATGCCAAGCGCGCCGACGTGTGCCATCAACAGATACAGAAAACCGGCGCGGCGGATTTCCGGGATGCGGTGCTGGGTCACCACCAGGAAATACGAACTCAGCGCCATCGTTTCCCACGCCACCATGAACAAATAGGCGTCATCGGCCAGCACGACCGTCGCCATGCTGGCCAGAAACACGTGGTACTGCAGGCAGAGCAGCCCCGGTGCGGTGCCTTCACCCTCACGAAAGTAGCCGGCGGCAAAGATCGAAATGCCGGCTCCCGCCGCTCCAAGCAGCACCAGAAAGAACCCGGACAGGGCATCCAGGCGCACATGAAACGGCATGTCCGGCAACCCGAGTGGCAGCACGCTGCTTTGCACGACAAAGTCCGCGGTCAGGGACATTGCGCCCACGCCGGCAATACCGAGCGCTACAAGCGCGCCCAATGGAAATAACGTGCGCGCAACCCAGCCGATACGATTGGGCTGAATCAGGCCAAGTGCGCCAATCAGCAACCATGAGGCAACCAGAACCAGCAACGCCGTCAGGGGTGTGGTTGTCGACAGTGCACTCATGACGTGCATGTCGTGGACCTGAGCAGGTCGCTGGTTGAGCGGCAGTGGATCAGCGCCGCCTGAACGTTTGTCATGATAAGTTTATTATCATAGAATGATAATTGAGTGTACAACTGATGATACTTTCATGCCAACAGAAAATCGCACGGCCCGCCTGACTATCCTGATCGATCCACGCAAGAAGGCGGTGTTCGAGCGCTTGTGCGCAGCAGACGACACCACGCCGTCGCAGGTGGTGCGACAGCTGATCCGGGACTATATCGAGCAGAAGTCCGGGCACTCATGGCAAAGTGAATACAACCTCGCTGAAAAAGCTTCGCCTGCCGCCAAAAGTCCGCGTGGGCGCTGACTGCTGCCCGCACCACGTGTCTTTCACCACAGCTACGTTGATGGGCCGATCTGGGCGACAAGAATTCGCGCGGCGTTACATTTCCGCCAGGCCCTGACCAATGGCAAAGGCACACCAGCAAGACCAGTGCTGATACGTTGGCGATGCTGGCGCCGAGACGGTTTTGCTGGGAAACGTTGACGCCGTGCAAGCAGACCATCGTCGCCGATTGGCGGGCGGATATGGATGGGTGTCCAATCCTCCGTTCGAGCGGCTCAGCTACGCCTGCAAAGTATCGAGGAGTCGCACAGCCGGTTCACCGTGCTGACCGACCTCAATTAGCTGGACAAGAACTTCAAGGTGTAAGCCTCGGTGCTAGGAGCCTGTCGGGCTTTGGTGGTCGAGGCGAGAATTCGGCTGTACGAGGACAGATTTTTGTCGATTTGTGGGGCCATAGTGGTTCTATGGACCAAGAATCGGCGGAAATATGGACCGTGCAGACGGATTCGCAGACCGGCCAACCAAAGTCCGACAGGCTCCTAGTTGCCAGGGCTTGTTTCAACCCGCCGCGACGCAGCGGTTCCGCCCCAGGCGCTTCGCCTCGTAAAGTGCCTTGTCGGCACGCGACAGCCATTGTTCGATGGATTCGCCTCGTTGCAGCGTGGCGACGCCGACACTGACCGTGACCGGGATCAGCTGGCCATCGTATTGCACGGTCGTCTCCGCCAGCGCCGTGCAAATGCGTTGGCTGGTCTCTCTGGCGTGCTGGAGGCTGGTATCAGGCAGGCACAGCACGAACTCTTCACCCCCGTATCGCCCGATCAGGTCGGCCTGCCGGCAATGTTGCTTGATCACATCGATGGCCGCGCGAATCACGGCATCGCCCGCCAGGTGTCCATGGGTGTCGTTGATCAGCTTGAAGCGATCGAGATCAAACAGTGCGATGCAGAGCGACCGTTCGTGCGACCTTTCATGTTCTGCGCGGACCAGTTCCAGAAAGCGTCGCCGGTTATAGACGCCGGTCAGTCCGTCGGTGCTGGCCAGCTCGTCCAGGCGCTGGTTGGCGGCGAGCAGGTCGCGGGTGTGTTCATTGATCTGCTGCTGCAGCTGGGCGGCTTGGCGCCGCAGGTAGATCGTGCGCAGATGAACGAGCAGGGCAATCAAACCGACCAGCAGCAAGATCGCCGCCAGCCGGCTGATCAGCGTTTCGTGCCACAGCGGTTTGACGTCGATGCCGATACTGTTCTCGACCCGATGCGGATGCATGCCGTGTGTTTCGGCGCGAAGGCGCAGGCGATAGTCGCCGTAGGGAAGGTTGGTGTAGATGGCGCTGGGCAGGCCCCCCTTGGGGATCAAGTTCCATTCCTCGTCCAGCCCTTCCATGCGGTAGCTGTAGGAGGTTTCCATCGGCGCCTGAAAGTCGAGCAGGGCGAAATCCATGCGCAAGGTGTGGTTGCGTTGATCCAGAGAGATCGCTTCGCCGTCGTGCGGCAACCGGCCGAAAGGCAGCGTCATTCCTCCCACGACGACCTGCGTTACGGCCAGGTGCAACGGCGGCATGGCAGGTGGAGTCCAGTCGGGCCGGATTACCGTCAAACCGCCCAGTCCACCGAACAGCAACTCGCCGCCAGGAGCGCGCGCGGCCGCCACGCTGACATAGCTGGCGACATGCAAGCCGTCGCGCGTGCCGATATTGTGGACGGCCAGGGAATCGGCATCGATTCTGGCGATCCCATTGGACAGACTGGCCCAAATCTGGTCGTGATCATCGAACAGCGTTGCATTGACCTTGTCGCTACTGAGTCCCTGGGCCAGACCGATGGTACGGAAGCGGTACGGCGTGCCCGCAGCGTGTTGCTCCAGTTCGGCCAGGCCACCAAAGGTACTGACCCAGATGCGTGATCTCGCGTCGCGGGTGATCGAGCCAACGTACTCCTGCGGCAGGCTGCCCGGATCATCGGCGCGGTGGCGGAGGTTCTCGAACTTCGGTGGCAGCGGCTCCCCGTTGGCCACGCTGATGCCGGCCGTGGTCCCGTACCACCACTGATCACCAATGTGTGCAATTTGTTGCACCGTATCGCTGGCCAGGCTTTGCGGGTCGCTTGCTACATGGCTCGCGTGATCGAGCGCCCGGGTTGCGGGGTCGTATCGGTAGAGGCCGTCATAGGTGCCGATGATGATCTGGTTGCCGTCCATCGCCATGGTCAGGACCGGCTTGTTGTCGAATGCGGGAAGTGCGACGTCGCTAATGGCCAGTGAATCCGGATCGATCCATGCCAGGCCTTGGCTGCCGACCCAGAGAGATCCGTCAGCGGCCTCGGTGATCGAGCGCACGTTGCGCTGACTCTGGGCGCCAGTCAAATGAAGATGGTGCATGTCGCCCGCTTTGAGGTCGATCATGTCGATATGTCCCGCGCCAAGGCCGAGCCAGATGCGCTGGCGCGAATCGACGTAGATACTGTTGACGTTGCTGTCGGCCAGCGCATGGCGCTCTAGAGGCGAGGGCAGCAGGGAAAAGGCGGTGCGCGCGTTGGGGTCGGTTCGCGCCACGCCCAGGTCGGTCGCGGCCCACATGTTGCCCGAGCGGTCCTGCAGCAGCCCGCGGACCGAATCGCCCGGTAGCGAGGACGGCACGGCCGAATCGTGCTTCACCTGACGGATCGCGGCGTCACCGGGCTGGTATTCGATCAGGCCGCCGCCGTCGGTGGCGATCCAGGTGACACCGTCATCCGTCTGCAGGAACGCGCGCACGGTGTCATGGTGGAGACCATCGGAATAGCCGCTGAAACCGGGCACGCCGTGCCAGTGGCCTGCGGTGTCACGATAGGCGGCGCCTGCTTGTACGCTACCGGCCCAGATGCGGCCCTCGCTGTCTTCCTGTAGCGCCCAGATCTGATCGGCCAGCACGATGCCGGCCTTGTCGGGGCTGGTCTGGCGAACGAACGAGGTGCTCCCTGCGTGTCGCAGGAAAAGCCCGTCGTTGTTGCCCAGCCATAAATTGCCGGCCCGGTCCTGCATCACGCTGAAATTTCGCGCGGCTGGGCCAGCACCGGTATCGACCTGGGTAAGCTTGTCGGTCGCAAGATCGAGATGGTTGAGGCCGTTCTCGGTGGCTATCCACACGCCGCCGGCGTGATTGTCGCTGAGCGAGTACACCTTGCTGTCCGATAACCCGCCGGCACCAATCTTGTAGGCATGAATGCGGTTGTCGGAAGGATCGAAGCGTGCAAGTCCGCCGGCATTGGTGCCGATCAACAGGCTGCCATCGGGCAGTGCCAGCAGGCTTCGCACGTAGGCATCGGGCAGCCCGGGCTTGCCCGGCTCGCCGGCTTCGAAGATCTGCAGTCGGTACCCGTCGTACCGCACCAGGCCACCCATGGTGCCGATCCACATCAGGCCCGAACGGTCCTGTGCCACGGCGGTGGTGATCGAGTGGGGCAGGCCTTGCGATATGCCGACCTGGGTGAACCAGGGCATGTCGAACGGCTTCCAGGGATCGCCATCCATGGCCCGTCCCAACGGGCTATACAGCACCAGCAGTACCGCAAGACTTGCCAGCCCCGAGCGTAATACCGGTAGCAAGCCCCGTATTCCAGTCATGGTGTTCGCTGCCGGCCGAAAACGCCCACAACCGTGCACCTGCCGTACGCCATCGTCCGCTTGCTGTGAGCGTGCCTCATTTCCTTCACTGCGTGCCCACCCCCGCGTTGCCCTGCGACTGGAGATCGCAGGCGGGATAGATGATAGCGGCAAATGCCGGTCATCCCGGGCAGATACGGAAAAGGCCATGTCGTATCATTGAGGTATGTCACGTTCCCTCATGACGCCCGAATCGGGCCTGTTCGCCGAGTCCGACGACCTCAAGCCGCTGGCCGAGCGCATGCGCCCGCGAAGCTTCGACGATATCGTCGGGCAGCAGCGGCTGGTCGGACCGGAAAAGGCGCTGCGCCGTGCACTCGAGGCCGGCAAGATTCATTCGATGGTGCTGTGGGGGCCACCCGGCTGTGGCAAGACCACGCTGGCCCTGTTGGTCGCGCGCTATGCGGACGCGGATTTCCGCGCCATTTCGGCGGTACTTTCCGGCCTGCCGGACGTACGCAAGGCACTGGCCGAGGCCGAGGCGCAGTTTGCGCGAGGCCGGCGCACGGTGTTGTTCGTGGACGAGGTTCATCGCTTCAACAAGACCCAGCAAGACGCGTTTCTTCCGCATATCGAAAAGGGCGTGATCATCTTCATTGGTGCCACGACCGAGAATCCGTCATTCGAGCTGAACTCGGCCCTGCTGTCGCGTTGCCGCGTGCATGTGCTGGAGCCGGTCTCCCCTGAGGACATCGTGTCGGCGCTGCGAGTGGCCCTCGCCGACAGCGAACGCGGGCTCGGCGAGTTGCAACTCAATGTGGGTGACGACTCTCTCTCCTCGATCGCCCAAGCCGCCGATGGCGATGTGCGTCGCGCGCTGACCCTGCTGGAAATCGCCGCCGAACTCGCCGAAGACGGTGAAATCGACGAAGCCACCCTGACCCAGGTGCTGGCCGACCGCACCCGCCGCTTCGACAAGCAGGGCGAGCAGTTCTACGACCAGATTTCGGCGCTGCACAAGTCGGTGCGCTCGTCCGATCCGGATGCCGCCGTCTATTGGCTTTGCCGCATGCTCGATGGCGGCGTCGATCCGTTGTATCTGGCCCGGCGCATGACCCGCATGGCGGTGGAGGACGTGGGCCTGGCCGAGCCGCGCGCCTGGCGCA
>JBDTXA010000083.1:0-15213 GCA_040006415.1 Rhodanobacter sp.
ACCCCCTGATTAACAGTCAAGTGCTCTAACCAGCTGAGCTATTCGGGCGTGAGCTAGGTAGTTTGTAGGGGCAGGCGTGAGCTGTCAACCCGTTTTTGACACTTCCGTACAACCTCAGGCCGTCACTACACGGTAGCAAGGCACGTAAGCCGCGCCGCCGGGAAGCTTCATGCGGTGCTGCGCGACGAAGGCCTGAAGTAGCTTGTCCAGCGCCTGCATGATGTCAGGATCGCCGTCGATATCGAACGGACCGTGCTGTTCGATGGCCCGCACGCCCTCCTCCTTGACGTTGCCCGCGACGATACCCGAGAACGCACGCCGAAGATCGGCCGCCAGTTCATGCAGAGGTCGATCATGACGAATCTGCAGCGAGCGCATGGCGTCGTGATTCGGACGGAAGGGCTGCTGGAATTCCAGTGGAATGTTCAACGCCCAGTTGAAGAAGAAGGCATCCTTGGTGTCTAGCCGATTCTGGCGAACCTTCTCCAGCCCCTTTACCATGGCTTTCGCCACCTTGGCCGGATCGTCCACGATGATCTGGTAATGCTCAGCCACTGAATCACCCAGCGTGAGTCGCAGGAAGCGATCGATTTGCTCAAAGTAGGCGGCCGAATCGCGCGGCCCGGTGAAGATCAGCGGAAACGGAATGCCGGTATTGTCCGGGTGCAGCAGGATACCGAGCAAATACAGGATCTCCTCGGCCGTGCCGACGCCACCGGGGAAGACAATGATGCCGTGCCCCAGACGCACGAAGGCCTCGAGTCGCTTTTCGATATCCGGCATGATCACCAGGTGATTGACGATCGGGTTCGGCGACTCCGCCGCAATGATGCCCGGCTCGGTAATGCCGATGTAGCGGTTGGGCCGGCGCCGCTGCTTGGCGTGGGCGATGGTCGCCCCCTTCATTGGCCCCTTCATCGCCCCCGGACCGCAGCCGGTGCAGATATCCAGCCCGCGCAAGCCGAGCTGATAGCCGACCTGCTTGGTGTACTCGTATTCGTCACGGGAAATGGAGTGACCGCCCCAGCACACCACCAGGCTGGGATCGGTATCCGGCTTGAGAATGCGAGCATTGCGCAGAATCTCGAACACGCTTTCGGTCAGCGCAGCCGAGCCTTCCAGGTCCGAACCCATCTGCTTAAGCTGCATCGACACGTAAACGATGTCGCGCACCACGGCAACCAGCAGTTCGTTGATGCCGCGGATGATGCGGCCATCGACAAATGCCTGCGCCGGTGCGTTGCTCAACTCGATCTTGATGCCGCGATCCTGCTGCAGCACCTGGATGTCGAAATCGGGATATTGCTCGAGAATGGCGCGAGGGTCATCGCTGATGTTGCCCGACGTGAGCACCGCCAGCGCGCAACGGCGCAGTAACGCGTGCAGACCGGAACCGCTGGCACCGCGCAATCGCGCAACCTCGTGACGCGAAAGCACATCCAGGCCGCCCAACGGTGAAATGCGCGCACTCACGGTCGCGCTCTTGCCGGCCGCGATGGTCATCGTGTCATTCATCTGTCTGTTTTTCCTTGTCGCCACGTGGCGGATGATCTTGTCCGCATCAAGCGAGACAGACCGCCTAGCTTCAGGCCATGCCTCGAGTCGGTCAAGCGCCTGCAAAAAAACCGGCGCCCTCGCGGACACCGGTTAGTTTTTCCTGATCGCTGGTGCCGATCAGCTCATGTCGATCAGAACGTGTAGCGCAATGTCAGCATGGCCGACCAGCGTGAGACCACGCGGGTGGGATTCTGACCGGCATCGTAGCGGATCAGATCCTGTGACTGATAGTTGCCCTTGTTGTCGGTGGGCAGGTAATACACGTACTGGCCCTGTGCATTGACCCCATCGTAACCAGCCAGGGTGCGCGTGTTGTACTGCGAGTTGACTGTCTGCCCCCAGTTCTTGTCGAGCAGGTTGAGGAAGTTGTATACGTCGAGCCGCAGCACGCCCTTGTTGCCCTTGAACAAGCCCGGCACTTCCTGCGAGAAGCTCATGTCGAGCTGGTTGACCCAGCCGAAACTGTCGCCATTGCGGCCGGCGATCTGACCACGATGCTTGCTGAGGTACTTGTTGTTGGCAATGTAGTCCTGGAACTGCTGCACGACTTGGGCCGAGGCCTTGCCATAGCTGACGATCGGATCATTGGCCGTCGGAATATAGACCGGATCCTGATAGCTGATGCCGTCACCGTTGGAGTCGCCGGAGAATATCCAGCTGTACGGCAGGCCACTGTGCCCGCTGTAGAACGCGGAAATCGTGGTCTTGTAGTCACCGATGAATGCGTGCTGCCAGGTGAGCGATGCCTTGACCGACTTGGGCACGTTGCGGTCGGCGGTACCGGCAATATTGTCGTTGACGTTCTCGCGCACCACGTACTTGTAACCCGAGTAGGCCTGCGAGCTGCTGCCTGGATTGACTTCGGTCGCATGGTTCAGGGTGAAGCTGAGGTCACCGAACCAGTTCTCCGAGAACGGTTTGGACAAGGCGAGCGTCAGACTGTCCGACTTGCCCTTGGTGGTGTTGGTCAGCAGGGTCGACTGCTGATCGAACTTCTGGTTGCGATTCGCAGCCGCGTCCCTGCTGCTGCCACGCTCGCCCGGCGTCGCCCAGTACTGCTCACGCCCGTCCGGCAGGTAACCCGTGGCCGGCCCGATGTTGATAGCCTGATACAGGATGCCCTCATTGACCTTGATGTGCTGCAGCTCGACTGACCCGATCAAGCCCCACCACGGCAGCTCGTGATCAAGTGCAAGCGTGGCCTTCCACACGGTTGGCAGCTTGAAGTTCGGATCGATCGTATCGACCACGCCGCTCACGTTGGCGTCGCCCGGCGGAATGTTCTGGTTGTAGGCGTCGGGGCTGAACGGGGTGGTGTTCGGATCATACGACTGGTAGCTCGCTACCGTCAGACCGTTGTTCTGGTAGGGATTGGTCATCCACACCGTCGGCGGGAAGGTTTGGAACAGACCGAAACCACCGCGCAGCTGGGTCATTCGCTCGGTGTTGAAGCTGTAGTTGAACGAGAAGCGCGGCTCGACCACCCGGTTGGAGCTGCCCAGGCTGCTGTTGTTGCGGTACCCGAAAGCCTGCTGGAAATCGGCGTTGTACAGCGGGTCATGATCGGAGTGCGGAATGTCTACGCGCACGCCATAGGTGACCGACAGGTTGTCGCTGGCCTGCCAGGTGTCCTGCAGGAACGGGCTGAACTGGCTGTAGGTCCAGTTGGCCGCCACATCGTTGAGCGTGTAGCCCGGCGCCGGCTGGTACAGGTAGTCCGAGTCGTAGTTGCCGTTCTTGAAGTTGTCCAGGCCGTAGAACGTGTAGTTGCCGTGCTCGGTACGACCGAACAGGTTATAGATCTGTGTTCGCTGGTAATCCATACCACCCTTGATGGTGTGATCGCCCAGATAGAGGGTGCCAGCAAGGAACGCCGACCACTTCTTGGTGTTGATCGCGTTCTCGTGGCGATACTGATCCTCACCAAGGTTGACGGATGGTCCCTTGTTGTCGTTGCTGAGGTAGACCTTCACCTGCGGCTGGTTGACCGAGTTGCCGGCAAGTTGCGAGAACGACTGGTAGCTGACCTTGGCCTCGGTCGAGAAATTCTCGGTCCAGTCATCAAAGAACTGCAGCGCCGTATTCCGGGTCAGGCTGTCCTTGGTGTACCAATAGCTGCTCAGACCCACGCTATTGGAACTATTGCCCTGCACCAGCGGCTGGGTTTCCTTGGTGTACTGGTAGGTCAGGCTGGCGCGGTGATTGTTGCTGATGTTCCAGTCGAACTTCGCCAGGTAGCGCTTGTCGTCCAGCGTGCTGGAACCGGCACCGAACGAACCGGGCTGCAGACCCAGCGCCGTGGCGGTGTCGATCACCTGCTGCAGGTCACTCGGCGAGATCTTGTTGGAGGTCGAGGTACCGGTGAGCGAGGAATCCAGACCATTGGACGAATCCGCACCGATGCCGGTGGTCTTCTGACGCTCGGCCGAAACGAAGAAGAACAGCTTGTCCTTGATGATCGGACCACCGACCGTGAAGCCGCCGGTCCAATCACGCTGGTAGCCGGTGTAGTTGTAGCCGGGGGCATTGCTGTCCAACCAGCCCGCATTACCGACCATCTTGTTCGCGTTGCGATAGACGTAGTAGACCGAGCCATGGAAATCGTTGGTGCCCGACTTGGTGACTGCATTGATGTCGGCACCGACGGTATCGGAGGTGACATCGAAGTTGGCCGTCGAGATGTTGTACTCGCCGATGGTGTCGATCGAGATCGGCGAACCCTGATAAGGGAGGCCATTGGCGTTGAGGCCAAACGGGTCGCCTTGGGAAATGCCGTCGACGCTGATGTTGTTGTAACGGTTCGGCAGACCGGCCACCGAGATCGAGCCGTCACCCTGGTCGGTCACGTTGATGCGCGGGTCCAGACGTGCGATATCGTCGATCGAGCGATTGCCTTGAGGCGTCGTCTCGAGCTGACGTTGCGAGATATTGGTCGACAAGCCCTTGTTGTCCGCCGAAAAGGTCTGTGCCAGCGAAGAGGCCGACACATTGACGCCGCCCAGCTCGGTCGCCGCCGCCGCACTTGCGCCCATTTGCAGGTTGATGGCTGAACTCTGACCCAACTGCAGGTAGACATTGTCCTGCTCGGCCTGACTGAGACCCGCCTTGGCAGCGGTGATGTCAAACGGACCGCCAACGCGCAGGCCTTGCGCCGTATAACGGCCTTCGGCGTCGGTCGTGACGATTTTGGTGGTGCCTGAAGGCATGTGCACGATCTGCACCGTCGCTCCGGTAATGGCGTGACCACTGGCGTCCACCACTCGTCCCGATACAGCAGACGAGGTGACGTTCTGCGCCATGGCCGGGGTAGCTGCCAGCAACGAGGCAATGGCAAACGGCAGGATTTTGGTACGAATTCGGCTGTTCATTCTGGATCGACCCTCAAGGCTCGCAACGAAAAATTTGTATTTCAGGGCCAAAACACGACACTGCCCGGCTCCAGCCAGGCGGATAGTCGGTTCACATTGGGTGACCCCAGGTTTGATGCTTCCAGTACTTTGAGACGATGCGCTGGAAACTATTCAGTTGACCGGACCATTCCCGTCCGCCAACCAATTGTTAAGCCAATTTTAACGCCATTGTATGACACTTTTGTAACAGAGGCACGTCAGCCTAAAATCTTTAAATGGTACCGAAAACCGAAAAAAACCCATTAAATCAATCACATAGCTGATAACATCCAGAAATTCCAACTAACTCTGCTGTCTCGCCTCACGCCGTGCATACAATGGCCGACGTCCGCTCAAGACGACTTTTCGAGATATCTTGCACGCTTGGCGGGCTTCAGATTTGCCAGGTCCAGCATGACCAGACCATCGACACAGCCGGAAAAGCCGGGGTCCTCCCCGAAGTCAAGAAATTGCACGCCGGCAGGATCCACCAGGTCGACATACTGGCGATAAAGCACCGGCAAGCTCACGCCTAGCGCGTCAAGATGATGCTTGAGTCGGCCCAGACCGGCGGATGCGTCCAGGCCGTCGAGCGCCAATCGCACAACCTCGACGACCTCCCGCGACACCACAAAAGGTTGCCGCGCGGCCGCCAGACCCGGCGCGCCAAAGTAATGTTGATGGGCAACTGCGATCCACTCACGCGCTTCGCGAGGCAGGTTGACCGACATGCTGACCGGACCGAACAGGTAGCGGATTTCCGGATGCCGCTGCAGGTAAAGGCCGATGCCCTGCCACAGCTGATCCAGTGCGCGTGAACGCCAGTACGCCGGCGCCACGAAACTACGCCCCAACTCCATACCCTGCGCCAGCCTTGCTTCCAGCGCGGGCGAATAGTTGAACAGGCTGGAACTGTACAGGCCTGCCAGACCACGTTCGGCGATGAGGCTGGCACCATTCCCGAACCGATACGAGCCGACGATGCGCTGCATCTCCGGATCCCACAGCACCAGATGCTCGTAGTGGGCGTCATAGGCATCCAGATCACGGCGTGTTCCGGTGCCCTCGCCCACCTTGCGGAACGTCAGCTCACGCAGACGACCAATTTCGCGCATCACGGCGCAATCCAGCGGCCCCTTGAACAGCCAGGCCTGCTTGCCGTCGCTGAGGTCAGCGAGCTTTTCTGATCGATTGAGCTCGGCCGTTACACGCCACTCCGGCTCGGGCAAGGCCAGTGGCGCCTGACCACCGAAGATCAGCCCCCGGTTCCGACCCACCCGATAGATATGTCGGCGCATCAACCGGGCGGCCTGCTTCGAGGAGCCCTTGCTGCGCTGTCCGAGCTCTTCGGCACCGATCAGCGCGCCGATGCTGAAGCCGATCCGGCGCTTGCCCGGCGCGACCGCCTCGCGCGGAAGCATCGCGGTACTCAACGGCTTGGCCAGCATCGACAAGCCGTAAAACATCGCCGAGTTGCGGGCTGCCACATGCACCGGCAGCACCGGAGCCTGGCTGCGCATTGCCAGCCGCGCAAATCCGTCCGACCACTCACCGTCGCGGACCCCACCGGGCCGAACCCGCGACACCTCACCGGCAGGAAACACGATCAACGCCTCGCCGTTGTCCAACGCGCGGTAGATGCCGCGAAGACGGGAGGCGGCACCCTTGCCGAACACATCGACAGGCAGCAGCAGATCCTTCAGCGGCGGGATCACCGCCAGCCAGTCGTTGCCGAGCATCCGCACATCGCGGCGCACCGAGCCAATCAACTGCAGCAAGGCCAAGGCGTCCTGCATCCCCAGCGGATGATTGGCCACCACCAGCAACGGACCATCGACGGGAATGTTTTCCAGATCACGCGGATTGACGTGAAAACTGGTTCCCAGCATGTCCAGCACGCGCTCGACGAATTCGAAGCCTTGTGCGGCGCCTGCGCGGTGAAGCACCCGGTTGAAACCTTCCTCGTCAGCCAGTCTGCCCAGCATGCCGGCCATCGGGCGGCGGATCAACGGAAACTGCGCCAGCCACGGCAGGCGCTCGGTAAGGGACTGTTCCATACTCAGCATGATCTATGCCCTCGAATTCCCCCCCATCCTGATGGTGAATCATGACAGCTGAGTGGTATCCGGATGCACTTTGCAACACACGTTCATAACGGTTGCTGTATCAAACGTTCAGGTGCAGAAACGACGCCACGCCCGCCATGAACATCTGCACGGACAACGCAATCAGCAACATACCCATGACCCGCTCCAGCGCTGTCAGCACGCTTTCGCCCAACCAGCGGAACAGATAGGTGGCACTGAGCAGAATGGCGGACGTGGCGAGCCACGCAAGCAACAAGGCAATCACCCAATCGGCAGTGCGGCCAGGCTGGGTGTTGGTCAGCAACAGCAAGGCCGCCATGGCCGAGGGACCGGCCACGCCGGGAATCGCCATCGGCACAATGAAGGGTTCGCCCTCCCCGGTCTTGCCAAAGATGCCGCCCCCGTCCGCTGGCGGAAACACCATGCGAATACCGATCAGAAACAGCACGATACCGCCAGCAATGCTGATCGAGTCCGCTTTCAACTGAAGCAGTTCCAGAATGTGCTGGCCACCAAACAGAAAGGCCAGCAACACACCCAGGGCAATCAGCAGTTCGCGCACCATCACCACGCGCCGGCGCCTGGGTGGCACATCCTTGAGCAGACTCAAGAAGAAGGGGATGTTGCCCAGCGGATCCATGATCAGAAACAACATGATTCCCGCCGACAACGTGGTCATCTGCGTTTCCATCTCGACTCCTTATTGCGCGTGCGCTCGCCGCCCAACGGCAGCGCACAACGATTCAACCGGCGCGCAAATCCATCGTGGCGCCGCGCGCTGCTGTCGCCTGCGCACTCAGCAGATAGACCGCTGCCGCCGCCGCGCGTTCGGGCGTCTCACGCTGCATGATGTCTTCGCCAAAATAAGCCTGTCGCCGCAATGCGGTACGCATGGGCGCCGGCAGCATCGCATGGACGCGCAGCGTACCGGTGTCGTTTTCTTCGTGCAGGATGGCGACGAAACGTTGCAATGCAGCCTTGGACACGCCATACCCGCCCCAATGTGCCCGTTGAAGCAGCTCGGGATCGTCCAGCACGAAGACAACTGAACTGTCACTGGCCTCGGCCAGCAAGGGCAGACACGCCTGGGTCAGCGCAAACGGCGCAGAAACATTCACGTGCAGGGCGCGCAGCCAGTCGTCGGGCTTGTGCATGCTGATGGGGGTAAGACCGGAAAAGCTGACCGCCGCGTGCACGATACCGTCAAGTCGACCGAAATCTCGCTGCAGCCCTTCCGCCAGTGCGGTGTATTCGCGTGGGGTGGCCACTTCCATGTCCAGCGGATGGATCACCGGCTCGGCCAGGCCTTCGGCGCGCATCGCGTCGTACAGCTGCTCCAGCTGACGTTTGCGCTTGCCGGTGATCACGACAGTGGCACCCGCTCGGGACGCCGCCCGTGCCACGCAACCGCCTAGGCCACCGTAGGCGCCGGTTACCAGGATCACGCGACCGGTCAGGGTGTCCAGCGAAGGCTGCCAACCGTCCGGTAAACGGACTAAAGGAAGTGCGCTCAAGAGCCCGCCTCTGCCACGTCGCTGGCCATGCGCGCCAACTCACCGGCGGAGTTTAGATCCTCGATGATGTCGCAGCCACCGATCAGCTCACCATGAATGAACAGTAGGGGGAAGGTCGGCCAGTTGGCGAAATGCGGCACGGCCGCGCGCAATTGCGGGTCGGCCAAGACGTTCACCGGATGGAACACGGCGCCGGCTTTGGTCAAGGCCTTGGCTGCGCGACTGGAAAAGCCGCACATCGCATATTTCGGCGTGCCTTTCATGAAAAGCACGATGGCGTGCTCGGCCAACATCGCCTTGATTTGCTCGTTAATGTCCATAGGTCGGTGTTTCATCTTTACAATGCATGCAGACCGATATTGTACCAGTCACCCGTCGGCTGCCGTCCGCAGCGCGACCATCTCCCCCAGCCAACGCTAAGGAGCCTCATCATGGCGATCGAACTTCCCCCGCTTCCCTATGAAAAGAATGCACTTGAGCCGCACATTTCCTCCGAGACGCTGGATTACCACTATGGCAAGCATCATCAGGCCTATGTCACCAATCTCAACAAGCTAATCGAAGGCACCGAATTTGCGGACGCCGCGCTGGTAGACATCATCAAGAAATCCTCCGGCGGCATGTTCAACAACGCCGCGCAGGTCTGGAATCATACGTTCTACTGGAACTCGATGAGCCCAAAGGGAGGTGGCGCGCCAAGCGGCAAGCTGGCCGACGCGATCACCAAGGCCTTTGGCTCGGTCGACAAGTTCAAGGAAGAATTTGGCAAGTCCGCTGCCGGCAATTTCGGATCGGGCTGGACCTGGCTGGTGCAGCGCACCGACGGCTCACTGGGCATCGTCAACACTTCCAATGCCGCCACGCCGATCACCGGCAGTGACAAGCCGCTGTTCACCACCGATGTGTGGGAACACGCCTACTACATTGACTACCGCAACGCCCGCCCGAAGTATGTCGAGGCGTTCTGGAATCTGGTCAACTGGGACTTTGCGGCAAGCAATCTGAGCTGAGTACCTGACATGAGTAAAAAAAAGGAGCCGGTGACGGCTCCTTTTTTTTGGGCTTCAGACGCCCGGGAATTTCCACTGCGGTAGCGAGAGCTCCTTTCCCTGCTTGCAGGGGAAGGTTGGGATGGGTTGCCTGGGCTGGCGGTGAGGTCAAAAGCAACCCCACCCCGACCCTCCCTGCAACCAGGCGAGGGAGCAGAGCTGGCGCGTGACGCTTTCGCTCCTTCCCCTGCTTGCAGGGGAAGGTTGGGATGGGGTTGCCTGGGCTGGCGGGGAGGTCAAGATCGCCCCCTCACCAACGCTTTTCTGCGACCGGAGGAAGTGCCTTCAGACAAGCGGGGAATGGATCGGAGGCCAGTGGCCGCCTGCGACGGTCGCTGCTCTCTCACCTGACACTCGACGCTGATCAGGCGTGGCCTCTTTCCCCGTCTTTCAACCCAGTCGGTCGTCCGCCAGGTGATAGTGCGGATCTTCCACCGCATTCGATTCCACCATGCCGCCCGCCTTCAGCAGCAACTCGGCGCAATCGGCGCTGAGATGCCGCAGGTGCAAGCGCTTGCCCAGCTTCTGATAGCGCTCGGCCAGCGCATCGATCGCTTCGATCGCAGAGTGATCCATCACCTTGGCCTTGCCGAATTCCACAATCACCCGCTCCGGGTCGTCTTTCGGCGTGAACAGGCTCTGGAAGCCCTTGATTGACGCAAAGAACAGCGAGCCATCCAGCTCGTAGATCTTTGCGCCATCGGCGTCGACCCGGGTCTCCACATCAATGTGGCTGGCGTGCTGCCACGCAAACACCAGCGCCGAAATCACCACGCCAAGCACCACGGCTATAGCGAGGTCGGTGAAGATCGTGACCACCGTCACCGCCACCACCACCAGAGCATCAGCACGCGGCACCTTGCCCAGCACGCGGACGCTGCCCCAAGCAAAGGTCTTGGCCGAAACAACAAACATCACGCCAATCAATGCTGCCAGCGGAATGCGCTCGATCAGGCTGGACCCGAACAGGATGAAGCTGAGCAGTCCCAGCCCGGCCACAATGCCGGACAGCCGCTGTGTGGCACCGGCACCGACATTGATCATGCTCTGGCCAATCATCGCGCAGCCACCCATGCCACCAAAAAAGCCGGTCACCACATTGGCCGCACCTTGCGCCAGACATTCCCGGTTGGGCTTGCCGCGGGTGTCGGTCATTTCGTCAATAAGGTTCAACGTCAGCAGCGATTCGATCAGCCCGACCATGGCCATGATCAGCGCATACGGAAACACGATGCGCAGCGTCTCGAGGTTCCACGGCACCGACGGTATGTGGAAGCTGGGCAGACCACCCTTGATCGAGGCCAGGTCGCCGACGGTACGGGTATCGATACCTGCCAGGTTGGTCAGCAGCGCTACCGCAAGAATCGCCACCAATGCGGACGGAATCGCCTTGGTCAGGCGCGGCAACAGGTAAATGATTGCCATCGCGACAGCGACCAGCCCCAGCATTACCGCCAGCGCTCTTCCGGCAATCCATTGGCCGTCGTGCTGAAAATGCGGCATCTGCGCCAGAAAGATCACGATCGCCAGGCCATTGACGAAGCCCAGCATCACCGGGTGCGGCACCATGCGGATGAACTTGCCCAGCCGCAGCACACCGAACAGCAATTGCAGTAATCCCATCAGCACCACGGCAGCAAACAGGTATTGCACACCGTGCTGCACCACCAGCGCCACGATTACGACCGCAATTGCGCCGGTGGCACCGGAGATCATGCCGGGACGGCCACCTAGCACGGCGGTGATCAGGCACATCATGAAAGCGGCGTACAGGCCGGTCAGCGGATTGACGTGTGCCACCACGGCAAAGGCGATCGCTTCGGGCACCAGCGCGAAGGCCACGGTGATACCGGACAAGACATTGTTCTTCGCTTGCGCGAATGAGAGCGACATGGGCTTTCCCTGTTTTAAGGCGGCGGTCAGCCCAGCATCGACGGATGCATTCAGGCGACGGCAGAGTCACGCGAACGTGCGGTGTCGAACAAAGCGACACGACACAGCAAACGGAAAAAGAGATGTCGCTTACACCGGCTGAAGATCCTCTGTGCCTGCGCTAACGGCGCAATGCAAGCCGACAAGTGTAGCAGGCATGCCGATTGAACTGACTCTCACTCCAGCACGTCGATCCGGGATGGCCAATCAATCGCGCAACACTGTCAGCACCGGCTGCGCCTGAGCTTGCCGGCCAAGTGCCCCGGCAATACGCTCCACTCGCTCCGCCAGTGATTTCGCATCGATACCGCAAACCGTGGCATGCCCCACCTTTCGTCCGGGACGTGCCTGCTTGCCGTAGTCGTGCCAGTGAGCATCGACCGTTCCGAGCACAGCAGCAACGTCCGGCAAGTCGCCGATCCAGTTGAACATCGCCGACGTGCCACGCACGCCAGTGTCGCCCAGCGGCAAACCAAGCACGGCGCGCACGTGATTCTCGAACTGGCTGGCGCAGGCACCTTCGATCGTCCAGTGGCCGGAGTTGTGCACGCGCGGCGCCATTTCGTTGCCGAGTAACTCGCCGTCCTTGACGAACAGCTCCAGCGCAAACACGCCGACGTAATTCAGTCGTTCGGCCAGTGTCCGCGCCAGATCGGTCGCGCGACCCTGAAGCTCTTCGATGTCCGGCGCCGGCGCCAGACTCATCGCCAGCACGCCATCGGTATGCCAGTTGCGGGTCAGTGGCCAGGTACGGAAGTCGCCGTCACGGCCCCGCACCGCGATCACCGAAAGCTCTCGCTCGAAGGGAACAAAAGCTTCCAGGATCAGCCCATGCTTACCGGCCTGGACACCAAGGGCCTCCCATGCGGCGTCAGCGTCCTGGATCTGCTTGAGGCGAAACTGGCCCTTGCCGTCATAACCAAGTCTGCGTGTCTTGAGGATCGCCGGGACGCCGACCGCCGCCAGCGCCTGGTCCAGCTCCTCGCGGGTATCGACGGTCATGAAGTCCGGCGTGGGCAGCCCGCACTCGCGAAACAGCGTTTTTTCCGCCAGTCGATCCTGTGCGACAGCGAGCGCCTCCGGTGCAGGGAATACCGCAACGCGTTCCGCCAGCCAGCGCGCGGTTTCAGCGGGCACGTTTTCGAAATCGAAGGTCACCACATCGACGCGCGCGGCGAAGGCCTCAAGTGCCTCGTAATCCGTCCAGTCAGCCACCACCAGTGGCGCCACCTGACCGGCGCAGGCGTCGGGCGAACTGTCGACCACCAGTGATTTGACGCCCAGTGGCGCGGCCGCCAGCGCAAGCATGCGCGCCAGCTGACCACCGCCGAGCACGCCCAGTACGGGTTGTCGTCCCGCACTCATGCCCGCGGGTCCGGCTGATCGAGCACCGCTTGTGTCTGCCGCGAGCGCCATTTGTCCAGCGCGACCGCGAGCTTCGGGTCGTTGAGCGCCAGCACGGCGGTCGCCAGCAGGCCTGCATTGACGGCGCCGGCACGGCCGATGGCGAGCGTACCCACCGGAATCCCGGCAGGCATCTGCGCGATCGAGAGCAACGAATCCATGCCGCTCAAGGCTTTGGACTGAACCGGAACGCCCAGCACTGGCAACCGAGTCTTGGCGGCCAGCATGCCTGGCAGATGAGCCGCGCCACCGGCACCGGCAATGATCACCTGAATGCCCCGGCCTGATGCCTGTTCCGCATAGCTGAAAAGCAGATCCGGCGTTCGATGCGCAGATACCACCTGCACCTCGTGAGCCACGCCCAGCTCGGTCAGCACCTCGACCGTATGCTGCATGGTTTCCCAGTCCGAACGCGAACCCATTACCACGCCCACGCGTGGCGGCTTGGCTGATGATGTCATGGCCCGACCGTCCAAAAGCCGCTATTGTACGGGCTTTCCCCAGCCCGGCACACTCGAGCTCACGACCATGGACAAGCGTCTCCTCGATATCCTGTGTTGCCCGGTAAGCAAAACGCCGGTGCGCCCACTCAGCAAGGCCGAACTCGATTCATTGAATCGTGCCATTGCCGCCGGCTCCCTGCTCTCCGTCGCTGGCGCAACTGTCAGTCAGCGCGTCAGTGAAGGCTTGATCACGATCGACCGCAAGCTGGTCTATCGGGTGGAGGACGGCATCCCGGTGATGCTGCCCGAAGAAGGCATTGGCACGACGCAGTTGGCGGACTTCCCCACCGCATAGGGGGAGAATGACACGGACACCCGAATTGGCTTATGGTCAGAGTTGATCGTGATCAGGCGGGCTCACTCACTCGCAGCACACGTTTCAGGGGGGTTGTGGCGGTGAAAGAAGCAAGTGACACATCTAAAGTCGTCAACTTGAGCCAGCGCCTGGATTCTGCCAGCGAGCGCGGAGGCGAACTGCTGAATGCCGTGCGAAGCATTGCGAACAAGCGTCTGCAGCAATGGATCGGCAATACCTTCGAGCATGTCGATGACGCACTGTTCGATCTGGCCGAGAAGGCAGAAAACAATGCCGCCCAGATGCACTACTTCGACGGCATGCGCGAGGTGCGCAAGCGTCGACCGGCGATCGAGCGCAGCTTCCTTGGCAAGATCAGCCGAGAAGTGGGCGAACTGAGCCATTCAAGGCAGCCACAAGCAGAAAACTCGGGTGCGCCGGCCTCTCTTGGATCGGCGGAGCTTACCCTGGTTGCGGACAACGAGCTGGAAGAGTCGCTGGCCATTACCAGCATGATCAGCAAGAACGATGCGCGGCTCGCGCGCGACCTGTTCGCGGTCAACCAGAGGCTTTCCGTCATCTGCGGCGGGCACAAGATCGGCGATGCCAACAACCCTGTTGCGCCCGCCACTCTGTCAAAGGCATTTCGCCAGTCGCTGGATGAGCTCACGGCTGACATGCGGGTCAAGCTGATCATCTACAAATTGTTTGACCGCTACGTACTCTCCGCGCTGGAAGAGCTGTATCTCGAAATCAACACCGAGCTGGCCCGCGCAGGCGTGCTGCCCCAGTTGCGTCACGAAATTTTACGAAGCTCCAGCCCAAAAGCAGGCGGCCGCAGTGGCAGCGCAGCCGCAGCCGCCCATCCGGTCGACGCCGCGAGCGCCACCGAGGAGGTCAGCGAGATACCCAGTGACCTGCTGCAGACTCTGCACGCCCTGTTCAGTGCGCGCCGCGGGACGGCTGGCGCCGTCGGTGGGAACCCGCAGGCGTTGTCCAGCGGGCCACTGCCGTCGGCAAACGAACTGCTTGGTGCGCTCAGCGTACTTCAGAGTCAGATTGCCAGCGCCGGCCCCCAGCAGTACACACACTCCAACGATGCGCTGGCGCTGAGCCGTGAAGTTGCGGAGCTGAAAGGCCAGTTGCTCAGCCAGATCGGTTCGCTGCGTGGCCAACGCACCAGCCATGTGGCGAATATCGATGAAGACACCATCGACCTCGTCGGCATGCTGTTCGAGTTCATCCTCGAAGACCGCAATTTACCGACCTCGATGCAGGTCATGCTGGCGCGCTTGCAGATTCCGTATCTCAAGGCGGCCATTCTCGACCGCAAGCTATTCGCCCATCGCCAGCACCCGGCGCGCAGATTGCTCGACAGCATGGCCGAGCAGGCCAAGGGCTGGTCCGAAGAATCTGATCGCGACCATCGCCTGCACGACAAGGTGAAATCGATCGTCGACCAGCTGCTGCACGATTTCGACGA
>JBDTXA010000084.1:0-14668 GCA_040006415.1 Rhodanobacter sp.
TACACCAGTGGCGTCTACAACAAGTCGTTCTGCCTGCTGGCCAAGACCAGCGGCTGGAACGTCAAGAAGGCATTCCAGGTCTATGCGTTGGCGAACAAGTCCTACTGGACCGCCACATCCACCTTCAACTCAGGTGCCTGCGGGGTCGAGTCGTCGGCCACCAATCTGGGCTACAACGCGAACGACGTGATCGCGGCGTTCAACGGCGTGGGCGTTACATGTCCCGGCACCGGTGGCGGCGGCGGTGGCGGCACCACCGAACTGCAGAACAACGTGGCAGTGACCGGCGCAAGCGCATCCACGGGGAGGGACAACGACTACTTCATCACTGTTCCGGCCGGTGCCACCAATCTGGTGATGTCGATCTCCGGTGGCACCGGAGATGCCGATCTGTACACCAAGGCGGGTAGTGCGCCGACCACCAGCAGCTACGACTGCCGACCGTACAAGAGCGGCAACGCCGAGAGCTGCACGGTGGCCGCCCCGGTCGCAGGCAAGTACTACGTCAAGGTGCACGGCTACGCGGCGTACTCCGGAGTGACGGTCAAGGCGTCCTATATCGCTGGCGGCGGTGGTGGCGGTGGTAGCGGTCTGCAGAATGGTGTGCCGGTGACCAGCCAGTCCGGTGCGGCAAGTCAGGAACTGAGCTACACCGTGACCGTTCCCGCGGGCAGCAGCCTCACGATCGCCAGTTCTGGCGGTACTGGTGATGCGGATCTGTATGTGAAGAAGTCCTCGGCGCCCACGACCAGCAGCTATGACTGCCGTCCGTACAAGACCGGCAATGCGGAAAGCTGCTCGTTCAGCGGTGCGTCGGGCACGTACTACATCAAGCTGCGCGGTTACACCGCGTTCTCGGGTGTGCAGCTGAAGGCGACCTGGTAGGTCGGATGGCAGGTCACGGATGACTTGCTGTTTCTGAACTGAAAAAGAAAAGGCCCGGTCGAACTGACCGGGCCTTTTCTTTTTCTGGCTGGGAAAGCGCTCAGCCCGCTATTTCCTCGAAGCGATTGGCGTCCCGGTTCTTGCGGACTTTCGCCGGGTCCCACACGCGACCGTTCATGGTGATGTACACGCCGTCCGGTAGCGATTGCACGGCCGCCACGGCGCAACCAATGTTGAACACGGCATCCGAGCCCTGGAACCGGGCCGGATTCAGCGCACCGGTCAGCACAATGACCTTGCCCTTGATCGTGGACAGTTCATGCGCTGTTTCGACCATGCTGTCGGTGCCATGGGTAACCAGCACGTGGCGATGCGGCTGTGCCTCGATGGTCGATCGCACCAGCGCACGGTCTTCCGGACCCATGTGCAGGCTGTCCTTGCGCAGGATCGGAATCACGTCGAACTCGAACGCCACTCCGAGCTGGCCGAGAATCTCGCTGATCTGCGGGGCGCCGATCTTGTAGTCCGACTTGTCGTCGAAGTAGATCTTGTCAATCGTGCCGCCGGTGGTGACGATGGTGAGATGCTGCATGCGATTGGCCGTGAAGGGAATCCCGGTATATTAGCCCGTGCAGACACATGCGTGGCCGAAGGCGACCGCTTGCGGGCGATGCTTTTGGCACACATCGGAAGCGCATCGCCTGCAAATGTGCTCCTGCACGAAGCGACGTTTAGCTCAGCAGCAATGCGGTGTCGCCGGCGTCCGGCGTGACGAGGCGATCGAGGCCGAGGCGGACGAAGCGACGCAGGGCGGCAGCGGAATGCAGATCGGCGTGTTGACCAGACCAAGTTGCCTGGCGAGCGAGCAACGCCGCTGCAGCGCAGCGGGCCAAGGTCAGAGCGAGGCCGCGAGCGCCGGCCTCCATGGCGTGACGCTCGCCACCGTACCGGTCGAGCCAGTGCGCCGCGGCATCCAGCGTCTGCCGAATGGCAGCCGCGGCAGGCATGACTTCTTCACCGCCGGCCCATTCAGAGGAAGCTCGGCGCAGCGCACCCAGACCGTCGCCTGCCAGCGCGCGCAGACTGTCCAGGGAAAGTACGTTGGTGGTGCCTTCCCAGATGGCGTAGACCTGCGCATCGCGCAGCAACTGGGGCAGGCCGGTGTCCTCGATATAGCCGGCGCCCCCAAAGCATTCCAGTGCCTCCGAACAAAGCGTGACCGCCAGCTTGCCTGTCCACAGCTTGGCCAGCGGTGTCAGCAGCCGCAGCAAGGCTGCCTCGTGGGGCGCGGCCTGACCGTGCTCGACCCGCCCGAGAAGATCGGCGACCTCGAACGCCAAGGCGAAGGCGCCCTCGAACTCGGCCTGCATGTCGGCCAGCGTCTGCGCGTGCAACGGCTGTTCGATCAACGGACGGCCAAACGCCTGGCGACGGATGGCGTAATCGCGCGCCAGGCTGATGGCTCGCGCCATGCTGGCCACGGCACAGATGGCATTCCAGGTGCGCGTCACATTGAGCATCGGCGCAACCTGCCGTACGCCTCCCGAGGGCTCGCCCAGCGGCCACGCAGGCAAGCCTTCGAGACGGATCTCCGCAGTCGGCAATTCATGGGTGCCGAGTTTTTCCTTCAGGCGATCGATCACCAGTTCGGGCTTTCGCTCTGCGCCGTTCATGGTCTCGACGTAGAACAGCGCCAGCGCAGACGTGCCGCCAGCCGCGCCTTCCGGTCTCGCCAACGCCAGCGCGGCTTCGCCCACCACCGCAGAACTGAACCACTTGCGCCCATGCAGTCGCCACTGGCCACCGCCGTCCTGTCGGGCCAAGGTCTCGGTGTTCCCCACATCGGACCCGCCGGTATTTTCGGTCATCCATTGACCGCTGAGCCAGAAGCTTGCGGGATCGCGACTAAGGAAATGGGGCAGCGCACGCTCGATCAACGCCTGGTTTCCCGAAGCCTTGAGCGCCGTGGTGGCGCCGTCGGTCATCGCGAGCGGGCAGGTATAGAACTCACTGGCCAGGTGATAAAGATAGACGCGGGCAAACTCTTCCACGCGACCGTATTCGCTGTCCCCGTGGCCGGCGGCGAGTACCGCATGCCGCGTGGTGATCGCTGCGCCTTCCTGCCATGCCGGCGTCAGTTCGATGCGGTCGATGCGACGGCCCCAGGCGTCCCACTGCGTCAGCATCGGTTTGCGTCGCGTGGTGCTGGTCACCCGTTGCCACGCCATCGTGGCGTAGTCGCCCAAGGCGTCCAGATCGACATCCAGTGCTGCGCGTCGATGCGACGGTATGACGCGGTCCAGGAAGCGAAGCAGTGAACGATCACTGCGATAAGGATGGGAAAGCTGTGGAGAATCCTGCAGGAAGGCCATGACACGTTCCGTCCAGACGTGGATGTTGAGTATAGGCACGCGGGCGGGTGTCCTGCTGCGCTGGCATGATGGGTCCTTCGCCAATGACGAGTGATGCGATGCAATTCTCCAACGTGATGCGGAACGTAGTGCGCGACGGTGATGAATGGCGTGCGCCAGTGACTGAGGACTGGCTGCAGGGACGCAGCGCTTTTGGTGGCCTGCAGGCTGCGCTGGCCGTCCGCGCGATGCGCGATCTGGTGCCTTCGGACATGCCGCTGCGAACCTTGCAGGTGACCTTTCTGGCGCCAGTGCCCGCGGGTCAGGTAACGGTGCGGGCGACGTGTCTGCGCCAGGGACGCAGTGTTATCCACGTCGAGGCCAGTCTCCATGATGGCCAGCAGGTGTTGTGCCGGTCGCTTGGCGTGTTCGGTGCGGCGCGTCCTTCCGTGCTCCACTATCAGCCGAAGCAACCGCCGATGCCGGCGATGCCGGTTCGGGAGTTGACCTATGTCGAAGGTCGCATGCCTGCTTTTACTCAGCACTTTCGTGCGAGCTGGTTGGCGGGCGATCTTCCTTTCAGCGCAGGAGAGCAGCGTGAGAGCGTTCTGCAACTTTCGCTGCGCGACGAGGGATCCGCTGACGAAACCCACGTGCTTGCCTTCGCCGATTTCATCCCGCCGATTGCCTTGGGCATGTTCGACGAGCCCGTTCCGGGCAGCTCGCTGACCTGGATGATCGAGTTGCTGCGCGATCGATTCGACAATCTGGGCATGAACGACTGGCGCGTCGACGCGCAGCTCATGGCCGCCCGCGATGGCTACACCAATCAAAGCGTGATGCTGTGGGGATCGCGCGGCGAACCGGTGGCGCTCAGCCGGCAGAGCATGGTGGTGTTTGGCTAAAGACGCGGACCGTGCCGAATATCAGGCGCTGCGCTTGCGCCGAACCCCCGCGCCAAGCGCGCCGATCAGCAGAAGGGTCAGAACGATCTCGAACACGGCCAGGCCGCGTTCTGCTGGCGAGCTCCAGGCCTCGGCGACGCCGTGGCAGAAATAGAACAGGCTGAGAATGCCGACCCAGAGCAGCGCGCGCCTTGCGTCGCGAAGGGCAAACAACGGCAGCAGCAGCGGAATCACGGTCAGCGCCAGTACCCACACCACGGGAATGACTGGTGGCGGAAAGAGCCACGCATGCCAGACCGCCTGCAGAACCGTCAGCGCCGCCCACGCAAACAGGCCGAGTCGTTGTTCGCGCGGCAGCCGACGCCGCGAACTCATGCGGCACCTGCCAGTTTGCGGGCGGTCTCGGCAAGGCGTCGACCGAGGGCTCGGGCCAGCTCGCGTTCGTGCTCGCTGATCGGGTTGTCACCCTTGGCACCGGCCACGTGGCTGGCACCGTAGGGCGTGCCGCCGGTCTGCGTGGTAGTGAGCGCCGGCTCGGTGTAGGGCACCCCAACCAGCAGCATGCCGTGATGCAGCAGCGGTAAAGCCATCGTCAGCAGGGTGGATTCCTGGCCGCCATGCATGGTGCTGGTGGACGTGAAAAGGGCGGCGGGTTTGCCGGCCAGTGCACCGCTGGCCCATTCGGCGCCGGTGGAATCGATAAAGTACTTAAGCGGTGCAGCCATGTTGCCGAATCGGGTAGGGCTGCCCATGGCCAAGCCGATGCATTCGATCAGATCCTCCTTTTGCACATAAGGCGCGCCATCCTCGGGTTCCGGTGGCTGGGCCAGTTCGGTTACCGGCGCCACCGGCGGCACCTGGCGCAGCCGCGCGCGCATGCCGGTAACTTCTTCGATGCCGCGCGCAATCAGCCGCGCCAGCTGCGCGGTGTGGCCGCTACGGCTGTAGTAAAGAACGAGTATTTCCTGGGTCATGCGGTGGGGCTCATGTGTTTGAGGCATTCATCGGCGGTACGCTAGTGTATTGCCGACAGCCAAGATGTTGGCCGCGGCGTGCTGCAGTCGACGAAAGGACACTCATGGTCAGGCGATTCAATCGCGAGCGGACAAAGAGTTTCAGCCGCTTCATATGGCAGCGCTTCGTCGACGACAAGTGCTTCGAAACGGCCGGTGCGCTGTCGTACACGACGCTGGTATCGCTGGTGCCGCTGACAGTGGCGGTATTTGCCATGTTCTCGGTGTTTCCGGTGTTTCAGCCGGCACGCGACACGCTGATCAATTTCGTCTTCAATAATTTCGTTCCCTCTGCCGGCGAAGCGGTGCAGAACGCGATGCTCGGATTCGCCGCGAACGCCAGCAAGCTCACCGGCATCAGCATCCTGGTGATGCTGTTCAGCGCCTTGTCGATGATGATCAGCATCGAGGATCGGTTGAACCGGATCTGGCGCGTGCATCAGCCACGCGGTTGGGGATCGCGCCTGTTGCTTTATTGGGCAGCGCTTACGCTGGGGCCGATCCTCATCGTGGGCGGCATTGCGGTTACCTCGTATGTCACGGCGGCGCCCCTGCTGCACAATGCGGCGGATCAGATCGGCGGCATTGTCCAGAGCCTGCTGACGACCTTGCCGTTCGTGGTCACGTTCTTCACGTTGTGGTTGATGTACGCGGTCATCCCCAACCGCAAGGTATCGCGTCGTGACGCTGCGATCGGCGCCTTGTTGGGAGCGGTGCTGTTTGAGATCGCTCGGTGGAGCTTCACCGTGTTTGTGCAGCATGCACAGACCTATCAGCAGATCTACGGTGTGCTGGCGTCAATCCCGATCTTCCTGTTGTGGATCTTCCTGTCGTGGGTGATCGTCATCCTGGCGGCGTCGATTGCCGCCTCTGCCTCGGCTTTTGAATATCACCCGCCGAAGGAAACCCTGCCCGAAGGCGCCGAGTTTCTCGGCTTGCTGGTGGTGGTCAAACATTTCGTGCAGGCGCAGCGCGTTGGCGAGTGCGTGGATCAGGCGGGGTTGCGTGCTAGCGAACCGTATCTGCGCAGCGCCCTGATCGCTTCCTACTTCGATGATCTGCAGGAAGCCGATCTCATCCAGCGCGGCGAGAACGGTGGCTGGTTGCTGAGTCGCAGCCTGGACAGTACCGACTTGCTGCGGGTATACCGGCATGCCGATTATCGCCTCCCGCTGCATCCGGCACAGGAGGTCGCGGCGCTCGGTATCGAGCTTCCGCCGGAACTGTTGGCGATGCTGACCGAACTGGCCGAAGCCCTGCAGGAAAAGCTTGGCGCCAGGTTGAACCAGATATATCCCCCGAGCGTGCAGGCCGTCGCCGAAACCAGGGAATTCACCGCATGACACGTTTTTCTATGTTGATCTGCTCGATTTTCATGCTGCTGCTTGCTGCCAACCGCCCGGCGCAGGCGGCGATGCCGATGAAACCCGCACTGCAGGTGAGCACGCTGGACGGCAAGGCCTTCGATCTGGCCGCCGAGCGTGGCAAGTGGGTGATAGTCAACTACTGGGCGACATGGTGCGTGCCGTGCATCAAGGAGATGCCGGCCATCTCCAGCTTCGTCGCCGCCCACGCGAACGTCGCCGCGATCGGTCTGGCTTATGACGACAGCGATATCGCGGACATCAAGAAGTTTGTTGCCAGTCATCCGGTGGTCTACCCGATCGCTCAGGTGACACTGGACAAGCCGCTGAAGAATTTCGACGAGCCGCGTGGCTTGCCCACGACCTATCTGATCCGCCCGGATGGATCGGTGGCCAAAGTCATTGTGGGGCCGGTGACCGAGGCGTCGCTGTCCGAACTGATCAGGACGAAGTGATGCCGACCGCACGGTTCACCGTCAGTGGCAAGGTGCAGGGTGTGTTTTTTCGCGGCAGCGCGCGCGAGCAGGCGTTGATGCTGGGTTTGACCGGCCACGCGATGAATCTCGACGATGGCCGGGTCGAGGTGCTGGCCAGCGGCAGCAGCGAAGCGCTTGAGGCGATCGAGCAGTGGTTGCGGCAAGGGCCGTCGGCAGCAGAGGTAGACAAGGTCTTTCGCGAAAATATGGCCGAACAGGACCTGTTCGGCTTCATCACGGGTTGATGGTCAAAACGTGTTGGGCACCCACAGCGCCTTGTCGGTGACGTGTTCGGTTTTGGGCTTCGCCTTGAGCTTGGGCAGCTTCACCTCCGGCACCGGCTCATCGTGCAGCGGAACCTGCTGCAGCAAGTGGCGGATCAGATTGACACGGCCGCGTTTCTGATCGTTGTAGTCGACCACGAACCATGGCGCATTGTCGCGATGGGTACGCTCGATCATGATGTCGCGCAACTTGCCCATTTCGGCATATTCCTTGCGCGCGGCGAGATCGACCGGTGACAGCTTCCAGCGCTTGAGCGGGTCGTCGGCGCGCTCGGCGAAACGCTTTTCCTGTTCCTCCTGATCCACCGCCAGCCAGTACTTGATCAGAATGATGCCGTCATCGGTGAGCAATTTTTCAAACGCGGGGACTGCCTCGAGAAAGTTTTCGTATTCGGCGCTGCTGCAAAAGCCCATGGCCGGCTCGACTACCGCGCGGTTGTACCAGCTGCGATCGAACAGCACGAGTTCGCCGGCACTGGGCAAGTGCGTCACGTAGCGCTGGAAATACCACTGGGTCGCCTCGCTGTCGCTTGGCTTTGGCAGCGCCGCGATGTGATAGCCCCGGGTATCCATGCTTTCGGTGATGCGCTTGATGGTGCCGCCCTTGCCGGCGGCATCGCGTCCCTCGAAGATCACCAACAGACGCTTGCCGCTGCTGCGCAGCCCGTGCTGCAACCGGATCAGTTCCAGTTGCACTTCGTCCATTGCCTTGTGATAGCGCTTGCCCATGATTGCCTCGTCGCGTGCTGGAGTTGGTCGCAAGACTGCCTGTAATTGAGTGACGGCAAGGTTCAGGCGTTGCTCAACGCCTGCAGCTGATCGGCCTGATGCTCGCGCGAAAGCTTGTCGATCAGCTCAGCCAGGTCACCCTGCATGATTTCGGTCAGGCTGTAGAGATTCAAGCCAATGCGGTGATCGGTCACCAGGTTGTCTTTGTAGCGGTAGGTACGGATGCGCTGGCTGCGGTCACCGGTGCCGACCTGCAACCGGCGCGACTCTGCTTGCGCCGCGCTTTGTTTGCTGCGCTCGGCGTCAAGCAGCCGCGCCTTGAGCAGGCTCATCGCGCGGGCCCTGTTCTTGTGCTGGCTGCGTTCTTCCTGGCATTCCACCACGGTGCCTGTGGGCAGGTGCGTGATGCGGATGGCCGAGTCAGTTTTGTTGACGTGCTGGCCGCCCGCTCCGGAAGCGCGGAAGGTATCGGTTTTGAGGTCAGCCGGATTGATCGGGATGTCGTCGATCTCGTCCAACTCGGGTAACACCGCGACGGTTGCGGTAGAGGTATGCACCCGGCCCTGGGATTCGGTCACGGGAACCCTTTTCACGCAATGCGTGCCCGATTCGAACTTTAGTTGCGAATAGGCACCTGTACCTTCGATCCTGGCCACCACTTCCTTGTAGCCGCCATGTTCTCCGGCATGCTCGCTCAGCACCTCGACGTGCCATCGACAACTTTCGGCGTAACGCAGATACATGCGAAACAGGTCGCCAGCAAAGATCGCCGCCTCGTCGCCGCCGCTGCCGGCCCGGACCTCGAGATAGAGATTGGCCTGATCGCGCGGATCGCTGGGCAACAGCAGCCGTTGCAGTTCACCGTCCAGCTCGGTGAGGCGTTGTTGCAGGCGCTGTGCGTCGTCGGCAGCCATCTCGCGCATTTCCGGATCGTCGAGCATGGCTCGTGCATCGGTCAGTTGCCGCTCGGCCTGATCGTGCTGGTGCAGCGACAACGCGACCGGTTCGAGCTGGGCGTATTCCTGCGACAGTTCACGAAACCGGCTGTTGTCGGCGATGATTTCGGGCTGTGAAAGAAGCAAGCCGATTTCTTCGTGACGCTCGGCCAGTGCTTCGAGTTTGCGGCGAATCGATGGAGTCATGCGTGAAAGAGTCTGCTTTTGGTTGCTGGAGCGGCGGGGGTAGAAAATATTGCTGGAGCGCACTTGTGCGCGATGCTTTTTCTCTCACATGACGAAGAGCATCGCGCATGAATGCGCTCCTACAAGCCGCTCCTACAGGTGGTCGATGTCTTCGTCGCGTCCGTACAGCCGACCGGCGGCGTGCAGCAGATCCACGTCGCCGCTGAGTGCGGCTTCGCGCAGACGTGCGCTGGGATGGTGCAGCAGTTTGTTGGTAAGCGTATTGGCGAGAAACGCCAGTGCGTCATCGGGTGACTTGCCGCTGGCGATCATGGCGCGGGCCTTGATCAGCACCTCGTCGCGATAGACCTCCGCATGATGGCGCATGTCCAGCGCCGGATTTTTCATCGTCAACGCTCGCCGCCACGCCATGTAACGGTCGACCTGCAGATCGATGATCGCTTCGGCGTCATGTGCTGCCGCGGCGCGGGAGCGAAGATTGTCGTCGATGACCTGCTGCAGGTCGTCGATGCCGTAGAGGTAAACATCGGGCAGCTCGCCGACGCTGGCCTCGATATCGCGTGGCACCGCGATATCGACCATGAACATGGGCTTTCGACGCCGCGTGGCCATTGCCTGTTCGACCATGGCGCGGGTGACCACCGGTTGTCGCGAAGCTGTGGATGAGATGACGATGTCCGCCTCGGCCAGATGCTGCGGCAGATCAGCCAAAGCGATGGCATAACCACCGTAACGACCCGCCAGCTCCTGCGCCGCTTCCGGCGTGCGGTTGGCAACAATGATCCGCCGGGCCTGCTTTTCCGCCAGATGCCGCGCCGCCAGTTCGATCGTGTCGCCGGCACCGATCAGCAGTACGCAGGCCTGCTTTAGGTCGGCAAATACCTGCTCAGCCAGTCGTACGGCGGTGAACGCAACCGAAACCGTATGCGCGCCAATGCGGGTGTCGGTTCGTACACGCTTGGCTACGGCAAAGGTGTGCTGCAGCAATCGGTCCAAAGGCGCTTTCAACGCGTGGGCGCCTCGTGCCTGCTGGTAGGCATCTTTCACCTGACCGAGAATCTGGGGTTCGCCAAGCACCATCGAATCCAGACCGGTGGCGACGCGGAAAATGTGGCGTACCGCGTCTCGTTCATCGTGCCGATAGAGGAACTCATCCAGCTTGCCCAGGGTCAGATGATGATGACCAGTCAACCATGCCTGCGGGATGCCCTCCGCCCCGGCAGCCACTCCCACGTAAAGTTCGGTGCGATTGCAGGTGGAAAGGATCATTGCCTCTTCCACCCCTGGCTCTCGGGTCAGTTCGAGCAAGGCAGCGCCAGCGGCGTCCTCGTCGAACGCCACCTGTTCGCGCAGGCTGACCGGCGCGGTGAGGTGATTGATCCCGAGGGCGATCAGCGGCATGGGCGTGCAGGAATCTCGGTGAAAGGGATGGGGCGGCGTAGGCTAAGCTTGGCGCGCGAGCCGGCGACGGCAGATACGTGCGAATCAGGCAGACGGATGGAGAGTAGTGTGCGGAGCAGGTGGAGCAAGTTCAAGCAACTGCGGCATTTTACGGCACTGACGACATTGGCGTTGGCATTGGGCGCTTGCGCGGTCATGCCGCGTGAAACAACGCCGAAATCGCCCGGTATAGCGCAGCCGCTGGCCCGGATGGTCGTTGCCACGCCCGATGCCGACCACGATCTGCTGGCGCAACTGCTGGCTGGCGAGATGGCGCTCAATCACAACCATCTGAAGGCGGCATCCGGTTATTACGGCAAGGCAACGGTCATGAGCACCGACCCGCAAGTGGCTGAGCGCGCCGCGACGCTGGCCATTGCCACGCATGACAGCGATGGTGCCCGGCGGGCGCTGGATCGTTGGCAGGAGCTCGGTGCCAAGCCTGCAGGCATGGCGCAGGCGCGGGCGGAGCTGGCCTTGAATCGGGGAGATGCTGTCGAGGCGAAACGTCAGCTCGAGCTGTTGATCAACAGTGGTGACAAGGACGCCTGGCGCAGTTTCGGCAGGGTACTGGTGAATGCGCGCGATCAGGCTCAGGCCGGGCATCTGCTCGAAACGCTGGCCACACCGCAGCGCCTTCCGGTCGATCCGCAGGCATGGTTGGCCATGAGCGAGTTGGGTGACAAGTTTGGTCGCCATGCCTATGCCGCAAACATCGCCCGGGCGGCGATTGAACGCTTCCATTCTGCCGAGACCTACGCCTGGGCGGCGCAGATGAAGGCCCGCGAGGGTGACAAGGAGGGCGCTGGCGCGCTGCTGCGCAAGTCGCTCGAGAAGGAGCCGTCGAATACCCACTTGCGTCTGGCCTATGCCAGCACGTTGAGCGAAGCCGGAGATTACCCCGCGGCGTCACGCCTGCTTCGCCACGGCGCGCAGAGCGCTGACATCTACGCTTTGCGCGCCGGTTTGGCGGCTCACGAACGTGACGACGAGGCGTTGGCCGGGCTCTACCAGGAGATACAGAGGGCGAAGCCCGATGTTCGCGGGAAGAGCGCTTTCCTGCTTGGTCAGCTGGCCGAGATGCAGCATCACAGCGAGGAGGCTCTGGGTTGGTACGAGCAGGTTGCCGATGATGATCCGCATGCCTTCGACGCGGATCTGCGCAGTGCCTTGATTCTCTATACGCAAGGCAGCAAGGCCGAAGCACACCAGATGCTGGAGCAACTTCAGCTCGATTATCTCGATCAGCCGGCGCAGTTGCAGCAAGCCTGGCAGGCCGACGCTGAGCTGTATGTCAGCGACAAGGAATACGCGAAGGCGGAGACAGCGTTCAGTCGCGCCCTTCAGGTCGTCCCCAATGATCCTGGTCTGCTTTACGGTCGCGGCCTGACCTATGCCGAGGCTGGCCAGATCGATCTGGCAGTGAAGGATCTGGAGCGTCTGCTGAAGATCAAGCCGGGTGATGTAGATGCCAGCAACGCTCTGGGTTATACGCTGGCCGATGCCAATCGTGATCTGGCCGAGGCCGAGCGGCTGATTCAAGTGGCTCGCAGGGCCAAACCCGACGACCCCGCCATCGCCGATTCCTGGGGCTGGCTGCAGTACCGAAAGGGACAGCTGGCACAGGCAGCACAGACGCTGCGTAGCGCCTGGTCGACCCGCAAGGACGCCGATGTCGGCGTGCATCTGGGCGAAGTTCTATGGGTGCAAGGTGACAAGCAAAAGGCGCAGCAGGTTTTCGACGAGGTACGAAAGCTTGATCCCCACAGCGTGGCTCTGCAGGAGACACTGAAGCGGTTGCACCCATGAGGCGCTACGGGCGCTGGCTGGTATTCCTGTTGCCGATGCTGCTGGCCGCCTGTGCCACGGCCCCGCAGGTGCTGATCAAGAGTGATGCCAGCCTGCTCAGAGCCCAAGCCGCGCGGGAACAGCAGCTCACTGGGCTGGACCACTGGACCCTGCAGGGCCGTCTCGGCGTCTCCAATGGCAAAGATGGCGGCAGTGGCAGTTTCCGCTGGACCCAGAACGGCGACCAATACGAGTTCGTGCTGCGTGGCCCGGCGATAAGCGGAGCGAATTTTCGGCTCAGCGGTGGTCCGGACGGGGCGCTGCTTGAGGGCATGAAGGAGGGTCCGCTGCGAGGCCCGGATGCCGAAACTCTGATGCAAAAGGCGTTGGGCTGGGAAGTGCCTCTTCGCGACCTGCGCGCGTGGGTGCTGGGTTTGCGTGCCGATAGTGGCCCAGCCAGGCTCGATTTTGGCGAGGATCGATTGCCTTCATTCCTGCGCCAAGATGGCTGGACGGTGGATTATCGCGAATGGGACGCCAGCCACAAGCCGCCGCTGCCCAAAAAGGTCTATGCCGGGAAATCACCTTACAAGGTCAAGCTTTCGATCGAGTCCTGGCAGTTTCATTAGGAGCCTGTCGGGCTTTGGTGGTCGAGGCGAGCATTCGCACAGGCAGATCCGCAAACCGGATCAACCCAATAAGTCCGACCGGCTCCTGGCCCACCTGCGGTAGGCTGTGCGCCCTCTGACGGTGACATTCTCGCCGGGCTCTGCTGCGGAATAACGATGTCACTGCTGATTGAACGTGCCGACTCAAGCCATGTTGCTGCCCTGTGTGCGATCGAGCGCAAGGCAGTGCAGCTGTTTCGCGGGCATCCGGCATGGCCCAGTTATTCGGGCATGTCGATTCCGCCGGAGTTGTTGCAGCAGGCGATCGGCCGTGGCCTGGTCTGGGTGGCGCTGGGGTCTGCGAAGGAGCCGGTCGGGTTTGTCTGGCTGGATGACGATGTGGGCAGCGGCGCCATCGGCATCGCTGAGATCGATGTGTTGCCTGAAGCAGGCCGGCGCGGTATCGGTGGGGCGCTGCTGGAGCACGCCTGCCAGTGGGCATGCGAGGCGGCATATCGTCGGATGGACCTGGGGACGCTGGCCGATGTGCCGTGGAATGCCCCGTTTTATCTGAAACATGGCTTCGCCGTGGTCGACAAGAACGATCCCGCGTTTGCCGACGCGCGCCGGCGTGATCGCGAGAACGGGTTTCCCGATTCGTTGCGCGTGTTCATGAGCCGCTCGCTGACGGCATCTGCATGGACGCGCTGGCCGGCTCCGGCGAAATTGAATCTGTTTCTGCGCATCGTTGGGCGGCGGCCCGATGGCTATCACGAGCTGCAAACCGTTTTTCGCTTGCTTGACTGGGGCGACGAGGTGCGACTACGGGTCAGCGAAGATGGGGAGATATCCCGGTTGCGGGGAATGCCTGGCGTGCTGGCAGAACACGATCTGGTGGTGCGGGCAGCGAATCTGCTGAGGGCGCATAGCGGCACCGGCCACGGCGTGGACATCGAGGTGGAAAAGCGCATTCCGATGGGTGGTGGGTTGGGTGGGGGCAGCTCGGATGCGGCGACTGTGCTGGTCGCGCTCAATCAGCTGTGGCAACTCCACCTTGATGAAGATGTGCTGGCCGAACTGGGGCGTCAGCTGGGTGCCGATGTGCCGGTTTTCGTGCGCGGCCGTTCAGCGTGGGCGGAGGGTGTGGGCGAGCAGCTCTCCCCGATACGCTTGCCTGAGCGCCATTACGTGCTGCTCGACCCGCGTGAAGGGATCCCTACGGCCGAACTCTTTCAGGCTGCTGAATTGACACGAAATGCGCCGCGGGCGACAATTTCATCCTTTGCTTCAGGCGAAACGACAGAAAATGCCTTCGCGCCGGTGGTTCGCGCGCGCCACCCGCGGGTAGCTGCGGCGCTGGACTGGCTCGGCGAGTTCGGTCAGGCGCGACTTTCCGGTAGCGGCGGATGCGTGTTTCTCGAAATGAGATCGCTGGTTCGGGCGGTGGCGATCGCTGAAAGGTGTCCGGCGGCATTCTCGGCTCAAGTGGCTACGGGTGTTGAGGTTTCACCATTGCAGGATGCATTGACGCGTCATAGGAGCGCGTCGTGAATCACACGGATGTCATGACAGCCGCCGGTATCGCGGTTGTCGGCGAGTAGCAGACACACACTAGCAAATACACATTTTACTGGGGCGTCGCCAAGCTGGTTAAGGCACGGGATTTTGATTCCCGCATACGCA
>JBDTXA010000085.1:0-14609 GCA_040006415.1 Rhodanobacter sp.
GCGTTATTAATACACGGCCAAACGGCATTCCACGGCAAAGGAGATTCACCATGAAATTTACGCGTACCCTACTCGCCACCGCGCTCGTCGCGCTGTTGGCGGCATGCAGCAACGGCGCGCAGGATTCCGCGCAGGATGCACAGAAGTCGGCTGACACCGCTCAGCAGGCTGCTGATACGGCACAGCAGGCGGCTTCAGGCGCACCGTCCACTGAAGCCAACCAGGCTGCGGATCAGGCCAAGATGGCTGCTGATGCAGCAGGTCAGGCTTCCGACCAGGCACAGCAGGCGGCGATGGCTGCTTCGTCGATGGCTCCGGCCAACACAGAAGCTGGCAAGGATGCAATGTCCATGAACAAGGATGCAGCTGAAAACGCAGCAGATCAGGCTGACAAGGCCAAGGCCGCTGCCAAAGACGCTGCGGACAATGCCAAGAGCGCAGCAAAAGACAAGAAGGGTAACTAATCCTTCAGTTGGTTTTTGGAAAAACGGCCGCTCTCGCGGCCGTTTTTTTATGCCTCGCGTTAGCGCGCGTGACCCACCGCTTTGGCCATCCGACCGTGACCGTTATGATCAAGGCTTCCGCCATGAAGGTGCCGAAAAACGTGAGTCCCAATCCATGAGCGTCATTGCATCGCAGATCGATCCACGGTCACCTGAATTTCAGGCCAGTAGCGCGCAATTGCGTGCCGCGGTGGCCGATCTCCAACGCGAACTCGTCCGCACTGCGGACGGCGGCGGCCGCAAGGCACGCGAGAAGCACACGGCTCGCGGCAAACTTCTACCGCGCGAGCGCATCCGGGCGCTGCTCGACCCGGGCTCGCCATTCCTCGAACTATCGCCATTGGCCGCACACGGCATGTACGACGATGCGGCGCCAGCCGCCGGGTTGATCACCGGCATCGGGCGCGTCAATGGCATCGAGGTCGTGGTGGTCGCCAACGACGCTACTGTGAAGGGAGGGACCTACTTCCCGATGACGGTAAAGAAGCATCTTCGCGCGCAGGAAGTGGCGCTGGAAAACCGGCTTCCATGCGTTTACCTGGTCGATTCCGGTGGCGCGTTCCTGCCGCTGCAGGACGAGGTGTTTCCGGACAAGGAGCATTTCGGGCGGATCTTCTACAACCAGGCCCGGATGTCCTCTTTGAACATTCCGCAGATTGCCGTCGTCATGGGCTCGTGCACTGCCGGCGGCGCCTATGTGCCCGCGATGAGCGACGAGACCATCATCGTGCGTGAACAGGGCACGATCTTCCTCGGCGGTCCGCCACTGGTGAAAGCTGCCACTGGTGAAATAGTGGATGCCGAAACATTAGGTGGCGCCGATGTGCACACCGCGATCTCCGGCGTCGCAGATCATTACGCCGAAAACGACGCGCATGCGCTGTCAATTGCCCGCGATATCGTCGCGCATCTAAATCGCACCAAACAGGTACCCCTTGCGCTGCGTACGCCAGAGGAACCGAAGTACCCCGCCGAAGAGCTCTATGGCGTGATTCCGCAGGACACTCGTCGTCCGTTCGATATCCGCGAAGTGATTGCACGCATCGTCGACGGCTCGGAATTCCACGAGTTCAAGGCACGCTATGGCAAGACTCTGGTTTGCGGCTTTGCGCACATCCACGGCTACCCCGTCGGCATCGTTGCCAACAACGGCATCTTGTTCGCCGAGAGCGCGCTCAAGGGCGCGCATTTCATCGAACTGTGCAATCAGCGCAACGTGCCGCTGGTTTTTCTGCAGAACATCACCGGCTTCATGGTCGGCAAGAAATATGAACAAGCCGGCATTGCCAAGGACGGCGCCAAGATGGTGACCGCCGTGGCGTGCTCACACGTACCCAAGTTCACCGTGGTGGTGGGTGGCAGCTTCGGCGCTGGCAACTACGCCATGTGTGGGCGCGCGTATGGCGGGCGCTTCCTGTGGATGTGGCCAAATGCGCGCATTTCGGTGATGGGCGGCGAACAGGCCGCGTCCGTGCTGGCCACGGTGAAACGCGATGGCATCGAGGCCAAAGGTGGCAAATGGTCGGCGGATGAGGAGGAAGCGTTCAAGGCTCCGCTGAGGGAACAGTACGAGCGACAGGGCCATCCGTATTACGCCAGCGCCCGCCTCTGGGACGACGGCATCATTGACCCGGCCGATACCCGGCGGGTACTCGGACTGGCCATCTCCGCCTCGATGAATGCGCCGATCGAGCCGCAGCGCTATGGCGTGTTCCGGATGTAGCAAGGCGCCTGCATCGCCTCTGTAGGAGCCCGCTCGCGGGCGATGCTTCTGCTTCGAATCCTGCGAATTGCGAATCTCCAGTTCGGCAAAAAGCATCGTCCGCGAGCGGGCTCCTACATGTCTCGCGGTGCTGTCGTGCCACGCAAACGCACGTCACCGGGCAGCATTTCGGTACGTTCTTCGCTGACCTGGTGTTCTGCCTCGAAGAATTTTTGTACCTGCTGACATACTTCCAGCGTGTTGTCGCGAGCGATAGCCGAAATCACGAACCACGGTTGATCCCAGCCCAGTTCATCAACAATGGCCTGCGCCTTTTCCTCGCGTTCGCCCTCGGTCACCATGTCCGACTTGTTCAGTACCAGCCAGCGCGGACGCTCGAGCAACTCCGGATTGAACTTCTCCAGCTCGTGCTCGATCGCGCGCACCTGCGCGGCGACATCGGAACCGTCGATCGGGGCAATATCCACCAGATGCAACAGCAGGCTGGTTCGGGCCACGTGGCGCAGGAACTGGATGCCGAGGCCGGCGCCGTCCGAGGCACCCTCGATCAGGCCGGGAATGTCGGCGATCACGAAGCTCTGGTCGGTGCCGAGACTGACCACGCCCAGATTGGGGTGCAACGTGGTGAACGGGTAATCCGCCACCCGCGGGGTGGCAGCGGAGACAGCGCGGATGAAGGTCGACTTGCCCGCGTTGGGAAAGCCCAGCAGACCCACGTCGGCCAGCAGCCGCAGCTCCATCTTCAGCTCGCGTTCCTCGCCCGGCGTACCCGGCGTGGCCTTGCGCGGCGCCCGGTTCACCGAGGTCTTGAAGTGGATATTGCCCAGCCCGCCCTTGCCGCCCTGCGCGACCAGCATGCGTTGGCCGTCTCCGGTGAGGTCGCCGATGACCTCGTCGGTATCGACATTGGTGATCATGGTGCCGACCGGCACGCGGATCACGGTGTCGTCGCCGCCCTTGCCGTACATCTGGCTGCCCATGCCGTTCTGGCCGCGCTGCGCCTTGAAACTGCGCTGATGGCGGAAATCGACCAGGGTATTGATGCCCTCGTCGGCAACCAGCCAGATCGAGCCACCAAAGCCGCCGTCACCGCCGTCGGGACCGCCAAACGGGATGAACTTCTCGCGGCGAAAGCTGATGCAGCCGTTGCCGCCATCACCTGCCTTGATTCTTACATTGGCTTCATCGACAAATTTCATTGGAGGGCCGGGAATGGGGAAGGGGGTGTGGGATTCACAAGATCAGGAGTCGGGGAAACTACCGCCCTTCTCACATCGGACTTGGATGGCATTCTGAAAAAACCTGGCGTGCGACTACCTTGGCCCTTACGAATCCCGAATCCAAAATCTCGAATCCCGTGACAAAAAACAAAAAACCCCGCCGAAGCGGGGCCTTCGTTATCGCGTCGCGAAAGGCTTACGCCTGAACGACGTCGACGAAACGGCGATTCTTGTCGCCGCGAACCGCAAACTGGACGGTGCCATCAACCAATGCGAACAGGGTGTGGTCACGTCCCAGACCCACGCCGGGGCCCGGATGGAACTGGGTGCCGCGCTGACGCACGATGATGTTGCCAGCTTCGATGGCCTGGCCACCGTAGATCTTCACGCCCAGGTATTTCGGGTTCGAATCGCGACCGTTGCGGCTGGAACCTACGCCTTTTTTATGTGCCATGACTCAATGCTCCAGGTGCTCAGGCGGTGATGCCCGTGATCTCGATTTCGGTGAAATGCTGACGGTGACCCTGCTGACGCTTGTAATGCTTGCGTCGGCGGAATTTGATGATGCGGATCTTGTCGGCACGGCCGTGCTTGCGGACGGTAGCGCTGACGCTGGCGCCCTCCACGATCGGCGCACCGACAGTGACGGACTCGCCGGAACCGACCATCAACACCTGGTCGAAGCTCACGGTGGCGCCTTCTTCGGCGGTCAACAACTCCACGCGCAGGACGTCGCCCTGCATGACGCGGTACTGCTTTCCGCCAGTCTTGATGACTGCGTAACTCATTGGAATGCCCTTCTGTCGTTATTCTCTTGGGTATCGCCATGGCCCAAACTCGGGTCTGGCGAACCGCGGATTATAACGACCTGTCCGCGCACTGGTCAAATACTGACCACTTCGCAGGCTGAGACCCCTGATGCAGGCTACTTGACGGGCGTGGGCGTCGCCGCCGGGCTTGCGGGACAGCGTCCATTGGCGTCCAGCGTGCCTTTCTGCTGCAAGGCGTGGATCATCGCCTGACCGCGCTCACGGCCCCACGCCTGACCGACCTTCATGCCCTCGGCCATGGTCACCGGCATCTCGGTGATGACCTTCTGACCCAGCGGGGAACGGTAGAAATTGAGCAACCCGGTGACTTCGGCGGCGGTGAAGTGCTTCTGATAGATCGGCACCATGCGGGTCAGCAATTGCTGGCTGCTGCTGGCGTCAATGAAACCCTGCCAGTAGGACGCCGGTACGCACGGCACGGCACGGCCCATGACGCCCGCCATCTGTGCATTCATGTTGCCGAACATCTGGCTCATGTGCATGACGTCAAATAGCTGGCGCACCTGTGGCTCACTGGGCTGTGCCGCCGCAACCGGCCCGGACACGCCCAGCGCGAGCAACAGTCCCGTCGCCATAACCGCCAACCTGAGTTTCATCGCCTGTCTCCCGTTCGATGGCATGGCGGCACATTCAACGCCGACAAACAATCATTTAGCCACATCAGCGCTCGCAAAGCGAAAGCAGGTGGATGCCACGACCAATTCCACACTGAACTCACGAAACGACTTGGTATAGTAAAGGTTCTCCCCCATATCCCGGCGTCATGGACACTATTCGCATCCGCGGCGCTCGCACGCACAACCTCAAGAACATTGACCTGGACCTGCCTCGCGATCAGCTGATCGTGATAACCGGCCTGTCCGGTTCGGGCAAGTCATCGCTGGCTTTCGACACGATCTACGCCGAGGGCCAGCGGCGCTATGTCGAGTCGCTGTCTGCCTATGCGCGGCAGTTTTTGTCGATCATGGAAAAGCCCGACGTCGACCACATCGAAGGCTTGTCGCCAGCGATTTCGATCGAGCAGAAATCCACCTCGCACAACCCGCGTTCCACGGTGGGAACCATCACCGAGGTTTACGACTACCTGCGCCTGCTGTTCGCACGCGTCGGCACGCCGCGCTGCCCCAATCACGGCATTGCACTGGAGGCGCAGACCGTCAGCCAGATGGTCGACGCCACGCTGGCGATGGACGCTCAAAAGCGTTACATGCTGCTCGCCCCGGTCATTCGCGAGCGCAAAGGCGAACACGTCCAGGTGTTCGAGCAGCTGCGTGCCCAGGGCTTCGTGCGCGCCCGGGTCGATGGCGTCGTCCACGATCTTGATGCCGTGCCGCCACTCACCCTGCGCCAGAAACACACGATCGAAGCGGTGATCGACCGTTTCCGTCCGCGCGAAGACATCAAGCAGCGGCTGGCCGAATCGTTCGAGACCGCGCTTCGGCTCGGCGACGGGCTGGTAATCGTGGTCGACATGGACGATGCCAAGGCGACCGAGCAATTGCTCTCCTCGCGCTACTCCTGCCCGGTCTGCGACTACTCGCTGCCGGAGCTGGAGCCACGGCTGTTTTCGTTCAATTCGCCGGTGGGTGCGTGCCCGGAGTGCGACGGCCTCGGTGTAACCCAAGTCTTCGATCCGGCCCGCGTCGTGGCGCACCCGGAGCGGGCGCTGTCCGGTGGCGCCGTGCGCGGCTGGGACCGGCGCAACGCGCATTACTTCCAGCTGATCCTGTCGCTGGCGGCGCACTACAAGTTCGACGTCGATACACCGTGGGAGCAACTTCCCGCCGATGTGCGCAAGGCGATCCTGCATGGCAGCGGCAAGGACAGGATAAGTTTCCGCTACCTCACCGAGCGCGGCGGCAAGGTCACCCGTGAACATGCCTTCGAAGGCATCCTTCCGAACCTGGAGCGTCGCTACAAGGAAACCGAATCCTCGGCCGTGCGCGAGGAGCTGGCCCGGTACATCAGTGATCAGCCCTGCCCCGGCTGCGACGGCCAGCGGCTGAACCGCTCGGCACGCAATGTCTTCGTGGCCGACCACGCGTTGCCGTCGCTCACTCATCGCTCCATCGACGACACGCTGGCGTTCTTCGCCGATCTGAAGCTTCCGGGCTGGCGTGGCGAGATTGCGGTGAAAATCGTCAAGGAAATCCACGAACGGCTGACGTTCCTCAACGACGTCGGCCTGAACTACCTGACCCTAGATCGCCAGGCCGACTCGCTCTCCGGCGGCGAGGCCCAACGCATCCGTCTGGCGTCGCAGATCGGCGCCGGTCTCGTTGGCGTGATGTACGTACTGGACGAACCGTCGATCGGGCTGCATCAACGCGACAACGAACGCTTGCTGGGCACGCTGACCCGTCTGCGTGACCTGGGCAACACCGTGATCGTGGTCGAACACGACGAAGACGCCATCCGCATGGCCGATCACGTGCTCGACATCGGCCCCGGCGCGGGCGTCCATGGCGGCGAAATCGTGGCACAGGGCTCGGTGCAGGACATGCTCGATTCACCGCGATCGGTGACCGGCCAGTTTCTCTCCGGGGTCCGCGCAATCGAGGTGCCGACCGAGCGGCGTCAGCCGATCGACGACGAGTCGTGGCTGCACCTCAAGGGCGCCAGCGGCAACAATCTGAAAAACGTCGACCTGGCGATACCGGCCGGCCTGTTCACTTGTATCACGGGCGTTTCCGGCTCAGGCAAATCGACGTTGATTAACGACACGCTGTTCCGCCTTGCCGCTGCCGAACTCAACGGTGCCGGCACGCAGGCGGCAGCGCACGAGTCTGTCAAGGGCATGGATCTTTTCGACAAAGTGGTCGACATCGACCAGTCACCCATCGGCCGCACGCCGCGCTCGAACCCAGCAACTTATACCGGCCTGTTCACGCCGTTGCGCGAAATGTTCGCGCAGGTTCCCGAATCGCGGGCACGCGGCTACACCGCCGGCCGCTTCAGCTTCAATGTACGCGGCGGCCGCTGCGAGGCCTGCGAAGGCGACGGCATGATCAAGGTGGAAATGCACTTCCTGCCCGACGTGTACGTGCCCTGCGACGTCTGCCACGGCAAGCGCTACAACCGCGAAACACTCGAGATCCTCTACAAGGGCCACACCATCGCCGACGTGCTGGCGATGACGGTGGAGGACGCGCTCAAGCTGTTCGAGAACGTGCCCACCATCGCGCGGCGGCTCGACACCTTGCGCGCCGTCGGTCTCGACTACATCAAGCTCGGACAGAGTGCAACCACACTTTCCGGCGGCGAGGCGCAGCGGGTGAAGCTGTCCAAGGAGCTGTCCAAGCGCGACACCGGACGCACGCTCTATATCCTGGACGAGCCCACCACCGGCCTGCACTTCCACGACATCGAACAGTTGCTGGACGTGCTGCACCAGCTGGTCGACCAGGGCAATACCGTAGTCGTGATCGAGCACAATCTCGACGTCATCAAGACTGCCGACTGGATTGTCGACCTCGGCCCCGAGGGCGGTGACGGCGGCGGCCGCATCCTCGTGTCCGGCACCCCGGAAACAGTGGCCGACAGCGCCGAATCACACACCGGCCACTTCCTCGCACCGCACTTGATACCGAAAAAGAAAAAGTCGGCTGCCGGCAAGCGGGTAAAGGCCTCGACCAAACATATTGCCTCGGCTGACAAGTACAAGCCGATGCGCGGCAGGAAGAAACATTCATGAGTTCACCCACGTCCGCCAGCCTGCCCAACCCGGCTGGCAACGTCGTTCTGCACATGGCGGCGATGAGCGTACGCTGGCGCGATCTCGATGCTTTCAACCACGTCAACAATTCCAGCTACCTGACCTATCTGGAAGAAGCGCGACTGCAGTGGCTCAGCGATGTTCCCGACGCGCGACCCGACGAGCAGGCAACCCCGGTGCTGGTCGCCAGCCAGCTCAACTATCGCCGCCCCATCAACTGGCCTGCGCAATTGCGGATTGAGCTGTCTTGCGAGCGAGTGGGTAACAGCTCGCTTACTATCGCCCACCGCATCATCGACGCCGACCATCCCGATCAGCTGTATTGCGACGGCAGTGTCACCATGGTCTGGATAACGCCAGCTCTTGGTACACCGGTACCTCTGCCCCAGGCCATCCGCGACGCGGCAAAAAAGAAAAACAACTCGGCGTGACCGCCGCTGGCCTTTGCGCCATCAGTGATCCCGTGGGCGTACATCGTGCACCTGCCGTCGTTATGATGGCTGTCCGAATTGCCCATGGAGTCCCCCGATGACGAAGCCACGCCGTACTCCGCTGCTCCTTTCCGCAGCCTGCCTTGCCACCGTCGTCGGCACGGCTACGGCGCATGCAGCCGACGCCACCGAGCTCACCCTCTACCGCAGTGACAATGCCGCGCTTTACGCCAGCAGTGACGGCAGCATCGACGCAGGTTATGCCGTGGTGCGCGAACAACGCTCAGTAAACCTCGCTGCCGGCACGCATGACGTCGTCATCGGCGATCTGCCCAACTCACTCGATGCGGAAGCACTCGCCCTGGGCTTCCCCGACGGCAAGGCCAGCGTCATTTCACAGCGCCTGCTGCTGGCGCAGGGCGCGCATGCCGCGCTGACCGGACTGACCAACCGCCACGTCGACGTACTTGGCCCGAATGGCCAGAGCCTGGCCAGTGGGACGCTGGTGCGCGCTGGCGATGGCCTGCTGGTCCGCGATGACAGCGGCCATACCACGCTGATCACTCACTACGCGGCGGTTCGCACCACCGGCGCGGACTTCCCGACCGGGTCCAGTCTGAGCCTGCGAGTCCGCGCCGCGCAAGCGGGCCAGACGCGCGCCGTGCTCAGTTATCCCACCTCCGGCCTGGGCTGGCGCGCGGCCTACGTGGCAACCTTGCAGCCAGGCGCCGCCTGCCGTATGCAGTTCGCCTCACGGGCCAGCGTCGCCAACCGAAGTGGCCGCGACTGGCATGACGCCAAAGTCACGCTGATCGCGGGCGAGCCAAACATGGCCAAACCCTCGGCACCGCGGCCGATGATGGCGAACGCACGCGCCTTCAGCGCCAAAGCGGCCGACATGCCGCAGCAGGACAGCATCGGCGACTACCGCAGTTACACCTTGCCGGGCGCGGTCGAATTGCCCGATGGCAGCATCAGCCAGGTGCCGCTGTACGCCGGCCGTTCGCTGGATTGCGTTCGCACGGCGCTGTACGAGAATGGCGGCAGCTTCCAGCCGCAGCAGCCGATACTGAACCGCGATTTCAATCAGGGTGGCGGCAGCGCGATCATAAGCACCTTGAAGTTGAAGGCGTTCGACAGCCTGCCGGCAGGCTATCTGCGCGTGCTTACCGCCGACCGCCACGGCACCCCGCAGTTCATCGGCGAGGGTCGCATCGAAGACACCCCCAAAGGCAGTGACGCCACCATCACCCTGGGCACCGCGTTCGATCTGCGCGCCGAGCGCGAGCGCACGGCCTTCAGCACCGACAAGGCCGGTCGCACGCTGGACGAGGCATTTCGCATCAGCCTCAGCAACGCTGGCGACAGCGCGCGTACGGTGACCGTGCGCGAACATCCCAGCCGCTGGCGCCAGTGGGCGCTGGTATCGTCCAGCAACAAGCCCGACCAGCAGACGCCGGATACCTTGGAGTTCACGGTCGAGGTTCCTGCCAACGGCAAGGCCGCGCTCGACTACGCGGTGCGTTACAGCTGGTCTGCCGACGACAACCCCCAACCCTGACGAGCCGGAGTTTCGACATGCTCAACATCATCAATCACGACAATGACATCCGCGAGCTCAAGCTCGCTCGTCCGCCGGTGAATGCGCTGAACATCGAGTTGTTGCGCACGCTGCGCGCCGCCATCGACGACAGCGTGCAAGCTGGCGTACGCGGGATCGTGCTGTCGGGCGCGCAGGGGTTGTTCTCGGCCGGCGTCGACGTGCCGGCGCTGCTTGATTGCGACCGTGCCGGCGTCCTCGAATACTGGCGCGAGTTCTTTGCACTGTGCGGCACGCTGGCGCGCTCGCCGGTTCCCATGGCCGCTGCGATCACCGGCCACAGCCCCGCCGGCGGCGCCGTGCTCGCGCTTTTCTGCGATTACCGGGTGATGGCGGAAGGCCCGTATCGGATCGGCCTGAACGAAGTACAGGTCGGCCTGATCGTGCCTGAAGCGATCCAGCTGGCGCTGCGTCGCGTCGTCGGCCCCTTCCGTGCCGAAAGGCTGCTGGTTTCCGGCACCATGATTGACGCTTCCGCCGCGCTGGCCTGTGGCTTCGTCGACGAACTCACCGGCGTCGATCAGGTCACCACGCGCGCGCTCCACTGGATGAACGAGCTGCTCGCCCTTCCATCCCACGCGATGCTCGCCACCCGCACCTTGGCGCGCGCCGATCTGGCGGATGCCTATGCCGATCTGGATGCGCTGCCGCTGGCCGATTTCACTGAGGCTTTCTTCCATCCGCAGACCCAGGCCACGCTGCAGCAGTTGGTGGCGCGGTTGAAAGAAAAGAAATAGAACCCGTGCAGGAGCACGCCTGGGGCGATGCTCTGTCTTTTTCGAATCCCGAATCCGGGCTCTCAACTGGCGAACGGCTGATCATCCCGAAAAAGAGCATCGCCCGCGAGCGGGCTCGTATATTATGTGCCAGATCAGGCGTCGCCCGTCGCCACCGGCCGCGAGAGGTCGCTGACCCAGCCGCTCCACGACGGTGCGTAGAGGCGTGATCCGTGCAGGCCGGCGTGCTCCATCGCCAGCACATTGTGGCAGGCGGTCACGCCGGAGCCGCACATATGCACCACCTCCGTCGCGGCAGTAGAACCCAGCACAGAGCGAAATTCGTCACGCAGTTGTGCGGCCGGCTTGAACCGACCGTCGCTGCCGAGGTTGTCGGCGAAGGGTCGGTTCAGCGCGCCGGAAACATGGCCGCCGACCCGGTCCAGCGGTTCGACATCACCGCGATAGCGAGGGGTCGCGCGTGCATCCAGCAACTGGCCTGCGGCGCCACCGGACACGGCATCGTGATCAATCACCAGTTGGCTTTGATCGTAGTGAAGATCGACGTGAGTGGTCGTGCGTGCGTCAGGCGCACCGGATTGAAGCGGAAGACCCGCTGCCTGCCATGCAGCAAATCCACCATCGAGCACCGCTGCTTCGACGCCCGACAAACGCAACAGCCACCAAAGACGAGCTGCGGCCAATGCGCCACCGGCGGCGTCATAACTGACCACCTGGATGCCCGGTTTCCATCCCCAGCGCGCCAGCAAGCGGTTGAATGCCGTCTCGAGCGGCAAGGGATGCCGGCCGAGACCTTGTGGCTGGCGCGTCAGGTCGGAGAGATCTCGATCGAGGCTGGCGAAAACGGCACCCGGGATATGACCTTCCAGATAATCGCGTTCACCCTTGTCCGGCTCGGCAAGATCGAATCGGCAGTCGACGATCAACACTTCCGCCGATGGCAAAGCCACCAGTTCGTTCGCGTCGACAAGAGTGGTCTTGAGCGTCATGTCCTTCCCATCCGTTGCAAAAGATTGAGCAAGATCGCCGCCGTCGCACCCCATATGCGGTGTCCGCCGTGGACGAACTCCACCATCTCGCGACGATGGCCGCGAAACTCCATGGTGTAACGGCGCAGGTTTGCCGCTTCCAGCAGAAACGCCAGCGGCACCTCGAAAACCTCGGCCACTTCGTCCGGCGATGGATACAATCGCGCCTGCGCCGCGATGCGTGCCACCACCGGCGTAATGCAGAAGCCACTGATGGTTTCGAAGCGATCCAGATAGCCCAGTGGCGTCACCAGCGCGCGATCGAGGCCGATTTCCTCCTCGCTCTCGCGCAACGCCGTGGTCACGGCGTCGCCGTCATCGGGCTCCGTGCGCCCGCCAGGGAAGGCTACCTGTCCGGCATGCGACTGCAGATGATCTGTCCGTACGGTGAGTACCAGGCGGGGTTGCACACCCTCGCGAAAACCGATCAACACCGCTGCGGGCAGGCGCTCGTGCGGTCCGATCAGTTCCGCCATGTCCGCGTGGTTCCAGCCCTGCGCTGTCGGCGGCGATGCGAGCGGAATCAAGGCACCGATCAACGCGTCCATCACGATGATTTTCGCCCCGGGAGGACGACCTGCATCACATACATCCGCTCGGCGTCGCTCATCGTGCGCCAGCGACCGATCTCTTCACCGGTCCGCTGACAACCGACACAGAAGCCGCCGCTATCCAGCCGGCAGGTGCCGATGCAGGGAGTCAGCGCAGAGGTTTCCGGGGGCGCGGGAGCGTTTGACATAAGCGCTCATGATATCACTGAGCTACTCAGCGCCCATCGCCATCGGACTTGATATCCAGCAATTCGATCTCGAATACCAGCGTCTCGTTCGGCCCGATGCGCGGCAGCTCACCGTTGCCGCCATAAGCCAGCTGGGACGGTATCACCACCCTCCAGCGGTCACCCACGTGCATCCGCGGGATCACGTCCTGCCAGCCCGGAATCACCTTGTCGACCGTGAAACTTACCGGCGCGCCATGCGCCCACGTGCTGTCGAACTCCGTGCCGTCGATCAGCATGCCGCGGTAGTTCACCGTCACCGTGCTGTGCACCGTCGGGCTGACCTTGCCCGAGCCACTGCTCAATACCGCGTACTGGATTCCCGAAGGCAATTGCACGACACCAGGCTGCTGCCGATTTCGTGCCATGAAGGCGGCACTCTTCTTCGCATTGGCTGCGGCAATGCGCTTGAACTCGGCTTGCGCATCGGCCCGCATCTGCTCGTTGAGCCGCTGCATCTGCTGATGCATATCCTGCATCGACACAGTCGGCGGGTGTTTGGCGTAGGCGTCCCGGATCGCTCGTTGCAGCACCTTGATGTCGACATCGGGCTTTCCGTTCGCGAACTGGCTTCCGATCTGATAACCGATCGCATAGGACAGTTTGGCCTTGTCCGGCTTGGCCGGTGTCGCCGCAGCGGATGCGGGGACGCGCTGCTGCGCGTGCGCCATGCCTCCAAAAAGCAGCATGCCGAGCAACCCGCAACGCAGATGTGTCATGGCTGTATCCACTGGCCCTTCCGTGTCGCGACGTTCGATCTTGTCGAGTCATCCTAAGCGGTTCGCCCGATTCCTGCAGCGAGCCGCGCTCGGGACTTGAGAAACCCCGAGGCCACAAAGGTTCCCGCTGCTACCATCCTGCCTTCGCATTCCACAGGAGCCACTGATGGCTTATCGCAACCTGGAAATCATCAACCGCGATGCGGTCCGCACCATCATCGTCAATCGCCCCGACAAGCTGAACGCACTCAATCGCGACACGCTGAACGAATTGACGCTGGCGTTTACACAGGCCGGCCAGGACGATGCGGTGCGCGCGATCGTTCTCACCGGCGCGGGTGAAAAGGCCTTTGTGGCGGGTGCCGACATTGCCGAAATGAACGGCTACACACCGACCCAGGCGCAGAGCTTTTCGCGCACGGGACAGCGGCTGATGACCACCATCGAGCGACTGGGGAAACCTGTCGTCGCGCGCATCCAGGGTTTTGCCTTGGGCGGCGGCATGGAACTGGCCATGGCCTGCCATCTCCGGATCGCCAGCGAAAAAGCAAAATTCGGTCAACCTGAAATCAATCTCGGCCTGATTCCCGGCTTCGGCGGCACCCAGCGTCTGTTGCGGCTGGCCGGACGCGGCGCGGCACTGGAACTGTGCCTGACCGGCGCCATCATCAACGCGCAGCGTGCGTTTGAACTGGGCGTGGTTACCCGTGTGGTGGCTCCGCAGGAGCTGGACGACGCGGTAATATCGCTCGCTGACCAGCTGGCCGCGTCCGCACCGCTAGCCGCCGCCGGCATTCTCGACGCGGTGTTGCTGGGTGGCGAGAGCGCGATCGATCAGGGACTGGAGTTCGAGACGCAGGGCTTCGCGCTGGCCTTTTCCACCGACGACATGCGCGAAGGCACCAGCGCGTTTCTGGAGAAGCGCAAGGCGGACTTCAAGGGACGTTGAAGCAGCCCTGTAGGAGCGCACCCTGTGCGCGATGCTCTGGCTTCGTTCCACAACAAAGAGCATCGCGCACAGGGTGCGCTCCTACAGGATGTCGGATCGGCATCGCGCACAAGGTGCGCTCCTACAGGATGTCGGATCAATGATGGCCGCCGGCGTATTTCTTTTCACCGGCCGTCACCCGCATGTCCAGGCGATTTTCCGGCGGCGCCAGCGGACAGGTCGCGAACGGCGTGAACGCGCACGGCGGATTGTAGGCCTTGTTGAAATCGACGACGACCTTGCCATCCTTCGGTGGGTCGACGTAGAGGAAGCGTGCCGCCCCGTAGGTTTCCTTGCCGCTGGTGCGATCGGCAAACACCACGAAGTATTGCTTGTC
>JBDTXA010000086.1:0-14598 GCA_040006415.1 Rhodanobacter sp.
CAGCTTCGCTGTTCGCGCACGCTCCTGCGTGCACGTGGACAAGCAAAAGAGAAGTGCTTCGTGCTCCGCAGGAGGGTGAAAGCGTTTGCCTTTAGGTGCCTGAAAGGCATCGCGCACAGGGTGCGCTCCTACACGTTGCGCGAGGGCGGAAGCTCTTTCCTATGGCGCGCAAACGCCGCAAAACAAGAGCATCGCGACTGAAGTCGCTCCCACAGGGGTTTTACGCGTCGGGCGAGGGCTCGGCATCCTGTAGTACCGATTCTTCGAGAGAATCACCCGCCTGCACCAGATCCTTTAAAAACTGGAAAATCTCCCGATATGCCTTCGGTGGCTTGTTCGGGATGTCCTTTTCGATGCGCGCCTGACGAACCAGCGAACGCAGGTGCTGGCGGTCGAGCTGGGGGTATTCGGCGATCAGCTCGGGTAATGCGGTTTCGTCTTCGGCGATCAGACGGTCACGCATCGATTCCAGGCGGTGCATGGCGGCGTTTTCCTGGCGCTGCTTCTCGCGGTTCTCGCCGAGTTCGGCGCGTACAGCGGCGAAGTCGGCGTCGCTGTAGCGGCGCATGATTTTGGCGAGGTAGGAAAGCTGGCGCTTTTTGGCGCCGTGGGCGGTCATCCGACGGGTGATATCGACTTCGTGGCGCACGTCGTCAGGCAATGACAGCTTGGCCAGGCGGGTCGGCTGCAGTTCGATCAGCTGACTGGCGAGGGTCAGCACGGCGAGCGCCTCGCGGCGTTGCTGGGTGCGGCTGGGACCGTAGTCCACTTCGTCGAGTTCGTGCTGGTTGCGGCTGCGGCTCGGCTTCACGATGTCAATTCCAGATGGTGGTGCCCGGATGGGGCGTGGATCAGGTGTTGGTGTCGCCGCCGGCGACGAAGCCGGGTTCGGGTGCTTCCAGCGCAAAACGGGCAATCGGTTCGCCATCCAGTTCGATGGTCTCGTGGAACATCGCGGCGGGTCGTACCCACAGGCCGTGATCGCCGTACAGCGGCTGATAAACCACCAGCGTCTCCATCGTCTCGCTGTGACGTGCGGTACCCAGCACGCGGTAGCGCTGACCCTTGTAATGACGATAGATGCCAGGGATGGTTTGCATGGCGTTCTCCGCAGCGCTTTGCATTTCGCCGCGGTGACCCCATGTTGGGCGCTTACCCTACCGGGGATTGGCGGCGGCGAACCGCTTATTCTACCCGTCAAACCATCAGGAAAGCCCAACGTGACCGAAGTTGCCGCCCGTCAGACCCCGAACGAGACCGATCGCAGCGCGCAGGAACTCGATCGACTGTCCGAACTGGCCGAGGATGTAATCCGTCGCGCCCGCGCTGCGGGCGCCAGCCAGGCCGAGGTGGCGGCGAGTATCGAGACCGGACTCAGCGTCAACGTGCGGCTGGGCGAGGTGGAGACGGTCGAGCACACCCGCGACCGCGGTTTCGGGCTCACGGTCTACTTTGGCCAGCGCAAGGGCTCGGCCAGCACGGCGGATCTCAATCCCGATTCGATTCAGGCAACCATTGATCAGGCGTGCGCGATTGCCCGCTTCACCGAGGAGGATCCTGCCTCCGGGCTGGCTGATCCCTCGCGCATGGCGACTTCGTTCACCGATCTGGATCTGTGGCATCCGTGGGCGATCGACACAGCGCAGGCGATCGAGTTGGGGCTGGAAATCGAGGACGCCGGCCGGGTCCATACCGGCATCAGCAACTCCGACGGCGCGGGTGTGCAGGCAGGTCAAGGCGTGTCGGTCTATGCCAATTCGCACGGTTTCGTTGGCCGCGAGCGCGGGACCCGGCATTCGTTGTCGCTGGCGCTGATCGCCGGCGACGAGAACGGCATGCAGCGTGACTACTGGTACGACAGCGTGCGTGCCGCCGGGGATTTCATCAGCGCGAAGGCGCTGGGCGATCGCGCGGCCGAACGTACGCTGGCTCGCATCGGCGCGCGCGGTCTGTCGACGCGGCAGTGTCCGGTGATGTTCGTGCCCGAGTTGGCGCGTGGCCTGATCGGTCATCTGCTGGGTGCGGTCAGCGGCGGGTCGCTTTATCGCCAGGCCAGTTTTCTGCTGGATCACCTCGGCAAGCCAGTGATGCCGTCGTGGATGAACATCAACGAACGTCCGCACATCCTGCGCGGTCAGGGCTCGGGCAGGTTCGACGCCGAGGGCGTGGCGACTGGCGATAGTGCACTGATCGAAAGCGGTGTGCTGGCGCGCTACGTGCTGGGCAGCTATTCGGCGCGCAAGCTGGGGCTGGAGTCGACCGGCAATGCGGGCGGCATCCACAATCTGGCCGTCGATCCGGGCAGTGCCGAGGGCGCGACGGATGACTTCAGCGACATGCTCAGGCGGATGGGTACCGGGCTGCTGGTGACCGAGGTAATGGGGCAGGGCGTGTCAACGATCACGGGCGACTATTCCCGCGGTGCCTCGGGGTTCTGGGTCGAGAATGGCGAGATCGCCTGGCCGGTTGAAGGCATCACCATTGCCGCCAATCTTCGCGACATGTTTACCGGCATCGTGGCGGTGGGTACCGATGTGGATTCGCGCTCGGCGATCCTCACCGGCTCGATCCTGATCGACCGCATGACGGTGGCCGGCGAGTAATTCCTTCGCTGTATGTGCCCAGGACATTTGCGGTAGCGACTTGTAGGAGCGCATTCATGCGCGATGCTTCTGTTCTGACGTCTGCAAAGTCAAAAGCATCGCGGCTGAAGCCGCTCCCATAAAATGCTTGCACAGCCCGGGATCGCGTCCCGGGCTAATCATGCCTCAGCTCTCAATAACCTGCCGCCTTGCCGCCGGGGCGCCTCGGATCCTTGGCGCCCTGACGCATGCCGGTTTTGGGATCGATCATGATCGCCTCGTCGGCGCCGAGGCCTCCGACGGTCTTGAACGTATGGCCCATCGCTTCCAGTTTCTCTTGCGACGCAGGCGTGAGCAGGCCCGATTCAACATAGACGACTTCCGGATACCACTGGTGGTGCATGCGTGGCGCGTTGATGGACTGCTGCAGGTTCATGCCGAAGTCGATCACGTTGACGATGCTTTCCATGGTGGTCGAGATGATCGTGGCGCTACCGGGGCTGCCGGTGAGCATGAATGGCTTGCCGTCGCGCAGCACGATAGTCGGCGTCATCGAGCTCAGCGGTCGCTTGCCGGGTTCGACCTTGTTGATCACGCCTTGAACCAGCCCCGCACCGTTGGGTACGCCGGGCTTGGAGGTGAAGTCGTCCATCTCGTCGTTGAGGAAGAAGCCGGTGTCCCCGGCGATCTGTCGGTTACCGAACAGATAATTGATGGTGTAGGTGACGGCGACGGCATTGCCGTCCTTGTCGACGACCGAGTAATGGGTGGTGTGATTGCCTTCGGGTGCGCCCAGGCTACCGGTGATCTCGGATGACGGGGTGGCCTTGTCGGGCTGGATGGTCGCGCGCACCTTGGCGATGTGGGCGGGCGACAGCAGCTTGTCGATCGGGTTGTTGACGAAGGCGGGGTCGCCCAGATAAGTGTTGCGATCGGCGAAGGCGCGACGCTCGGCCTCGACCATGTAGTGCACGCTTTTGGGCGAGCCGTAACCCCACTTGCTCAGCGGATAGGGCTCGAGTATGTCGAGGATCATGCAGACCGTGGTGCCGCCGGAGCTGGGTGGCGGAGCGGAAACCACGGTGTAACCACGGTAGCCACACTGGATCGGCTTTTCCCATTGCGCGGTGTAGTCGGCAAAATCCTGCATCGCCAGAATGCCGCCATTGGCTTCGCTGGCCTTGACCACGTCGCGTGCGATGGCGCCCTTGTAGAAAGCGTCGGTGCCACCCTCGGCGATCAACTCCAAAGTGTGCGCCAACTGCTTTTGCACCAGTCGCTGACCGGCTACGAAGGGCTTGCCGTCTTGGAGAAAGATCGCTGCCACGTTGGGGTATTTGGCGAAGTCCGCGGTGTGGGACTTCATGATGTTCACATCGCCCTGGGTAAGCACAAAGCCCTCGCGGGCCAGCTTGATCGCCGGGGTTATGACCTGCTTCAGCGACATCGTGCCGTAGGCCTTCAGCGCAGTGTCAAAACCCATCACCGTACCCGGCACACCCACACCGAGGTAGCTGTCGGTACTGCGACCGTCGACCACGTTGCCCTTGGCATCCTGGAACATCGCCGCGGTGGCTTTCGCCGGGGCTTTCTCACGGAAGTTGAGGAACAGGTTGCGACCATCCTTCAAGTGAATATTCATGAACCCGCCCCCGCCGATATTGCCGCAGCAGGGATGGGTCACCGCCTCGGCATAGCCCACCGCCACAGCGGCGTCCACCGCGTTGCCGCCTTGTTTGAGAATATTCACGCCGACCATGGTGGCCAGGTGTTGCGCACTGACCACCATGGCGCTCTTTGCGGTGACCGGGTGCGCCTGTTCCAGTGCCGCACGGGTAGCGGCCGGAGCGTTGGCGATCGCCGGGGTTGCAGGCGGCGCAGCTTCCTTTGCGTGACCCAGAACGCTGAAAGCGGCTATCGCTGCGGCCAGCACGGAACGATGTGACCATGAGATACCGCGGCGCGGTGTCGTCAGTTGAACCGGGGCTGCCGATGGTCTCGGCGTGTTTCGATGGGACATTGCTGCATCCTCCATAGTGATGACGTCGAGCGTAGTTGCAGGCGTAAGACAGTCACCAATGAAAAGACGGCCACCTCGCATAACCGGTGGTTGTGGGTGTCTTGTACAAGTTCTGTAACCGTACATCGCCATATCATTTCCAGCCATTGATGAAGGCCGTGATCACGATCGCATTGGTGAAGTCGATAAGGAATGCGCCCACGATCGGAGCCACCAAAAAAGCCCGCGGCGCAGGGCCAAAGCGTTCGGTCAGCGAGCTCATGACCGCCATGGCGTTGGCGGTGGTGCCCAGCATGAAACCGGCGAAACCGCCGGCCATGACGGCGGCATCGTAGTCGCGCCCCATCAGTCGCAGCAGTGGCCAGCAACAGAACGCCATGACGATCAGGGACTGTACGGCCAGGTTGACCAGCAAGGGCAATGCCAGTCCGCTGAGCTCCCACAGCTGGAGGTTCATCAGCGCGATGACCAGAAACAGCGAAAGCGAGATGCTGCCGATGAGCTCGATGGTCGGCATCGACAGGCCGAACCAGCCGCGCCGATCATCGATGTGGCGGACCAGTGCACCCACTAGCATCGCTCCGATGTAGCTGGGCAGGGTCAGGTTCAGCGCGGACAGGCCGTCGCTGATCCACGCACCGATGCCCATGGCCACCAGGATCAGAACAAAGCTTTTCAGCCCCGCATACGCGCGTTGGTCGGCACTGATGGCGCTCGCCCCAGGAGCGACAGCTAACGGCGCCGCAGTGACCATGTTGCCGTCGGCACTGGCGACTGGTCGAGCCGGGCGCAATTTGAGGCGTTCGATCAACATCGTGGCCAGCGGTGCGCCCAGCATCGAACCGCAGATGATGCCGGCCATCGCGCTGGCCAGTGCCACGCTCTGTGCTCCCTGCACGCCGGCCTGCGCGAATACGGGTGCAAAGGCCATCCCCGTGGCGGGGCCGCCAGCCATGGTGGCCGACCCCGTGATGACACCAAACAGCGGTGGCAAGCCGAACGCCGTGGCCAGGCCAATGCCGACCAGGTTCTGTATCACCGCCAGCCCGGTGGCCAGAGCCAGGAACAGCACGATCTGGCGACCGCCAATCTTGAGCAGAGAGGTACTTGCGCTGAAGCCGATGCTGGTGAAAAACGCGATCATCAACGGTCGCTCGAGCGCGGTATCGAAATGCACCGGAGTCACGTCCCAGCCGTGGCATACGAGCAGGGCAAGCGCCACCAGCAGTCCACCGATCACCGGCGCGGGAATGCTGAAGCGGGAAAGTATGGGCACCCGCTTGCGAATCGCGTAGCCGGCGATCAGGAACAGACCGCCGCAGGCGACCGTCTGGATGGGATCAAGTGTCAGCAAAAGGAGCCCTCCCGTTGACCGCTGCGATTCGTGGGGTCGCGCTCATACACAACCCGGAACAACGCGCACTCGCGTCGGAGGTCATCATCATCAACCGTTCCGGAAGGCTGCTGAAGGCGGCATCAGCACGCCTTGCCGCAGTTGCACGCTTTCAGGGTAGTCGTTCTGCAACCACAGCGGGCCGTCCAGATTGACGAACTCAGTTTCGCGCGCAATCTCCAGCGGAAAGGTGCTACCCACGGAAAACGGTCGCGTCGGATCGTCAGTTGGCGAAACATGCGAGCAAATGATCCACGATGTTTTCGACACCCATGCTGACCGGGTCCTGGCACGGCAGACCGAGCAGGTCGCTAACCTGCCGGCAGGTCGCCTGTGCGTCTGCCGCCGACATGCTGGATGTGTTGAGCGCGACACCGACCGCCTGGACTGCGGGATTGGTCAGTCGTGCCGCGGTGAGGTTGGCTTCCAGGCAAAGTTTCAATTCGGGCAGCGGGGAGTCGGGCAGACCGCGCATGTGGCGTCGGGTCGGCTCGTGGCACAGCACCAGTGCGTCGGGCTGGGAGCCATGCAGCAAACCGAGCGACACACCCGCATAGGATGGGTGGAACAGCGAGCCTTGGCCTTCAATGAGATCCCAGCCACCATCCGTACGTGCCGGCGAAATCCATTCGGCGGCACCGGAAATGAAATCGGCGATGACTGAGTCGATCGGAACGCCGGCGCCGGCGACGAAGATGCCGGTCTGACCGGTGGCGCGAAAATTCGCCGCGCAACCGCGCCGTTGCATTTCGCGTTCTATCGCCAGCGTGGTGTACATCTTGCCGACCGAGCAATCCGTTCCGACTGTCAGCAGTCGCCGACCGGCACGCGTTCGGCCGTTGCCGACTGGAAGGCCCGGTGAGGGGTCCCGCGCATCGAACAGAACGCGACCGTTGCGCCTGGCTGCCGCGACAATGTCCGGGTTATCGCGCAGCTTCTGGTGCAGGCCGGCGACCACGTTGAGACCGACATCGAGCGCGGCGATGGCGTCAACGACGATATCCGCCGCCATCTCCCCGCCGGCGTTCGCGGTACCAATCATCATCGTGTCGGCACCGCTGTGTTTCGCTTTGGCCATGGTCATGTCGGGCAGGCCCAGCGTCGGCTTGCAATCGGGATGACGGTACTGGCCCACACACCACTCCGGGCGCCAGTAGGCCACGCCTCTGGCCGTCTTTATGGCCAGATCATCGACCGCATTGCCCAGGTAAAGAAGGTAGGGCGGACCCCAGTGACCGGGCCGGGCCGCATCATCAGTATTGGACATGAACGGGTTGCTCCACTTGACGGCTGCGACGTCAGCCAGACGAACGTTGTCGGTGCTGGCTGTTCATTCGACAGCACGAATGGGTTCTGGACAGAAAGTGATGAAACGGGCGAATCGTGCGTCGTGATGCCTATCCAGCTTCAGGCTGACCGTTTCGATCAGACATTCGCTCATCTGCGAAGGATGCCGATCGAGCATAGTCACCGGCAGGCGGAGTCCACCAATGAAAAGACGGGTACTTTGCATAACTGAAGGTTGTGGTTATTGCCTTTCACGCGTTGCCGCATCGGATGCCTGCTGTCGCCAACGAACCTTCATGCGCGCTTCGCGTTAAACGAAAGCCCCGGTAAACACAGGGGCTTCGTTGCATCCGCGTCCTCCGGTGCTACCAGTGATACATCACCTTGCCGTAGACGTATGCGCCCTGGAAGCCGAACGGCGAACTCGACGAGTAGGGAAACGCACCGTTCTGATCCGAATCCTGGCGGGTTTTGTCAGGATAGGTGTTGAACACGTTGTCGCCGCCGACGGTAAATGTCCAGCTTTCGAGGTTGTAGTTCACCGCGAGATCGACCAGCCACTTGTGCGAGTAGACCTGGTCATCGAGGTAGCTGCTTGAGCCGTAGGTCGTGATCCGGCCATAGCGGGTCGCGCTACCGGTGAATCCCCAGCGACCCACATTGTACGTTTCAGTCAGGATCACCTTGCTGCGCGGTGCGGTGTCGGCAAGCAGTCCCTTGATGGCGCTGCGGTTGAGGCGCTGGAACAGCACCCCCAGCGAGTCGAGTATCGGGGGATTGGGGCGAATTGAGGTGACCTTGTTCTTGTTGTAGGTCGCCGCGAGGGTGGTGGTCAGCGTGCCAGCGTTGCCGAACTCGCTGATATAGCTCGATACCCAGTCGATACCCTGGCTGCGCACGTTGCCGGCGTTGGTGAAGTAGGAGATGCCGCTGTATTGCAGGTTGGTGACGCCGTTGGCGGCCAGATAGTCGACGACGGCGGGAGTCGAGGTGGAAAGCGAGCTCGACAACGCAATGCGGTTGCGGACGGTGATCTGGTATGCATCGATACTCAGGCTGAGCGCACTGGTCGGGTTCCACACCATGCCGAAGGTGTAATTGCGCGACTTCTCCGGCTTCAGCGCCTCGCTGCCGAGCAGCACGGCGATCGGATTGTTCACCGGTACCAGCCCTCGCAGGTAGATGCCCGGCGGCAAGCCCAGCGAGTTGCCGGCGCCGAAAGCTGCCGAGGTGGTTTCCGAGTAGTACTGCTGCCCCAGTGTCGGTGCGCGGAACCCGGTCGAGGCGCTGCCACGCAGGGCGAAACTGTCGGTGAAGTCGAAACGTCCCGACAGAGCCGCGGACGTGGTGGTGCCGAAGTCGGAATAATCCTCGTGACGCGCGGCGGCGGAAAAGCTGAGCTTGTCCGTGAGGTTGCCTTCCAGTTGTGCGTATTCGGCGAAATCGTGTCGTGACACCGAGATGGCGTCCTGCGGCCCCCAGCCGGCAAAACCCTGGGCGCCACCGCGGACCCCGGATGTGCCGACGTAGTACGAACCCGGGTCACCGGCTTCAACGTCGTAGGCCTGGCGCATCCATTGGGTGCCGAACGAAAGTGTCAGTGGATTGGGCAGCCAGCTAAAGCCAATCTCTTTGGAAATGTCGATGTCGAACGTCTGCTGGGTTGCGGTCAGGATGCCGTCGTGAAAATCGGTGGGACTACTGCCGAAGTCATTCAACAAAGCGTAATTGGTGCTGTTCAACGTGGCGTAGGACACCCGGTTGCCGCCGTAGTTGCCGCTAATGTCCCAATGCCAGCCGCTGACTTCCCCGCGAATTCCGGCGACCAGCGAGCGGTCGGAGGAGTCGCCGTGTTCCCGCGGCAGGAAGCCGTCCGGATAGACCTGCCCGATCAGCGGGTTATTCGGATAAGGCGTATTGCTGCCGTAGCGAAAAAACCCCCGTGGTTCGCCTATGCGGCGGCCGTAGTGTCCAAACGCATAGAACTGCACACCGGGTGTGATGTCGTATTGGGTATTCAGCAGCAGATTTTCGCTCTTGAATGAAATCACCCCGAAATGGAATTTCGCGCCAAGTTGAGCCAGGCCCGGTCGACGATCGATGCCAGCGCGATTGGCGGGATCCTGGTTACTCTTCTCCGCGGTGACGCGCATCCAGCCCTTGTCTCCGCCGAGCGGAAAGCCGAAATTCGCCGAGCCCTGCCACTGCCTGCCGTCACCAGCGGAATACTGTCCGCCGGTGACCTGCACGTCGCCGCCTTCGGCTCCCTTCTTCAAGATGATGTTGACGACGCCGGCAAGGGCGTCCGAGCCGTACTGCGCAGACGCACCGTCACGCAGCACTTCGATGTGGTCGATCGCCGAGATGGGGATCGTATTCAGGTCCACGCCCTGCGAGCCCTGACCGATCTGACCGAGGCTCAAAAGCAGTGCGCCGGAGTGCCAGCGCTTGCCGTTGACCAGCACCAGCACCTGGTCTGGTGACAGGCCGCGCAACTCGAACGGTCGTTGAAAGGCGAAAGTGTCCGACGCAGGCGCGAACGGGAAGTTCAGCGAGGGAATGGCGCGTTCGAGCGCCTGGGTCAGGTCGATCGTGCCGGTCTGTTTCAGCGTGTCGGCGGAGATGACGTCGATCGGCGTCAGCGACGAACTGACCGTGCGATTTCCAGAGCGGGTACCTGTAACCACTATGGCATCCAGATTTTTCGCCTTCCTTTTTGCCTCGAGCGATTGATCAGCCGATGTCGTCGGACTGACATCCTGAGCTGCAACAGTGTTAGCGAGTGCAAGCAGGACAGCAGCAGTCAGCAAGCTTGGAATGATCCGGCAGAGTCGCTTGTTCATGAGACTTCCCCAAGTGTTCTGCCGCCATAAAATGGCGACAAATTAAAGTGACCACATGTCTTTGCCAGTCAATGCTTGATCCCCTGTAACCTTTCCTGAAGCCGGCCGCGACACCGTGCGCCCCGGCGGCATCGATGGTCTGCCGCTGTCCGCCATCACGTCGATTCGGCCAGCGTGCCGTGCACGGCTCTTGCTGTTGCGGGAACAGATGGGTTCGACCACGCGACGATGCGGCGTTCTGCTGCAGACTGACTTTGCACACGATCGCGGCGCGTTTCGCTCGGACATTCGCTCATTCTTTGCCGCCATGGATCGAGCATAGTCACAGGTAGCGGACAGCTGCCAATGAAAAGACCGGTACGTTGCATAACCGAAGGTTGTGGATATTTGCGCCCGAACGGCTTGGCGGGAAGGATCGACAGTTCGGTGCGAGCACCCGCTAAGCCAGCTGGCTCACCAGTTTCAGGAAGCGCCTCTGCGCCGGGTTCAAGGCGCTGTCCAGTCGGCACACCGCGCCAGCGCAAGGCTTCCACCTTGAGCGACCAGTGAATACGCCAACTGGTGGGTCGATATCCAATCCGACGTCTGCGGTGCCGGTATCACCTGGGTCAGGTGGCTCCGCAACATGCGCCCGAGCGCATCCTGAACCGGTATGTCGGTCATCGACTGGTTGGCCAATACCGTGACAGGCGGTTGCGCCAACTCGGCTTGCGGCCATGCACCTCGCAGCGCTCTGAAATCAGACCCCTGCCACGCAACGTTGTCGCCGGGCGCGCCGCATTGGGAAGCAAACCAGTCGCCGTCTTCATCGACAATGGCGGCAACTGGTGAGTCAATAGTCGTAGTTGACGCTGAAACGCACATACCGTGGTGCTTGCGCATCTATCGCCTGCCCGTAATTTGCGTTGGGCACGTTGGGCGAGTCCTGGCTATACACTTCGATACTGGTTGGTACCTTCTCGTTGAATACGTTGAAAACGTCCACGTTGAGGGCCAGTTTGCCGTCGGCGACAGCTGGCCGGTAGTGCACACCAAGATCAAGTTGACGGAACCACGGCAGGTTGCCGTTGGAGCCAGGCGGCGCAGGCTTGCCTTTGCAGAAGTGGTAAATGCCGCCATAAGCTGCGGGGTCGGTTTGATCCGGGCCGAAATAGCTCAGGCAGCCCTTGGGCGCGCCGGAGATCAGCCGCAGATTACCGGACACCATCCACTCCGGGTTGAACTGGTAGTAGCCGTAAACCTTCAACTGATGCCTGTGATTATTGTTCTGCACCCCATAGGTGTGTTCCATGATCGAGGGGTAATCCCAGTCCTGCGTGGTCGACGTATAGGACTGGTGGATGTCAGAGCGCAGTTGGCCTTCGGTGTTGCCCCAGCTCTTCGAGAACACGTAGGAAACCATGCCATACCAGCGGTCCTTGAAGGGGTGTTCGAGCACCAGCTCGGCGCTGGCGTACTTGCGCGTTAGGCGATGATCCCAGCCGAACTCATCGTACGCCAGCGGTACGTCCACATAGCGGCCGCTGGTATCGCGCAACACAAAGGTGTTGCCCTTGCCAGGGTTGATCAGGTAGCAGCTGTTGGTATTGTCGATGTTGTAGCCGAGGCTGGCAGCTTTGTCGGCGACACGGCCGATGTCGCAATAGTCATCGATCGCATTCTTGAGTACGCGTTCGGTGAGTTTGAGACCGTACACCCAGTCCTGACGGAACTGTTGGGTGAAGCCGACAATGAACTCGTCCTGGTGCTCAGCCACCAGATTTTTGGCGGTTACGGTCTTGGGGTCGGGCAGTTGGCCGAAAAGATTGTTGGACGCAACAGTACCGCCGACCGGTGTCAGTCCCGTCGGCACGCCGTCCGCGCCAATACCGGAATACGTGTAGTACTGCCTGGTCTGAATGATCGCGCCAGCGGAATTGATGCCCGGGTTCAGCGGCAGACCCAGATAGTAGCGACCGGCGTTGCCGTAAATCTTGAACGTAGAGTCGCCGTACACGTTCCAACTGAAGCCAAGGCGCGGAGACCACTGTGGCTTGGTCTGACGGATAAAGACGTCGCCGTCGCTGTTGTAGTTGGTGAACTGGTCGTTGCGCAAGCCCATGCTGACCAGCAGATTGTCGTTGACCTGCCAGCGGTCCTCGACAAACTGGGCGCGCTGTGTCGAACGGATGGTCAAGAGCTGTTCGTCGACGTGCTTGTCAACGTAAAAACCCTCCGCGCCATTGGGGAACCCGCCGGTGCCCGGTACACCCGTGCCGGTTTCGAGCGGAAGATTGGGATCGGACAAACCATAATACCAGTAGTAGCCCGGGCCACTCGTCTTGAATCCCTGGTTGATGGCCTTGGAATTCACATTGTCGACGCCTACCGAAAACGTGTGGCTGCCCAAGGTGTAGCTGAGATCGAAGCGAAAGTCGGTTGACTTGTTGCCTTGATCCGGGTCGGATATGGATTGCGTGGTTTGCGCATTGCCAATCGGCATGCCGCCATTGAGCGCCGGATTCTGGCCCGTGATGCCAGTAATGTATACCAGCTCCGGATCGTAACCCGAAGGGCTGTCATATGCCCTCGTGTGCATCTTGCCGTACATCACGCTTAGATTGAGGTTGTCCGTGATGTAACTGGTGTACTTGGCCACGTACAGGTCGCCGCCGTCCTTGGTATTGTCTGAGCTGCCAGCGCGCGCGCCCCGCGACAACGTGTCGTAGTTGTACTGGTATATCTTTCCCTTGGAAAACAGCTTGTCGGAGACGCCCGTCAGTTCGAGGATATTGCTGTCATTGATGTTCCAGTCGACTTTGGCGTACCACCTTGGCTCGGTCTGACGATAGTCGGTGTAAGAGGTGTTGGATTGCACGCTGTGTACGTTTTGACCTTCGAAGCGTTCTTTTTCGACGGCGACAAAGGCATAAAGCTTGTCCTTGATCAACGGTCCACCCGCGTAGGCAGAAACCCTGCTCCCCCAGTACGAGTCCTTGCTGTCAGGTTCATACAGGTCACCGGCCACCGGCGAACTCGGCAGTCCGTTCGCGTACAGGATGTCGTCCTTTTTTGAGCGAAGGAAAGCCGGCTCCCACAACACTTGAGCACCGAAGTGCCACTGGTTGGTTCCGCGCCTGCCGATCACGTTGATGACGCCACCATCTGAACGACCGTATTTCGCGCTATAGCCGCCCGTATAGGTTTCCTGCTGCTCGATGGCGCCATACGGCATGGTCAGGCCACCCAAGCCCTGCAACGGATCGGTGGTGTTGAAGCCGTTGATGTAATAAGCATTTTCGCTGGCTGACGATCCGCCGAAGACGACCAACGAATTGCCTGTCGCGCTTTGGAAGCCGCCGCTGTTGCCCGCCACTCCAGGAGCAAGCAGCGCAATGGCCTCCGAACTGTAGCCAAGCGGCAGCTTGGTTAGCTGTTCTCGGGTGATCACGGTGCGCGAATCGACACTGGATACATCGATGGGAGGCGACGTACTTGCCGATACTTCGACGCCTTGCAGATTCTGAACCGAACGTCCGGCATTGCCGAAGGAAACCTCGATGTTTGAGCCCACCTTGAGGGTTACATCATTTTTTTCCTCGACCACCTTGCCATCGCTGATCAACGTGACACGGTAGGTACCAACCGGTAGTTGTGGCGACTGGTAACGCCCGGCAGCGCCAACCGGAAGCTCCCTGCGCAATCCGCTCTGGTTCTCAATGACGACCACGCCGTGATTGACCGTCGGCGCCTGGCCAAAAATGGTACCGGTCGTGGACTGCGCCGAAACAGCCAGTGGCATGGCGGCAACAATTGATGCGGCCAGCAAGCCAACCCTGAATGCTGTGGTTTTCATATTGTGTCTCCTCCCATTCATTGCATGGTCGACGACCAAGGTTGAGTGCAACTTCACGTTGCGCTGCTCTTGGGCTAGTGCCTTCGGCAATACGGCATCGAAGCGGAGCGCTCCCTCCTAGTGCGAGCGCACAGGGATCACCGGCATGCTGATCGAACTGGGCTCTTTTGGCGTATGCCAAATCTTCTGCCACGCCTTGCGGTAATCGTCCGGCTTTGCGAAGAAAATATTGTCCACGTAGGTCTGTGGATTGCGGTCGTAGTGCGGAAACCAACTGGACTGGATCTGCACCATCAGCCGATGACCCGGTTGCAACTGGTAGTTGATGTTCGGCAGCGCAAACGTGTACAGCAGCGGCTTGTCCGACTCGATCGGCGCGGGCCGCGCGAAGTTGGTGCGATATCGACCGCGAAAGATGTCCATCGACAGCGGGAATTCGTAACCGCCCATGGGTGGGTCGGCCGGATATGTGTGCGGATAGACGTCGATGATCTTTACCACCCAGTCGCTGTCGCTACCGCTGGTGGAGGCATACAGGTGGACCAGGGGCGCGCCTGATATCTGCATGGGATGCGACATCGGCTCGGAGACGTAGCTGATGACGTCCGGCCGGTCATCGACGAAGCGCTGGTCGATCA
>JBDTXA010000087.1:0-14441 GCA_040006415.1 Rhodanobacter sp.
AGCGACATCGAGGTATCCGAAGGAATCGCCCCACCCGCGTCGACGCCAGAGTGAGGTGAGACCAGCGCGCACCCGGGTGACCCGCGGCTGAGCGTTGTCCGCGTGAGCTGGGACGAAGTGCCGCTGCAACAGATGAATATCGTCGGACGCCTGGACCGCGACCATCTGTTGGCGGGGCTGCAGCGTGCAGGTTGACGCGATATCCCTGCTGGATATCTTCCCGGATCTGCCGGGGGCCGACGGAGCTGACGCCGAGCTCGCGGATTCTGGCCGCGCTGCTGGCCATGAAGGATGCCTGCGTGCTGCTCTCGCCACAGCGGCGCCAGCGTGGTGTTTTGCTGGCCCTGGGCCTGAACGTGCTGGTTGCGGGCAGCGTGGCCGGCATGTCGTGGCTGGTTGGCGACGCGGTCACTTGGGCGGGTGGCAGGCGGTCGAGTGGCAGCTGCATCGTGCCCTTTAAGCGGGCCGCCAATGGTGCCGCACTCTGGTTCATGCGATCAGTTGACCCGACGCGCCGACGTCCTGGGCTGGCGTACCCAAGTGTCCGACCCGAACTGTTACTCCGCTACCGCCTTGCCATTGGCGATGGCATAGACCTCATCGGCCCATTGCGTGGCTTCCTTGTAGACGTTGGCTATCCGCTGGATACGCGGCAGAGGCACCTGTGCGCTGGTCAGCTCGCCGGCTTCCCAAGCCAGAATCTGCGTCAGCAACGGTCCGAACGGGCCGCCGCGAACGGTCAGCGCGTCACTGATTTCAGGGGTGAGTCGCAGATGGGTCAGCAGAAACTCCATGGGCGCGCACATCAGGGTATCGAGCAGCGAGAACAGGCCTACGGTGAACGCCATATCCGCATGGCCCTTCACCGTTCCGCTGCTCAGCTTCTCGCACATGTGGGCCCGGATCAGCGCTGCACGCAGCAGCTCCGGCGGGCGATCGTCCATGCCGCACAACGCCATCGTATCGATCCAGTTGCGCATGCGCGTGACGCCGAAGAAGATCGCCGCGTGTTCCACCGACTTCAGCTGCCGCGGCAACGCGAAGTAGGCCGAGTTGACGCAGCTGAGCAGCTTGTAGCTGAGTACTGCATCGGTGCGGATGATGTTGCCGATCTCGACCGGGCCGGGATTGTTTTCCTGCAGAACGCTCATCAAGCGCAACATGCTCAGGCGATTGGCAGTCAGCACGGGCACGTCGATGGGCTGCGGAATCAGCAGGTAGCGCCCCTGGATCGCCTGCAGCGGAAGTTTGAGGCAGCGCTCGTAGGTGGTGTGGTCGTTGACCTGATCGGCCACGACGCGGATGCCACGCGTATGGAAATGATCGGCGCGTTCCTCCAGCCGTTCCGGTGTCAACCGGCTAGCATCAAGCCGCACGAACTGGACCATCTGCAGGAGGGTTTCGAGCGGCAGGTTTGCTTCCAGATCGATGTCTCCCGCGTCGATCATGAACTGGCAGCCGCGTTGCGCCATCTTCTGCAAACGCTTCATCAGCGCGGCATCGTCGGCCACGTGCGGCTGAAGCACCACGCCCAGACGAGGCTGATGCAGCAGCACGTCGGAATCTTCCGGGAGCAGCTCGGCGGGTATCTTCAGAAACGCGCGGTTGCCGCGCACGAGGCGGTTGAGCGCACCATCGGTGACCGTCGCCAGCACCCGTTGCAGGAAGGAGTCGTCGTCTCCGCCATCTCGATGAAACACGATTTCATAGGCGAACAGCTGGCGTTCGCGATCGAGCATTGGCACCCGCAGCACCGGCAGCGGTAGCGGAAGAGCTATCGCGTCAGGACCCGGGATCGCAGTCGGGTGGTGGGGTCTTGCGGAGGGGTTTGGGTTGCTCATGGTCAGTCATCGCGATTAACGCGGAAACGGGCCGGAACCAGTTTCGCAATCAGGGAGGGGCCGTCTGTGCAGAGCGGCAGCGGTGCTTTTATGAAATCAGGATGTCATGCCTCGGCCAGTGCCCGCGAGCGCAAATTGACATGCAGTTCGCCAGCGCGACCGTACAGGCCGCTTTCGCCGGCGTGCCCAGTGAGTACCGACAACGCCTTGCGTACCTGGCGCAGCCGCTGGTTGACCTCGTCGCCGTTGCGTTGATTGAGTCGCTGCGAGTCGCCCAACGACTGCACGACCTGTAGCCAGTCCTGCTCCAGCCGGGTCGCCGCAGCAGGTGACTCACGGCTCAGCTGCAGGCGCTCGGCGTCGAGCTGTTCGAGTTGGAACATGAGCGCCTGCTTGCGCGCGCCAGCCCGGTTCAGAGCGTCGCTGTCACCCGCGCCGAGGGCCATTCGCTCGGTTTCGAGAACTTGCGCCAGCTCGTTGACGGCACACTGCATATCACCGACGACCGCCTTGAGCGCGCTGTCCAGCTCGCCCTGCAGTTGCCGACTCATGCCTTGCCCGTGCCGCCGATTTGCTGATCCATCGCGAGCATGCGATCGGCGATGCGACCGGAATTGATCTGGTAGCTGCCATCGGCCAGCGATTGACGCACGCGTTCCACCTTCTGCGGATCGATCGCAGCGGAGTCGTCGGGGCGCGTCGCCTGCTGCAATGCGCGGGCCGAATCGGTCAGCTTGAGCTGGTCGTCGACCGGACGAGCGCTGTCGCCGGAGCCCGCCGGGGCTGCCGTCGTCGATGCGCCGCCACTCCCCTTGCTGCTGCCGGTGGCCTGGGCAAAACCCGGCAATCCGTTGTTTGAAATAGTTGTATTCATGGGTCCGTTCTCGATGCGGTGTTGGCCCTGTTAACTCTCAATATCGGCCGTTGAAGTGGAAACTTTAGCGTGAATTTGGCGGGCGCCGGGGTTTGGGTCCCGGGAGATGCCACCGCCGTACGGCTCAAGGCAACGCAAGCACTTCTCCAGGCGCTCTGACCATGGCATCGAGCACCCGTCCTGAGTTCTCGTTGCGGACCCGCAGGCGCGCGCCATTGTCACCGCCACCCAGGGCGATGCCACTGGCGCGCACCTCGATGCCATCCAGCAGGGCGATCAGCTGCACGTGATCGCCGGCGCGCACCATGTGTCTTCCGCCCATGGCTGCAGGAGTCAGTACGCTGCCGGCGGTCAGCGGGCGCGCCAGGGTGCGACCTTTCAGCTGATCCGGGTTTGCGATATAGCCGTAGCCGAGCCGGGTGACGTCACGTTCCTCGATGCGGATGTCGCCGGCGTGGATGCCGTCGCCGCGCTGCAGCGGGCGTACGGTGACCAGCACCGGACGAAACAGTTGCAGACGCAGGGGGATCCGCACGATCCAGCCTCCCGGTTGCGAACATTGCACCTGCACCGTCATGAGCGAGGCGGGCGCAGCGCGTTCCTGCACCGTGGCCAGCAGCGGCTTCGGGCAGCGGGCCAGCTTCAGCCGCGAGCCGAATGGCCTGGACCCGACGACGACCCGGCTGCCCGGCGATTCATAGCGCTGGCGCAGTGCCAGCGCGGCGGCGGCACGCACTTCGGCCAGCGACTGCATCGGTGATGCCGGGGCGGCGATGGTGGGTGAGGCGAACGCGATCGTGGCCAGGCATGCCGCCAAGAGCCGCGCATAGCCTGTCGACAGCAGCGTTCTCATGCGTCGGCCAGCAACGAGCCGAGTTGCCCCAGCAGCGCTTCGCGTCCGGACTCCAGTTCCTGCGACAGCTGCGTGGCCTTTTCTAGCTGGCCTTCGCTCAGCAGGTCGACAAAATGACTGCTTTGCTGGAGCAGCTGCGCGCCGGCCGCGCTCAGCGCCGCGCCTGCAGGCAGATCCCGGTGAAGTGCGGCCAGCCGCTTGATGCTTCGATTTAATGCATGGGTGTCGAACCAACGTCTATCCAGCGCACTGGGCTCCAACAGGGCGAGATCCATCGCCTGGCGCAGGCTGAAAGCGGTTTCGCGCACGGTCAGGCTGAGGCTTGCCGGATCGCTGCCGCTTTCGCTCTCCAGCCAGTTAAGGCCCAGCCGGTGTGCCAGCAGCGCGGCCCGGTTCAGCGCCTCGGCCTGGCGCCGCGCTTCGCTGCCACGTCGCTGCAACGCACCCAGCGCAGCCTGGGTCTCGGTGGCGCGGGCGTGCTGCACGTCGTGACTTTGTTGCAGAGCGTTGACCCGCTCGGTGACCGCCAGCAATGCCTCGCTGCCCTGGCGCAACGCGGAGCCGGCCTGGACGATACCCGTCTGGGCCCGTTCCAGCTGGCGCAGGCCGTGCTGCACATCGCCGTCGAGCTGCAACGAAAAGTCGCCGATCGAACCGGTCACCGTTTCGATCTCGGTGGTGGTCAGCGTGGTTTTCTCGGCAAGTTGCTTGACCTCGTCGGCCACGACGGCAAAGCCGCGCCCGGCTTCACCGGCGCGTGCAGCCTCAATGGCCGCGTTCAGCGCCACCAGGTTGGTCTGATGGGCGATTTCCTGCACGACGCCGGTGAGTTTGCGTATCTGTGCGACTTGCTCGGCCAACTTGCTCTGGTTGCGATTCATGGCCGACAGGGCGCTGCGCAGCAGCCGCAGCTGACCGTCCAGCTCGCTGACACTGTTTTCGCCAGAAAGCCCGGATGCGCCGGCCTGGCCCAGGTTGACGCTGGCAAACTGCAGTGCCGTCGATATCCCGGCGCTGCTGGCCGTCAAACGATCGACGCTGCTGCGGCTTTCCGTGGCTGACCTGTCCAGCGCCGTCTGTTCGCGCGTGAGTTGCTGCGCTGCGCCCAGTACCAGGCTCTGCTGTTCCGTGGTCTGCAGCGCCACGGCAGCGGGCGGCTTGTCGGCGGCACAGGCAAGCAACGGCTCGATTGCCCGTGCGGTGCGTGGATATTTGCGCCGCAGGGCGGTGACTTGTATGTCGTTGCCTGCAGCGGCCGCCTGGACGAGGGCTGCCAGATGCTGTTTCCAGATAAAACTCATGAGGCGGACGTCACCTTGGATAGCGGGGTTTGCTGATGGATGCATCGTCAAGAAAGCTCGAAACTTGAGCAAGCAAATCGCATGCCATGAATTGCGACGCGTCGCGGCCGGACGTCGCTCAAGCCCTGCGCGTTGCTGTCGATATGTCTTGCACGGAGCCGCAGATGCGGTATCTCACTCCTGAGGGATATGCATGAGCGCCACGCTGCTGGACAAGGTTGAGCAACACACGCGGTTAGCGGGACACAACCGGGTGGCAATGCTGCTGTTCCGGCTGGGCGACACGCAATTGTTCGGCATCAACGTATTCAAGGTGCGCGAAGTGCTGCGGCGTCCACCGCTTGAACGGATGCCCGGTCAGCATGCCTTGCATGCCGGAACCTTCGACTACCGCGGGCAAACCATTCCGGTAATCGATCTGGCCGCCGCCTTGGGCTACGAGCCATTGCGCGACGTGGCATCGGCACACCTGATGGTCACCGAGTTCAGCCGATCGGTGCAGGGCTTCCTGGTTGCCGACCTGCAGCACATGGTTCACTGCGAGGGCGAGTCGCTGGTGGCGCCGCCCAGCACGCTCGGGTTCGGCGCGCGGGTGAATGCGGTTACCCGGGTTAACGGTGCGCTGCTTGCGGTGGTCGACGTGGAGCACATCCTGGCCAGCATCGACGCGGCACCGGCTGAGCTGTCGGCACACATGCAACGAATTGCCAGTGGACGCCAGTCCCGTTCCCGACGGGTGCTCGTGGCGGATGACTCGCTGATCGCCCGGCGCCGGATCGTGGGTCTGCTCACCAAGATGAATATCGAGTGCGTGGTGGTCCAGGACGGCCGCGAGGCGCTTGAGCGCCTGCTTGAGCTGGCGGAAGCAGAGCCGGCTGAGCGGATCGACCTGGTGGTGTCGGATATCGAGATGCCGCGACTGGACGGCTACGCATTGACCCGGGCCATCCGCGAGACGCCGGCGTTGCGTCGACTCAAGGTGTTGCTGCACAGCTCGCTTAGCGGTCTTTTCAACGAAGGCATGATCAAGGAGGTCAAGGCTGATCGCTTCGTCGCGAAGTTCCAGCCGGATGTACTGGCGCAGGCCGTGCTGGACCTTCTGCCGGAGCAGACGCCGGGCGACTAGGCGGCGGTTTCTGGCTGCGTCAACAATCCGTCTTTGCGCCCCGGAGATGTCGGGGCGGGGTCACTGGCTGCCGTGTCAGCCCAATGTCAGCAAGGGTTCCGACCTGATGGCATGCAATTTGCCTTGTCTCTCGTGCGGCAACTGCCACGCGGAGCGAAGCGATGAGTCTGACCCCTGACAATTTATTTGGAATCCATTCCCGGGCGCTGAACCTTTGGCAGCATCGCAGTGAGGTGCTGGCCAACAACCTGGCCAATGCCGACACCCCGGGATATCTGGCGCGCGACATCGATTTCCGCAAGGCGCTCTCTGCGGCCGGCGGCAGTTCCGGCGCCTCGGGCAACCTGGCGTTGCAGACGACTTCGCCCGGGCAGATCGGATCCTCCAGTACGCAGTTGGGCGCACCGCTCGAATATCAGGTGCCCAGCCAGCCGAGCATGGACGGCAATACCGTCGACGAACAGGTGCAGCAGGCCGATTTTGCCGCGAACAGCGTGCACTACCAGGCGAGTCTCTCCTTCATTACTGCGCAGATCCACATGTTGCGCACCGCGATCACGGGCCAAGCCTGATGTCGCTTTTCTCCATCTTCAATGTGGCTGGCTCCGGCATGGCTGCGCAGTCGTTGCGACTCAATACGGTAGCCAGCAACCTGGCCAACGCCGATAGCATGGCCAGTTCGCCGGAAGCGGCGTACCGCTCCAAAGAGCCCCTGTTTGCACAGATCCAGCAGCAATCACTTGCCGGCGCCAGCGCAGGACATGCCGGTGATGCCGCCGATGGCGGTGTCCAGGTCGTGGGTGTCACCGAGAGCCAGGCCTCGATCCCTAGTCGCTACGAGCCAGGCAATCCGCTGGCCGATGCCGACGGTTACGTCTATTCCAGCAACGTCAATCCGGTGGATGAGCTGGTCAACATGATTTCCGCCTCGCGTTCGTACCAGAACAACGTCGAGGTCATGAACACCACCAAGCAGCTGATGCTGAAGACACTGACGATCGGCCAATAAGAGGCAACGGAGATCACCATGACTACGGTCAATACCAACAATGCGGCGACAAACACGCCAGCTTCCCCGGTGGGGTCGACGGTTTCCGCCAGCCTGTCGCAAGCGGACTTCCTGAAGCTGATGACGGCGCAGCTGCAAGCGCAGGACCCGACGCATCCGGTAGACAACACCCAGTTCGTTTCGCAGATGGCGCAGTTCAGCCAACTTTCCAGTAGCCAGGACCTGCTCACTTCCGTCAACGGGCTGACCAGCACCTTGAGCAGTTCGCTGCAGACCTCGCAGGTGCTGGGTTCAGCCAACCTGGTCAATCGAGAGGTGCTGGTGCCTTCGTCGAGCCTCACCTATAGCGGCAGCACCGTTACGGGTGCCGCGAATGTCAGCAGCACCGGCAACGTCAGCGTGAGCATTCTCGATTCCACCGGAAAAGCGGTGCGCACCCTGAACCTGGGTACCCAGAACAGCGGGCTTTCCCAATTCACCTGGGACGGCAAGGACGACAGCGGCAACGCCGTGGCGCAAGGGGCTTACACGCTGGCGGCCAGCAGCAATGGCAGTTCGCTGGACACGTATGCGGCGGGCAAGGTGACCGCAGTCGGGTACGGCGGAAGCAGCGTGGGCACGTATCTGCAGGTGGCCGGGGTCGGCGGTGTTCCGCTCACCCAAGTGGCGCAGATTCTCTGATGTACAGGCGTAACTCTTTCAATTTTTCGAGGAATCCATCATGGCTTTGAGTACGGCGCTCAGCGGAATCAATGCGGCACAGGCGGATCTGAATGTCATCGCCAACAATATCTCCAACGCGAACACGACGGGCTTCAAGGGGTCGCGGGCGCAGTTTGCCGATATTTTCGCGGTAACCGGGGCCAATCTGAACTCCACCGCGACCGGCAGTGGTACCCGCCTGGCCAACGTGGCCCAGCAGTTTGCGCAGGGCGATGTGGCGACCACCAACAACAGTCTGGACATGGCGATCAGTGGCAATGGGTTTTTTGCGATCAACGATGGCACGGGCGTCACCTACACCCGCGCCGGCGACTTCCAGAAAGATCCCAACAGCAATATCGTGACTCCCGGTGGCGCGTTCCTGCAGGTCTATCCGTCCAATGGCGCCGGTGGTTTCGATACCAGCACGCTGACCAACCTGCAGCTGACGGCGGCGCAAAGCAATGCCACGCCGACATCGCTGGTGACGATGACATCGAACCTGCCGGCAAGCGCCACTGTGTCCGCCAATCCGTTCAGCCCGGCTGATGCGACCAGCTATCAGGCTGCCACGCCGGTCACCGTCTATGACTCGCAGGGCGGTTCGCACCAGGGCACGGTGTATTACGACAAGACTGCCACCAACAGCTGGAATGCCAACTTGTTTGTGGACGGAATCAGTGCCGGCACGCAGGCGCTGACCTTCGACGTGAATGGCAACCTGACGACGCCGGCCAACGGCGACCTCACGTTCGCTCCGGTGAATCTCGGGAACGGATCCGCCCCGCTGGCCCTGACCGTCAATGCGGGCAACACCACCCAGTTCGGCACCGACTACTCGCCCGGCACGATCACCCAGAACGGTTACGAGGCCGGTACCTTCTCGTCGATCGACATCGATAGCAAGGGCGTGGTGACGGCGAACTATTCGAACAACCAGAGCACCCAGCTCGGCCAGATTGCACTGGCGAATTTCCCCAACCTGCAAGGCCTTCGTCAGCTGGGCAACAGCAGCTGGGCGGCAAGCGGCGATTCCGGTGTGGCGGTGATGGGCACGGCCGGGGCCGGCCAGTTCGGCGCCATCCAGTCCGGAGCACTGGAGGGATCCAATACCGCCGACACCACCTCGCAGCTGGTGAACATGATCCAGGCGCAGCGCGACTATCAGGCGAACGCGCAGGTGCTGTCCACCGACAGCACGCTGGCGTCTGCCTTGTTCAATGCAGTCGGCAGGTAATCGACCGTCATGGATCGTTCCCTCTATCTGGCAATGACCGGCGCCACGCAGATGATGCGTGCGCAGGAGGCGGTCAGCAACAATCTGGCCAATGCCTCCACGGTCGGCTTCAAGAGCCAGTTGAGCGCATTTAAGAGCATGCCCGTGCTTGGCGATGGCATGCCGACCCGCATCAATGCGGTCGCGGTGGGTGTGGGTCAGGATCAGGGACAGGGCGCCACCACGAGCACGGGTCGGCCGCTCGACGTGGCACTCAACGGCAGTGGCTGGATCGCGGTGCAGTCGCCCGACGGCTCGGAAGCCTATACCCGGGCCGGCGAACTGCAACTGACTTCCACCGGCCAGCTGACTGACGCCAAGGGCAACCCGGTCATGGGCAGCTCGGGCCCGATCAGCCTCGCCGATAGCGAGCACATAAGGATCGGTGAGGACGGAACGATTTCCGCCGTACCGGCGGGTGACGGGCCGAATACGGTGGCCGCGCTGGATCAGATCCGGCTGGTGAATCCTGACGCGACCGAGATGAGCCAGGGCGTCGACGGCCTGATGCACATGGCCAACGGCGGGCAGGCCGAGGTTGATCCCGACGTGCGGGTCACTTCGGGCGCACTGGAGTCCAGCAACGTCAATGCTTCGGCCGAACTGGTGAAGATGATCGCGTTGTCGCGTCAGTACGACATGCAGATCAAGTCGATCAAGAGTACCGAGGACAACGCCGCCGCCGCCACCAAACTTCTGCAGTCGAACTGACCGACGACTGTGCCAATCACCTGGAGTGACTGATCATGCTTTCTTCCCTTTGGATCGCCAAGACCGGCCTCGATGCGCAGCAAACGCGCATGGATGTCATATCCAACAATCTGGCCAATGCCAACACCACCGGCTTCAAGACCTCACGTGCATCGTTTCAGGATCTGATGTACCAGAACAAGGGCCAGCCCGGCGGCCAGACCACCCAGCAGACCCTGTCACCTTCCGGTCTGATGCTGGGTACCGGCGTGCGCGTGGTAGGCACCTCGAAGTTGTTCACCCAGGGCAGCATCACGCAGACCGGCAATTCGCTGGACGTGGCCATTCAGGGCAGCGGTTTCCTGCAGGTGAGCATGCCCGACGGCAGTACGGCCTATACCCGTGATGGTTCATTGCAGACCGACGCCAACGGGCAGCTGGTAACGGCCAACGGTTATCCGCTGGATCCGCCGGTAACCCTGCCGAGCAATGTGCAAAGCATCACCATCGGCAATGACGGCACGGTCTCGGCCACCACCAACGGCACGGCGGCATCGGTGCAGGTGGGCGCGCTGCAACTGGCCAACTTCGTCAATCCGGCCGGCCTGGAGGCACGCGGCGACAACCTTTATGTGGAAACCAGCTCCAGCGGTTCGCCGGAAACCGGGCAGCCAGGACTGAATGGCCTGGGCACGCTGGCGCAGGGCTCGCTCGAATCCTCCAACGTCAACGTGGTCGGCGAAATGGTCGACATGATCGAGACCCAACGCACTTACGAAATGAACTCCAAGGCGATCAGTGCCACCGACCAGATGTTGCAAAATCTCACGAACAACATGTGAGCACGGCATGGCCTCGATGACTTCAATCCTGCGTGGTTTAACGGTAGTGAGCTGGCTGCTGCTGAGTGGCTGTGTCACGCACATCGTGCACGACGACTCGCAATGGGCCGCGACCGCGCCGACCGAGGTCGATCAGGCGCCAGCCGCCGACGGTTCGATTTACCACGATGCGCAAAACCTGGAGCTGTTTACCGATTCGCGGGCGCATCGCGTGGGAGACATCCTCACCGTGGTGTTGGAGGAGAGCACCCAGGCCAGCAAGAAGGCCACCACCAGCACCAGCAAGAACGACAGCGTGGCGCTCGCCTCGCCGACCATCCTCGGGCAGCCGCTATCGATCGGCGGCAATCCGGGAACCATCGGCTTGAACGGGAAAAACGCCTTCGATGGCGCGGGTTCGAGCAGCCAGAGCAATCAGCTCACCGGCCAGATCACGGTCACGGTGGCGAAGCGGCTGTCCAACGGCAACCTGTTCGTGCGCGGCGAAAAGTGGCTGACGATCAACCAGGGTCAGGAGCTGGTGCGCATTTCCGGCATCGTGCGTCCGCAAGACATCGCGCAGGACAACAGCATTCCCTCGACGCGCGTGGCGGATGCGCACATTGCCTATACCGGGCGCGGGTCACTTGCCGATGCGAATACGCAGGGCTGGCTGGCGCGCTTCTTTAATTCCAAGTGGATGCCGTTTTGATGAAAGCACACCGAATGATGAGTCCGGTGGCTTTGCTTGCCCCCGCGGCAGGAACCGAAACCGACATCCACAGCCGTCCGGCGGTGCCGGTTCAGCGCACGGAAGTGCACGACGGTCGGCGGGCTGGCGAATTGCGCCGCATCGCGATACGCGGAGCGCTGTCGCGCTGGCACGCCACCGGTACGCTTGTACTGGCCTGCCTGATGCTGGGACTGGCGGTGCCGGCCCATGCCGACAAGATCCAGGACCTCGCTTCAGTCGGCGGCGTGCGCAGCAACCAGTTGATCGGCTATGGACTGGTGGTCGGGCTGGATGGCAGCGGCGACCAGACCACGCAATCCCCGTTTACCACCCAGAGCCTGGAAAACATGCTGCAGCAGTTCGGCGTGACGGTGCCGGCCAGCGCCCGCCCGCAGCTGAAGAACGCGGCGGCCGTGGTCATCACCGCCAATCTTCCGCCGTTCGCCAAGCCGGGACAAAACATCGATGTCACGGTGGCGTCGATCAGCAATGCCAAGAGTCTTCGCGGTGGTCAATTGTTGATGACGCCGCTGCGAGGTGCCGACGGCAATGTCTATGCGATCGCGCAGGGCAGCGTGGTGATCGGCGGCGCCAGTGCGCAGGGCAAGAGCGGCTCCAGCGTGCAGGTGAACATCGTCGACAGCGGCCGCATCCCCAACGGCGCGTCGGTGGAACGCAGCGTGCCCTCGTCGTTCGCCAAGGACGGTGATCTGATGCTCAATCTCAACACGCCGGATTTCACCACGGCAGCGCGCATCGCCCAGGCGGTGAACCAGGCCTACGGTGCAGGTACCGCGGTCGCCGTGGATGGCGGCTCGGTTTCGGTGCGCTCGCCGCAGGATTCATCTCAGAAAGTGGCCTGGCTCGGTGCGATCCAGAGCCTCGATGTCACGCCTGGCAGCCCGCCGGCTCGGGTGGTGATCAATTCACGCACCGGCACGGTAGTGATCGGTTCGGACGTGCGGGTCAGTGCCGCCGCGGTGGCCCATGGTTCGATCCAGGTCACCATCAGCGAGCAGCCGCTGGTCAGTCAGCCGGGGCCGTTCAGCAAGGGCCAGACCGCGATCGTGCAGAGCAGCAGCGTGCAGATCAGTGAAGGCAGCGGTCACATGTTCAAGTTCGATCCGGGCGTGAGCCTGGATACCATCGTGCGGGCGGTCAATCAGGTCGGGGCCGGGCCCAGCGACTTGATCTCGATCCTGCAGGCGCTGAAACAGGCCGGCGCACTGCATGCCGAGCTGGTCATTATCTGATGGCGATCGGCGGCGACCCGGGCATGCAGAGCATCAATACCTGGACAGATTTGTCCGGGTTCAGTGCCTTGCGTCAACAGGCCCAGACGGACAGCAAGGCGGCCTTGCCGGTCGTCGCCAAACAGTTTGAATCCATTTTTACCCAGATGGTGCTGAAGTCGATGCGGGAAGCCAATTACGGCGACCAGCTGTTCGACAGCCAGGCGGGCGACGCCTGGCAGGGACTGTTCGATCAACAGCTTTCCGTGAGTCTCTCCAGCAAGGGACACGGTCTGGGCATTGCTGACATGCTGGTCCGCCAGTTGGGCGGACATGCTGCTGGCGCTGCGGCGGGCGTAACGGGACAACCGGCGACTGATGGCCGGCCGGCGGCAGGCGCGCAGGACGACTGGAAAAAACGTCTGGGTGCGGCAGTAGACGCGGTGAGCTCGGCCAGCAAAAGCGTCTCCAAGTGGGTGCCCGGCGACCCTGCCGATTTTGTGCGGCAACTGGCGCCGTATGCAAAAAAGGCTGCCGAGAAACTTGGTGTCTCGCTGCGGGCCGTGCTGGCCCAGGCGGCGCTGGAGACACAGTGGGGCAAGCACATGCCGACCCATGCCGATGGCAGCAGCAGCAACAACCTGTTTGGCATCAAGGCCGGCTCCAGCTGGGATGGTGGCAGGGTCAATGTGCCGACGCTGGAGTTCGAGGATGGTGTTGCGGTAAAGCGGCACGCCCACTTCCGCGCTTACGAATCTCCGCAGCAGTCGTTTGACGATTATGCCCGCCTGATTGGCGACAACCCTCGCTACGCCGAGGCGCTGGACAAGGGCGACGACGTGCTCGGTTTTGCCCGCGGGCTGATCAGCGGCAGTTACGCCACCGACCCGGCGTATGCGTCAAAGATCGCCGCCATCGCCAACAGCCCCGCCATGCGTCAGGCGCTCTCCGCGCTTAAGAACGCCGTCAAATTGCCGACATCATCAGAATGAAGCGTCCAGGAATGACCCATGGCTAACATGCTCAGCACCGGTATCTCCGGGCTCAATGCCGCGCAAGTAGCGCTAAGCACGGTCAGCAACAACATCAGCAACACCAACACGCCGGGCTATAGCCGGCAGCTGGTGCAGCAGACCGATGCCGTCACGCAGTCCAACGGCCGCTACACGATTGGCAACGGCGTCAACGTGGTGGCCGTGCAGCGTGCCTATAGCGATTACCTCACCAGCGCGGTGTGGAGCAGCAATGCCAACTTGCAGCACGCGACAACCTACAACGATCTGGCGACCACGCTGAACAGCGCGCTCAGCGCCAGTGGCGACCTGCAGGGTTCGCTCGACAGCTTCTATGGCGCGTTCAGCGCGGTGGCCAATGCGCCGGGCAGCACATCCAGCCGCCAGGCCTTGCTGGGCAGCGCCGGCCAGTTGGCGGCGGTGTTCAACACGCTTGGCCAGCAGCTGGATTCGCAAAAGGGACAGGTCAACAGCCAGATCACCAGCACGGTCACCAGTATCAACAGCGTGATCGGCAACATCGCGGACATCAACAAGCAGATCAATCAGGCCAGCGCCACTGGCCAGCCCAATGCGCTGCTCGATCAACGCGATGCGCTGATCGGCACGCTGTCGGGCTATCTAGGCGTGACGGCGGTCGCCGAGAGCAACGGCACAGTGAGCGTGTACTCCTCGAGCGGACAATCGCTGGTCAGTGGCAGCAACGCCTACCAGTTGTCCACCGGCAGCAGCAGCTACGACCCGACCAGTCCGGATCTCTTCGACAGTTCGGGCAACAACATCACCAGCCGGCTGAGCGGCGGTTCGCTCGGTGCCTTGCTGGACTATCGGGCCAACGTCCTCGCTCCGGTGCAGAACGGGCTGGGGCAGGCCGCGGTGGCACTGGCGACCAGCGTCAACAGCCAGCAGGCCAAGGGGCTCGATCTCAACGGCCAGCAGGGTGCCGCCATCTTCAGCGTGCCCTCGCCAG
>JBDTXA010000088.1:0-14401 GCA_040006415.1 Rhodanobacter sp.
AGGCGGGAACGGCCTTGCGCAGGGTGTCGAGCATGTTGCTGGTGACACCGGTCCGACTGAGCTCGTCCGCATCGAGGGTGGTGACGGGTACGGCCGCGGCCTCGGGGTCGATCGGCAACAGCGTTCCGGTAACCACCACCTGCTGCAGTTGTTTGGCCTTGGCCGGAGGCGTCGGCGTGGTCTTCGAAGCGCTGTCGTTCGGGTTCTGGTCTTGCTGATTTTTCCCCGAGACGCCAGCTGCGCCGGGTACGGATGCTGCGTGACTGCTGCCGTCAGTGGGCTTTGAAAAGGCCGACGGCGCGGCCAGGCAGGCGGCCAGCGCAACAGCGATGCAGGACAATCTGGGCAGCTTTTGCTGAGACATGATTCCCTCCCCGGGAGTCTGCGTTCACATCCCTGTGTCCGGCAGCTGGATTCATCGGTTAATTGGAAGCATCCGGGTTCCGTGGCTCACGCGTGCATGAATCGATCGTCGCGACACCAGTGGCCCGATGCGGATTGTCATCCTGTGCGCATTTCTTGTACTCACACTCTTCCCCAGAGCGATTGACGGTATAGCGAACATAGGTGATCAAGCTCTACGGAAACTGAAGATCACCTGACATAAAATTCAGGTTCAGACTTTGCGTTGAAAACTCTTGCGGGAATCCTTCCCGGGCTCACCCGAACGCGTCCATTGGCCACCTTCACAAATGCGCAGACAGCTCCATGAACACCTCACGACCAAAGGGGTCGTACATGCCGGCAAACAGGTTTCCGTTGAGCAGCAGTGGATTGGATCCGTAGCCGATGATTGGGGACTTTTTCCCGAACATGTTGTTGATGCCGACATGCACGTCGAGGTGTTTAAAGCTGTAACCCGCCGAGAGATCAAAGTAGTCATAGGCCGGCACGCGCGAGTCGACCGGATAGACCGTTTCTCCGGGGAAGTCTGCGCTGGTGCCCTCGAACTTCATCGAGCCGATATGCCGCCAGTTCAGCGAAGCGTCGAGTTTCCCCCGGGTCCAAGTAGTGCGCAGGCTGTGCCGCCAGCTTGGAATCGGTGATGTTGGACCGATGCCCGAGCAGCTGGGGCCGTAGAGGCCGGTGCAGTCGACCACTGGCACGGAAGGGTCGGTGGCGATCTTGTTGCTGAGCAGGGCGCTGCCGTTGAGGGCAAACCGGAGTGTGTCGCGCGAATTCAGCGCGACGCTGTATTGCGCCGCGATGTCGATACCGCGTTCGGCATAACTGCCAGTATTCGAGCGAGTTGCCAGAATCTGTCCCGAGGTCAACGAACCGCCGGCCCCGCGCTGGATCAGGCTGCAGAAGATCGGGTTTCCCGTCGACAGACACTGATCTAGAGACGTCGGAGCAGAGATCGAGCCGATATATTTGTTGATCTTGATCTGCCAGTAGTCGACGCTTGCCAGCAAGGTAGGGGCCCAGCTGAAGTTAGTGAAAACTACGCCAGTCGTCAGCGTCTTGGCACGCTCCGGGGTAAGGTTTGGGTTGCCGCCGGTCAGAACGTTGACGCTGTTCGCCAGCGGGATTTTTCCGTACTCTGCGGCCGTGGCGCCGGTTTGCGCACACGCAGCTTGGCTGGCCATCGGCGTTGGCCCGCTGCATAGGTCGGCAACCGGTTGCAATCCTGCTGACTGCGCCAGAAACAGCTCGTGTCCATTCGCCGCGCGAATCGCCTGGCTGTAGCTGGCCCGGAACCGGACCTGATCGATCGGTGCCCACACCGCACCGACGTTGTAAGCATTGGCATTCCCCTGCGGGTTGTAGTGCGCGAATCGATCTGACAGGTCGAGACTCAGCTCCTCCGCGAAGGGCCGGCCTTCGATCAGCGGCACTTTCAACTCGGCGAAGGCTTCCCTCACGTTGAAGCTGCCCGCGGTCGGAAGCGTTCCGTAAAGCACGTTGCTGGCGTACACCAGATCACCCGCGGCGATGGTTGGGCTGGGCTGATTGTTGATCGTCTCGTCCCGATACTGGACGCCCAGCGCGAGTGCGAGCGAATCGTCAGACCAGGGGCTGGTCAGTCCGTAGGAGAAAAGGTCGCCGACCACCTGTGCACTGGCCTCCTTCTGGGTCGCATAACCGGTGTTGCCGCCGCCGCCGCTGATGTAGCCGAGCGCCGCCGGGGTTACCGCACCGGCCTGCCAGATGTTGTATGGGACACAACTGGGATCGGAGCCATCCACTACCGACTGGCAGGTAGGTATGCCATTGGCGCTCACCACATTGAGGGCGTTGGTGACGCGGGACATTGAGACATCGTTGGCGATGCGCTCCTCAGCCGTCACCTTGCCGTAGTTGAACGACGCGTCATAGGTCCAGGCGGGATTGATGACGCCCTTGATGCCGAGCACGAAGCGGTAAGACTTGTGCCGGAAGGTGTCTGTCAGCGGCCCGCCTTCCACATTGCGCCGTCCGATACCCACCTGTGCAACGTCGGCCACGGTCAGTCCGTTCATCGTGCAAAGGGTATTGACCTCGCTCGCCGAAAGCAGCGGGTCGCTGCAAGGGACGGCATAGGTCTGCGGACCCACACCGGAGGGCGCCGTGCCCGACGGCTCGTATTGCAGGCTGGTGTTGTCGCGCATGTACTGCCCTTCCAGGTAGACCTGCGCGTGCTCGTTGAAATTGTAGTGGGCGAAGATGCCCGCGGTATGCCGTGTGTCGGGGCGCTGCAGACTCTCCGGCCGTGAAAAATTGTAGCCGTCCGTCGCGTTGTTGTAGGGACGCAGGCCGTTGCCGCCAGCATCCAGCGTAAATGCGTTTCCGTTCGGATCAACGAACTGGCCGGTAGGTGTGGTGCCGTCGAGGAGGCAACTGTAGGAACTTCCGGTTTCCTGCAGCGTGCAGGCACTGAAGTCTCGGCTGGAGGACAGAATGCCTGCGCTGTGTCTCGAGCCGGCGTAAACCACGACGTGCCCGGACTTGCCGGCAAAGTCGGCGCCATAGACACCGGTGACGTTGTACGACTTTCCGTCGAAGACGCTGCCGGTCTTCGGCGAGACGCCGCTGGCGCGCGCGATGTCCTGCACGCCGGTACGGTTGTTGGTGTTATAAAGGCCGTTGCCCTGGACCACAACCTTGGCGCCGGTGTAGTCGGTGTCCATCACAAAGTTCACCACACCTGCCTCGGCATCCGAGCCGTAGATCGATGAGGCGCCACCGGTCAATACCTCGACCCGCTTGATCAGGATCTCCGGAATCGTGTGCAGGTCCGCCGAGGGGTTGACCGCGTCGCCCGGATTGATCCGGCGGCCGTTCATCAGTACCAGCGTCCGGAACGCGCCGATGCCGCGAAGATCCACCGTGGCGGTGCCCGTGAGCGGGGTTTGGGCAATGCCTACGCCGGAATCGGTCAGGCCGGCGTTGGCCTGCGGCAGGCTGATCAGCAGATCCTCGGCCTTGGTCGAGCCCTGCAACGCAATGTCGGCGGCATCCAGCGAGGTCACCGGAGCAGGACTTAACGCATTCGGTGTGCGCAACCGAGATCCGGTGACCATGACCGTTTTCAACGTTGCAGCGGCGGCCTTGGATGGTGGCCCCTTGGGCCGGGCTCGGGTGGTGGCCGTCTTGGTGGAGGTCGTTGTGGTGGCCGACGAGGCCGGCGGCGTTGTGTTCTGCTGAGCGGCCGCAGTGGCAGGGTAGGCGAATGCCATCAGCACTCCGGACATCACAAACGGCACTGTCATCGGACCAAGCTGCCGGTGCCTGATGTTCGAATGGATCAGGTGTGACATGTAGGTCTTTTTGATCTGGGCCAACAGGAGTGTCGCAGTCATTGACGACCGCAAGCGACATGCGGCACGAACGCGGAATGTGTGCATTACTATCTCCCCGAGCGCCCGGACAGGCGCATTGTTGAAAGGATAAATAACAATCCCTGCCTGACATCGGCTTGTTCTCTATTTGTCGTAATCGATCTTCTGAATAGCGAGCCTTTCTGCTGCCTTGAGGTGCTTCTTATTCTTTGTGCAACACGCCAATCAATGACTGATGTGTTCGAGCGTCTTGCCGCGGGTGGAAGGGCCGAACAAGCCGATCACGGCGATTCCGACGGCCATCGCGATGGCAATGAAAACGGCCACCGCCAGCACGCCGCCCATGTGCATCAGGTACCCAATCGCCAGGCCGGCGAATGCCGCAGCCAGTCGACTCCACGAATAAACGAAACCGACCGCACGTGCGCGGATGCGCGTCGGATAGAGCTCGGCCTGATAGGTGTGGTACGCGTAGGACATGACGCTGGACGCAAGCGTAAACAGCACGCCCAGACCAATCAGCATGGGCGGCGCACTGGCCTGCGAGAACGCCAGCATCACCACGCCCATCACTACCAGGCCGAGGATGATCTGCGTTTTGCGTTCGATCCGATCGGCGAACAGGGTACCCACCAACGGTCCGAATGGATGCGCGATGGCGATGATGAAGGAGTACTCCAGACTGTGCGTCAGGGTGATGCCGCGGCCGATCAGCAAGGTGGGAACCCAGGCCGAGAAACCGTAGAAACCGATCACCTGAGCGGCGTTGAAAACCGACAGCATCACAGTCCGCTTGCGGTATTGCGGCGAGAAGATTTCCTTGAATTTGCCCTCGCCATGTTGGGTGACCTCGGCCGCACGCGGTGCCGGCAATTCGATGCCTTTTTCAGCGCGGACCTTGTTTTCGATCATGGTCACAATAGCTTCGGCTTCCTCGATGCGTCCTTTCGAGGCGAGCCAGCGGGGACTCTCTGGAATCTTGCGGATCAGCAGCCATACCACGGCCGCGCCGACCGAGCCGATCAGCACCACCCAGCGCCAGCCGTCGAAACCCAGTGGCCTGGTCGGCACCAGTAGCCACGCCAGCAGCGCCACGACCGGCACCACGCTGAACGTGATGAACTGATTGATGGAGAACGCGCGGCCGCGTTCTGCGCCGGGAATCAGCTCGGAGATGTAGGCATCGATGGTGATCAGCTGCACGGCGAAACCAAGCCCGGCGATGAAGCGCCAGATATTGAGCATCTCGCCGGTTTGCTGAAACGCCATGATCGCGGTGCAGCTGATGTACCAGACCAGCGACCACGTGAATACCGCGCGCCGACCGTAGCGGTCGGGCAAATGACCGAACAGCACCACGCCGACCCACAGTCCGGCAAAAGTACTGAACACGAAGGTGCCGAAGCCGGCTAGCCGAATGCCGCCAAGTGCGGAAAAAAATCCCAGCGACTGGGGGGTGAACAGGCCCGACTTGATCATGCCGGGGGCGACGTAGCCAGTAAAAAACAGGTCGTAGAACTCGAACACGCCACCCATCGAAATCAAGATGATGATGGTCCAGATGGTGCGGGACGGCGGCAGGCGGTCTAGGCGGGCGGCAATCCGGGCGGATGCGATGTCGGACACGGACGGGTCTCCTGATCAGTTAAGTGGCTGTCACGCGCCGCTGTGTGCGACGCCTTGCGTGGTTCATACGCGCGATGCAACGCTTCCATTCCGAGATGAAACTCCACGTACCGGGCGTCCTGCGCCAGGCGCCGGTGCATTCGCTATTCTTATCCCCGCAAGGCGGCTTGATCGCCTTGCTTGCTGCGTCAGCGCGTCTGGTAGGTGAGTACTGTGAAGGTCTGGTCGAAATAGAAGTTCGGATAGAACGGTGCTACTGAGGTGTTTACTTTCATGGCCGGATCGATGCCGCCTTCGGCATCGACCAGATAAACCCGGTCGCGTGCGGTGTCCAGAGCGAATGTGCGGGCCATCGGACGGGTGGTAATGGCCTGGTTGAGGCGGTAGTGGTCGGCGTCGGTCTGCTTGATCACCACCAGATTGGCGTCGATGCCGTTGGAGGTGAAGATGCGCTGGCTGCCCGCGTCGTAGGCCACGCCGTCGTTGCCGCGACCGATGGGCAGCGTAGTCACCATCGCTCCGCTTTCCGCGTTGAGCACGGCCAGCACCGGGTGATCGCTGCGACAGCCGACGAAGATCCGCTGATGGCCGGCGTCGTAGTCCAGCCCTGTGGGCTGATGGCATGGCGCGGTCGACCAGCTGGCGGTGACGCGATGGGTACGCGCGTTGATGCGTTCGACCACATCACGGTCGCGCTCGGCCACGAAAAGGTTGCCGTGGCCATCCGGCGCCGACGCCTCGATGTGTCCGCTGGGAATGGACAGCGCCGTGACCAGCTCGCCGCTGCGCGCGTTGACAAACACGACCTTGCGGCTGTCGCCCATGGTGAAAAGCAGTTGTCCCGTCACCGGTTCGTAGCTGCCGGCGTCGGCATCGTGACCAAACGAAATGCGTCGGATCGTCTTCAGTGACGACAGCGAAAACTCGGTGCTTGAGCCATCGCCATTGACGCTGTAGCCGCGATCGAGCTGTGGCACCAGAATCGCCTTGTTCGCACCATCGGAGTTGGCAATCCTCGCCACGAACTTTTGCTTGGCGACGTCGAACACGGTGAGGCCTTCGTGCCGGCGCCCGATGAAAAGGTGCGACCGTGCGGCGTCATAGGTGACGTAATCCCATGCCGGCGCCTTGCCCGGCAGCATCACTGCCGAGCCCAGGTGATAGAACTGCGTGGCATGGCCCGGCGAAGGCAGCAGCAGGGCGAGACAGAACAGCACGAGAGTGGCAGCCATCCGCGAGCGCGGGCGCAATGGCTTGTGCAGGCGGTGGCTGCGCATCATTCGCTCCTACTTGTTCAGCTTGAACCAGAGGATATCGCCGCCCTTGCCGTGCTCACCGGGTGACGCGGCCAGGTACATGCGGTCGAGTTCCGGTACGACCAGTCCTGACTTGGCACCATGCGCACTGGGAATCCACGGGCGGGCTGCGTACAGGTCGGGGGTCACCTGCTGGAACACGCCGAGATATCCGTCGCCACCGGGCACATACACCCGCTTGCGCGCGCTGTCGTAGAACAGTCCGTCGGAGGTTGCCGGCGCATCGAGCATCGCGATCGTGGCACCGGTGTCGGTGTTGAGCACGAACAGCTTGCTCGGATTGCGGGTGCCGACGAACAGGCGGTGGTCAGCTTCGTCCAAGGCCATGGTCAGGTTCGTCTGCGCGCCACTGAGCGGCCAGTTGGCAATCACCTTGAGCGTCTTCTTGTCGACCACGGCCACCTCGTTGTGGTCGGCCACGTTGACGAACAACCGGTTGCCGTGCTGTTCGGCTTTGATCGCCTCGGTATGGTCGGAGTCGAACTTCAGCTTGGCGTACACCTTTCCGGTGAGAGGATCCACTTCGTTGAGGAAGCAGTTCTTCATGCCCACGTCCTTGCCACCAGTGACGATGTACAGGTGGCCGGTCGAGGCATCGTATTCGGCTGAATCAGCACCGGGCTCCAGTGCGATCTTGCCCACGATCTTCAAGGTGGTGGCATCCAGGATCTTGGTCATGCCCTTGCCACTGTCGGTGATGATCAACCGGTTGTGCTCGGGCAGGTAGATGAAGGCGTGCGGGGTTTGAAAGCCGGTCAGTGTGCTCTGATGGACGCCGGTTTTCAGGTTAAACAGCTCCACCGTGCCGTGATCTTCAGCGGCCAAAAACAGGCGGTTGCCCTTGAGATCGATGCCAAAGTGGTCAAAGTCGCCGGTGTAGCCGGGCTTCCAGGTCTTGCTGCGTCCGGCCAGTTTTACGGTCGGGTTCGGGTCGGCTGTCGAAACCATCGGCAGCGTACTTCCCTGCCAAGGCTGGACCAGGCTGGCCAGGTTGGGGATCTTCTGGCTCAACTGGTCGCGGACCTTCACGGCACGCTTGGCAAGCGCCGCCTTGTCATCGCCGGCCTTGTACGGATATACCAGACTCAGCGCGCCGATGCTTTTGTGGCTGGCGTCGAGGAAGGGCAGTGCGACCTCGAAATGGTCGCCGGCCTTGTTTACCTCCAGATTGGTGCTGCCGTTGATGACCTTCATATCATCCGAGTCGGCTTTCTTGCCGAAACGGCCGATGTTGGAGGCGAAGATGATGTTGTCTTTCATCTGCGGGGGCGTCACGTGCATCGCCATGATGGCAATGTCCGGATGCATGGCAAGCGTCTGGTCAACCAGATGCTGAGCGTTGGACTTGGCTGGTTCCTGCGCGAACAGCGGAGGAACCAGGAAGGCGGTCGCCAAAAGCACTGCGTAACGAACCATGGATTGTGTCCTCAACAAGTGGAACGGGTGAAGGGGTGTACGTACGGCAGCGATAAGGCCCGCGGGTGTCGAGGTATGGTCAGTTGAATCCCTTGATGCCCCCGGGCAAACCGATCAGCCTGCCGTGTGAGGGACACCGTAGGCCACCGACCTGACGGTGACCTGTAGCCATTCTTAAAAGATTTTCAGGTTCACGCGGCTTGTGCAGCGCGTCACTGACTCCGCGCGATGCTGGCCTACACTCGCCGCGCAATGTCGACCGGCAGGTGTGCCATGAAGATTCTCGTCGTTGAAGACCAGCAGCGTCTTGGTCAGTTTCTGAAGCAGGGGCTCAGTGAGTGCGCATACACGGTCTGCTTGGTAGGCACGTGTGCGGATGCGCGCGACGCCTTGGCTGAGACCAACTATGACGTCATCATTCTCGACCTCAGCCTGCCGGACGGCGATGGCCTCAATCTGCTGTCGGAGTGGCGGCGTGCGGGTTTCAACGAATCCGTGCTGATCTTGAGCGCTCGCGACGCGGTCGAAGACCGGATCAGGGGGCTCGATCTCGGCGCCGACGACTATCTGCCCAAACCTTTTAGCTTCGATGAACTGCTTGCCCACGTGCGCTCGTTGCTGCGTCGCCAGTCGACGGTCAAGCAGACGGTGATCACGCATCGGTGCGTGCGGCTCGATCTGCTGGGACACACGGTGAAGTTGAAGGAGCAGACGGTCGACCTGACCAGTCGCGAATTCGCCTTGCTGGAAATCTTCATGCAGAACGCCGGGCGAACGCTGACCCGCTCCTACATTTCCGAGCGGATCTGGCCCGGTCTGGCAGACACCAACCTGCTGGACGTCTACATGAGCCGTCTGCGCAACAAGTTGGACGTCGATCTGAACGAACCTCTGTTCAAGACGCTGCGGGGGATCGGTTACCAGCTCGTATGAGGTCGATCGGCACACGCATCACGTTCTGGTACGCGCTGAGTGCCACGCTCACGCTGGCCTGCCTGTTCGCCGCCGGCTACCTGTTGCTGCAAAATTATGTCATCCGCGATCTCGATCTGCTCAACGCCACCGAGTTCCGTCAAATCAAGGCGCGGCTGGGTTCGGACTATGCGTCGCTGAGTCCCGAGGTCATTAACGAGCGCATTCGTCAGACCACGGAATATGCCTCGGTACTGTTTTACATCAGCATCGATTCGACCGACCGCGGCAACCTGTTCCACTCCAAGAATCTGGACGATGAAGACCTGCCCGACGTGAGGGGCAAACGGGTGTTCAATGGCACCATGCCCGGGGTCGGCGAACTGCGCATTGCCGAGTTTCTGATGCCGCCCTTCGACGTCAGTATCGGCACACCGATGGGTCAGGTCCGGCGCACCATGGTTGCCTACACCGAAGTCTGCCTGGCGCTGTTGTTGGGTATGATCCTGGCCAGCATCGCGATCGGACTGGGGCTTTCGCGGTTGATGCTGAGGCCGGTTCGACTGATTGGCGAGACCGCCAACCGGATTCGTTCGGATAACCTCACCGAGCGTATCGCCGTCACCGGCGTCGACGATGAAATCTCGGATCTGGCGCGGCTGCTGAACCAGATGTTCGACCGACTCGAATCCTCGTTCACCCAGGTGCGCCAGTTCAGCGCCGAGGTGTCGCACGAACTCAAGACGCCGCTCTCGCTGGTGCGGTTGCATGCAGAGAAGCTGCTCAGCGACGGGCAGCTGTCCCAGACGCAGGAGGACGCCGTGCTGGTGCAACTGGAGGAACTGGCGCGCGTCAATCAGATGGTCGACGAACTGCTGTTTCTGTCGCGTGCCGAGGCGCAGGGCATCCGCATGAATCTTGTCGTGCAGGATCCACACCGGTTTCTGCAGAACTTCGAGCAGGACGTCAGCGCCCTGGCCGAGCATCAGGGTCGCCGTCTGCACTGCATCCATAACGGTCAGGGACAGGCCGCTTTCGAGAAGCGCTGGCTGCGTCAGGTCGTGCTCAACATTTTCACCAATGCGCTACGGGCTTCGCCGCCAAATGGCTTGATCACGCTGCGCTCGAAGCTGTTGCCCCAGGTCTGGCGGGTCAGCATCGAGGACGAAGGTGCGGGGCTCACACCGGAGCAGTGCGAGCGGGCATTCGAACGCTTCGTGCGCTTCGACTCAGCCGGTGTCGAGGATCGTGGCAGTGGTCTCGGTCTCGCCATCTGCCGCAGCATCATTCAGTTGCATAACGGACGCATCTATGCCGAACCCGGCTTCGGAGGCAAGGGTTTGCGCGTTGTCTTTGAAATTCCTGCCCGTTGAGCCGCTTAGGCACCACCACAAGTGCGATCGTGTTCCGGTTCCAAGCTGGTGATTGCCGCAGGGAAATCCAGTCGCCTTCATCCAGCGGACCACACCCAGGCGTCGATGGCACAGGGCGGGATTCGCTCCAGGTGTGCGGCGCGGACGCGGTTGACGTGCATCCATCGTGAAAAAAGGGTGTCCAGAGAACGCCCTTTTCTGCTGTCTCAGCTTTTCTTGATCTCGAAATCCTGCTTCGCCACCTGCTTGCCATCCAGTGAAATCTCTACGCGGTACTTTCCTTCCGGCCAAAGGTCGGGGTTCTGCACCTTGAATGTGGTCACCGCCGGGCCGTCGGTGGCTATCGACTGGCTGATGCTGCTGACGAGCTGGCTGGTACCTCCGAGATAGGTCCATTTTGCGTTGAGTGTGGCGCCACCGCTGCTGCCCTCGGTGGCCACGCTGGCGTAGAGCATTTTGTCACTGGAAGGGAAACTTGAGCTGGCGTTTTTTACCCGGTGGTCTGCGTCGACTTCACTACCCAGCGTAACCTTGGTCACGCTCAGTGCCGCCACTGCCGGCGGTGCGGGCGCCATCGCCGCGGTGGTTGCGGCGGCGGGTGCCGTGGCGCTGGAAGCAGGCGCGAGCTGCGGCGCCGACATCGGGGCAGCAGCGGTAGCCGCCGTCGCCATGGCCGTGGTGCTGCCGGCGGTGGGGGCGGAGGCCGGGGGCGGGGAGTCGCTCTTGCCACAGGCGCTGAGCAGCAGAAGGCCGGCAAGGCTGAGACTGTAAATCACGGTGTGACGAATGAGGCGTGTCATGGAAACTCCAGGTTCAACCACGGATCGCAGGCCGATACGGGTGCAGGCCGCAGTGACGTCCGGCAGCGTGGAACAATCCCTCAAGGCTAACGGTCCGGATATGAAGCGCCGGTTACCGACGCGGCGCGCCTGCCTGAACTTTCACGCCGTGCTGACGAGGAAGGCATCTCCGCATGGCACTGACTACTGCCGGACGGTGCGGATATTGTCCGGTGATGCCGGCGTGCTGCTGCGGAAGGGATTGATGTCCAAGCCACCGCGACGGGTGTAACGGGCATACACGCTGAGCTGCTGAGGAGCGCAGTTTTCCATCAGGTCCACGAAGATTCGCTCTACGCATTGTTCGTGGAACTCGTTGTGGGTGCGAAACGAGATCAGGTATCGCAGAAGTCCCTCGTGATTGATCGGGGCGCCGCGGTAGGCGATCTGCACGCTGCCCCAGTCGGGCTGGCCGGTGACCGGGCAGTGGGAACGCAGCAGGTGCGACACCAGCATTTCCTCGATCGGTTGCGCAGTCGCATCGGTGGTGAGGAAATCACTGCGCGGCGGACCGTAGTCGTCGATCTCTATGTCCTGGTCGTCCAGCAGCGCTCCCTGCAAGGTAGCGACCGGCAGCGACGTGGCGCGTGCCTCACTCAGGGTGACGCTGACCACCGCGCCGGCGGCGGCGGAAAGGTCGTGCATCAGGGTCGTGCTCAGCGTATCCGCATCGGCGATGCGCTCCTGCGCAAAGCCGTTGAGATACAGCTTGAACGATTTCGACTCGATGATATGCGGCGAAGCAGCCGGCACCCGGATCTCGGCCAGCGCCACCACCGGTTTGCCGCGCTGATCCAGCCATGAAAGCTCGTAGGCGTTCCAGATATCCACGCCATGAAAAGGCAGCGGTTCGGCGACGCCGAGTTCTGCGCGCTTGTCCGAGCGCGATATCGGAAACAGCAGTTTGGAGTCGTAGCGATCGGGATAGGCCGTTTCCTTGCCCAGCGGGGAGTGTTCGGGTGTGTTCATGCATACAAGTTTAACGGTTCCGCTGCCGGCCTTCGCGTGAAGGACGGCAGCCGGCGATTACACGTTGACCATGTGCATCATCGAGCTGGCGTAGCGGTCGCCAGCGGCCGAATCCGGGGGAAACACCGCATCGATGGCCTTGAGCTCGTCCGGGCTCAGCGACACGTCGAGCGCGTTGAGATTTTCGTCCAGCCGCGAGCATCGCTTGGTGCCGGGAATGGCGATGATGTCATCGCCCTGCGCCAGCACCCAGGCCAGCGCGAGCTGCGCCGGTGAACAGCCCTTGTCGGCGGCCAGTGTCTTGACCTGTTCGACCAGCTTCAGATTGCGGGTGAAATTGTCGCCGACGAAACGCGGGCTGTGACGTCGGTAGTCGTCGGCATCAAAGTCGTCCGGGGTGCGAATCGATCCGGTGAGAAAACCTCGACCGAGCGGCGAATAGGCCACCAGACTGACGCCCAGCCTGCGGCAGGCGTCGAGCATGCCGTTGCTCTGCGGATCGCGCGTCCACAGCGAGAACTCGCTTTGCAGGGCGGCGATTGGGTGCACCGCAAACGCGCGCTCGAGGGTGGCGCCGGAGGCCTCGGAAAGTCCGATATGCCGTACCTTGCCCGCTTTTACCAGCTCGGCCATGGCGCCGACGGTGTCCTCGATCGGCACGTTGGTGTCCACCCGGTGCTGGTAATAGAGGTCGATGCTGTCGATGCCCAGTCGTTTGAGGCTGGCATCGCACGCGCTGTGCACGTACTCCGGTCGACCGCTGATCCCGCGCACGGCAGGGTCTGACGCATCACGCACGATGCCGAACTTGGTCGCGATGAAGGCCTGCTCGCGTCGGCCTTTGATCGCCTTGCCGACCAGCTCCTCGTTGAGGAAGGGGCCGTACATGTCCGCGGTATCGAGCAGGCTGAAGCCGCGGTCGAGCGCGTGCTGGATGGTGGCGATCGATTCGGCGTCATCACGCTGGCCGTAGAAATCGCTCATGCCCATGCAGCCGAGGCCGAGCGCGGGGACGATGGGGCCGTTTCGGCCGAGAGTTCGGGTCTGCATCAGATGACTCCGGTGGGTGAAGGTGGACTTAGGGTGCACCGTCGTGGCACTAGAATAAATACGCAATAATGATCAGCACTATTTCATGAGCGACAACAATCATGGATCGTCTCGACGCCATGCGACTGTTCACCCGAATCGTCGAGCTGGGCAGTTTTACCGCTGCCGCGGATGATTTAAGCCTGCCGCGCGCCTCCGTGACCCACGCGATCAAGCGACTGGAAACGCGCCTCGGTACCCAGCTGCTGCAGCGGACCACGCGGCGGGTCAGCACCACACGCGACGGCGAAACGTATTACGGCCACTGTGTGCGGCTGCTGGCCGACATGGATGAAGTGGAGGCGAATTTCCGTGAGGCGCTGATCAGTCCGAAAGGCCGGTTGCGGGTCGATCTGTCGGCAGCCCTGGCGCGCCTTCTGGTGATCCCCGCGCTGCCGGCGTTCTGTGCGCGGTTTCCGCAGATCACGTTCGACATCGGTATCGGTGATCGCTTTGTGGATCTGGTGCGGGAAGGGGTCGATTGTGCGGTACGCGTGGGCGAGCCCGGCGACATCGGCATGGTCGGGCGTCGGGTGGCCACGATCGAGCAGATCACGGTGGCCAGCGCCGGTTATCTGCGACGGCATGGCCACCCGACTTCGCTGGACAACCTTCAGCAAGGTCACCTGGCGGTGAACTGGGCCTCACCCACGACCCGGCGTGCCGAGCCGCTGGAGTTTATCGTCGATGGACAATGTCGCCGGGTCAGCCTGCCTGGTCGGATCACTGTCAGTGGCGCCGATGCCTATCTTGGCTGTTGCCTGGCCGGCCTCGGCATCGCCCAGTTCTCGCGCTATCGCATCGAGCGGGAGCTGGCCAGTGGAAACATGGTCGAACTGCTGTCCTCGACGCCGCCGCCTTCGTTGCCGATGACCGTGCTGTATCCGCCGCAGCGGCAGATGCCGGCGCGTCTGCGGGTCTTCGTCGACTGGTTGGTCGAGCTCACTGCCAGCCAGTACTGAATCCGACACCGGTGCAGCGGACTCGGATTCACGTGGTGTGATCCTCGGGCGTGATATCACGCCTCCTTTGTCTTGCAAGGTGACCGGCATGATCCGTTTCTATTTTCACCCGACCCCCAACCCGGCCAAGGTCGCGCT
>JBDTXA010000089.1:0-14293 GCA_040006415.1 Rhodanobacter sp.
CCTTGCTGGTCGGCGCGCGTCCGCGCGGCCCGGGCATGGAGCGCAAGGATCTGCTGGAAGCCAACGGTGCGATCTTCGGCCCGCAAGGCAAGGCGCTGAACGATCACGCCAAGCGTGACGTGAAGGTGCTGGTGGTCGGTAACCCGGCCAACACCAATGCGCTGATCGCGCAGCAAAACGCGCCGGACCTGGACCCGAACTGCTTCACCGCGATGGTCCGCCTCGACCACAACCGCGCGCTAAGCCAGCTGGCCGGGAAAACCGGTACGCATACCACCGACATCCAGAAGATGACGATCTGGGGCAATCACAGCTCCACCCAGTATCCGGACCTGCACCACACCACCGTCAATGGCAAGGCGGCGATGTCACTGATCGACCAGAGCTGGTACGAGAGCGACTTTATCCCGACCGTGCAGCAGCGCGGCGCCGCCATCATCAAGGCGCGCGGTGCTTCGTCGGCCGCGTCAGCTGCATCGGCGGCGATTGATCACATGCGCACTTGGGCGCAAGGCACATCCGAGGGCGACTGGGTGTCGATGGGTATTCCGGCGGATGGTTCATACGACATCGCTCCCGGCGTGATTTTCGGTTTCCCGGTGACGGTGAAGAACGGCAAGTACACCATCGTGCAGGGTCTGGCGATCAACGACTTCTCCCGTGGCCGCATGGCGGCAACCGAAAAGGAGCTGCGCGAAGAGCGCGCTGGCGTCGAGCACCTGTTCGCCAAGAAGTAAGCCGCGCTTTCGGGCGAGTAAGTTTGAGGCGGCTTCACGCCGCCTCAAACGAGTGAAAAGGCCGCATGGTGGCCTTTTTTTGCATCAAGCGCATGCAACACTTAATGCCCCAGGCCGAGTGCAGGGGGCTATGCTGGCACTATCCTCCAACCGACGTATTCGCCATGAGCACCGTAACCGGCACCACCTCAAACGCTTTTTCCTATGAGGGCGACTACGCTGTAGGTGCCCGTGGCCGGGTGACCTGGACCGCCACTTACCGCAACAAGGAAGGCGAGTTTTTCGGCATGCGTAATGGTCAGCTTGAGCAGATGCAGGACGTTTCGGCCAGCGATGTGGACGAGGCTGTCAAGGCCGCTATCGAGCTGCGCTGGGCCGGTATGTAAGTAGGATATCTTCCTGCTCCTGCATGAGGTAAAGAGGAATTCGTTCAATTAGCGCGGGGGGCATGTGAGTTGAGGCGATGCTGTTCCTTAATTTCCGATTGATGCGTCAGTCCCGCTGCTGCGGCTTGCCACCAAGCGCTTGCTGCACATAATCCAGCAGCCCCTAATCGACAGCACTGCCGCTTCGCAGGTTGGGTTCCTTCGCATAAACCTTGCGGATGCGGGTATGCGTTATCGGGTCGTCGCCGGCATAAGCGCGAAAAAAGCGCCATCCACCGCTTTGCCAGTTGCGTTACGTGCAAGTCGTCGGCCGACGTGCCTGCTGTCTGTGCCTCATGCAGTTCGGCGATGAGTTCAGGCCAGGCATATCCCTGCTTACCGTAGTTGGCTCGCATGCGTTCCATTTCGTGCGCGTCCAGATAGCGCGCAAAAAAGTACCAGCCCGGCATTCGCCACGGCCTTCTCCACAAACTCCATCATCTCCAGAGTTATTCCAGAGCGTTTGCGCATCTCTGGCTCGTTTTGGTTCATTACGCGCAGGCGCGTCTTGAACGCCGACTTGTTACCAGTGCCGTGACCTACCATCTTCATCCAGCGCAGTGCGAGGATATGTGCATCGGCATCCTCTGGCGTGGCACCGCTGTCCATCGCCGCCTGCGTCGCGGTGATCAACGTACCCCACTCGGCTTGTAAATCCTTATCCGTGTTTAGCGGCAGTGCCTTCAGTTCTTCAGGGGAAAAATACTTCTCATACGTCGTCATCAACTCCAGCGTGTCCAGCCAGTCGGCCAGGTCAGGGGACTCTCCGTCTGCCAGCTGCGTACGCAATTGTTGACCTTTGCGCAGTTCGTGATCGATCTGTGCGATCTGGCGATCGACCACCTCAGCCAATGGCTGCTGCGATCCGGACAGGGCAGTGTCGATGTCGGCCAACGACAGCCCAGCCGACGCAGGGCCTGGATGCGGTGCAGGCGCTCGATATCCGCCCGCCCGTAAAGCCGGTAACCGGCATCGGAGCGCGAGGCCGGCTCAAGCAGGCCGATCGCGTCATAGTGGTGCAAGGTGCGCACGGGCAACCCGCAACGCCTGGCTAGCTCACCTACTGTCAGCATCATCGTCCGTACTCCTGCTCTGCATCGCCTGAGGGCCACGCTAAGGCCTCACGTTACGTGAGGGTCAAGTCTTGTCCAAGAGGTGATGCGGGCAATGCTGAGTGAGGGTGGTTTACCCTAAGGCTCTTTTGCGTGGGTTGAACCGATGACCGACCCCATCACCGTGTTGGTGGCCGACGACCACCCCATGTTCCGCTCCGCCGTGGTTCACACGCTGGGCGCTACTACCGAAGCACGTGTGATTGAAGCCGCCAGTCAGAGCGCGCTCGAGGCCGTGCTGGCGGCCGAACACACCGTGGATCTGGTGCTGCTCGACCTGACCATGCCCGGCGCTATCGGTTTTTCATCTTTGCTCTGGCTGCGCGCCGAGCATCCGGACCTGCCAGTTATCGTGATCTCCTCCAACGACCGCCCGCGCACTGTGCGCCGCGCCCAGCAGTTCGGCGCTGCCGGTTTCGTCTCCAAGGCCGCGCCGGTAGAAGCGATGGGCGCAGCGATTCGTCACGTGCTTGACGGCGGCCTCGCCTTCGACACCAGACGCGCCGAGCGCAGCCCCGAAGACGCCGCACTTGCTGCCCGCCTCGCGCAACTCACCCCGCAACAATTCCGGGTACTGATGCTGATAGCCGAAGGACTGCTCAACAAGCAGATCGCTGACAGGTTGGGGCTGGCGGAGAACACGGTGAAGATTCATGTAACCGCGGTGCTTTCCAAGCTTGAATGTCGTTCCCGCACGCAGGCCGCGGTACTGGTGAAGTCGCTTGATGAGGACGATGTTGATGAGTGATGCCTGCGGTCTTGTGGCGACGCCGCGTGAAATGGACGCATGCTGCGCAGCGGACGAACCCTCTCGTGATTAGGTTGCTGGGTTAGGCGGCAGGAGAGAGATCGAGTGAAACGTCTTGGGTTGTTTGGAGTCTCCAACTCTTGAGAAGATGGAGCCGGAAAAAAACGAGCAAGTTCTCCCCGCAGGTCCGCGAACGTGCTGTGCGCATGGTGAGGATCAGGCGAAATTCCCTACACTGGTAACACGCACATTTCCGACAGTGCAGGTGTTCGGCGTGAACGCCTGCGTCGTCACCCGTGCTGAGCCAGCAACCGGCTCATCAATGCGCGCAATCGAGATGGCGAGACTGGCTTGATCATGAAGCACAGACCGGCGGCATCCAGTTCTGCTTTCGTATAGGCATCGCCATGTGCGGTAAGCACGATTACCGGGGGGGTGGCGCCCCAGCGCTGCAGTAGATCGGGGAGCAGGGCGGGGCCGGTGGTATCACCCAGTTGATAGTCGAGAAGCAGCAGATCTGGCGCGGGCGTGGAGCCGGCGAGCATGGCCGCTTCGCAGTCATCGGCAGCGGTGGCGACGGTACAACCCCAGCGTTGCAGCAAGGCGGTCATGGCCGCGCAGGTTTGCGCGTCGTCGTCGATGCAGACGATGTGGCGACCGGTGAGCGGCGAGTCCGTATCGGCGGTGGCGGGTTCGGCGTTGGACTCGATCTGGTCGGGCGCAGCGAGCGGCACGCGGATCGCGAATACGCTGCCGCGACTGGGCCAGGATCGCAATGTGACGGCGTGATCCAGCAATTGCGCGATGCGCTGCACGATGGAAAGCCCCAGCCCGGCGCTGCGTTCGTCCGCGTCTACACCGGAATCGAGCCGCCGGAATTCCTCGAAGATCACTTCGCGCTGGTCGTCCGCAATGCCGACGCCGGTGTCCCATACTTCGATGCGCAGGTGGTCGCCGTCGCGGCGGCAGCCGAGCAGCACGCGACCGCTGGGGGTGTAGTGCACGGCGTTGGAGAGGAAGTTCTGCAGCGCGCGACGCAACAGGATGGCATCGCTGCGGACCCATGCACGAGTGTCGACGAGATCGAACTGCAGTTCGCGTGACTGCGCCACGATGCCGAACTGCGTGGCCAGTTCGCGCAGGATCGGCGAAAGCGCGAACGCGCCGACCTGGGTCTTGAAACCGCCGCCGTCCAGACGCGAGAGATCGAGCATGCTGGTGAGCTGGCTGTCCAGCGCGTGCAGTGCGTGCTCGACGCGAGCGAGCAGGGCGCGATCGGCCTCGGCTTGCAGCGGGCCGCGCAATGCCCCGGCAAACAACCGGGCGGCATTCAGCGGTTGCAGCAGATCGTGCACGGCGGCCGCAACGTAGCGGGTCTTGTTGCGGTTGGCGCGGCGCGCTTCGGCGGTCGCCAGCCGCTGTTCGCGGGTGGCGGCATCGATGCGATTTTCCAGCGTGGTGGTGAGCGTGCGCAGCTCGCGCGCGGCGTCCTTGTAGGCGCTGATATCCGCGTAGCTGGTGACAAAGCCGCCATCGGGCAGCGGGTTGCCGCGGATCTCGAGTACGCTGCCGTCGGGACGCTCGCGCTCGTACATGTGCGGGGCGCCGTCACGCAAATAGTCGAGGCGACGCTGAATGGCGTCTTCCAAGTCACCGGGGCCGAGCAGGCCGAGCTGCGCGTTGTGGCGGAACAGTTCTTCTACGGGGCGGCCCTTCTGCAACAGGCCGGGCGGAAATCGCATGAGGTCGGCATAGCGTGGGTTCCACGCCACCATGCGCAGTTGTGCGTCGACCACGCTGACGCCTTGCGGCAGTCGTTCGAGTCCGCCCGGCTGACCGGCTGCGGCCTGCTGCGCGGCCTGCACCAGGCTGTCCTGTTCCGAGCGCAGCGCGCTGGCGTAGTGCGCCACCAGTCGCTCCAGTTCCTCGCGACTGCGCCGGCGCAGTCGGGCCACGCGTAGCCGTTGTTGCAGAAATAGCCCCAGAAGAATGGCGGGCAGCCAGCCGCCGAGCGTAATCAGTGCAGCGCGATAACCGGCCGCGTTCGCCTCGCGGCTATCGTGCAGCAGATGCACGGTCCAGCCCTGCGAGGGCAGCGGGAGGGATTGCCAGACCACGTCATGCGGCGTGCGAGGCTGGTCGATGTGCACCCGTCGGCCGCCGTCGGCAAAGCGGGCGAGGATAGTCACGCGCGCGGGTATCAACGGCTGATCACCGTATTGGCGGGTGTGCTCGAGTGCCTGGATCGCGGCAGGCAATAGCGGCTGCAGGGGGTGGTAGAGCCATGCCGCACGGTTGCTGAGAAAGACCACGCCGTGCGCGTCGCTGAGCAGGATGGTGTCGGAGCTGTCGGACCACTCCTGTTCGAACGTATCGAGCGTGATCTTCACCACCACCACACCAATACGCCGGCCGCGGGTGTCGTGCACTCCCTCGGCAATGAAATAGCCGGCCACGTTGGTGGACACGCCGATGCCGTAGAAGCTGCCGTGGTCGTTCGCCATCGCCAGCTGGAAGTAGGGACGGAAGCTGTAGTTCAGCCCGACGTTGCTGGATGGGTCAGCCCAGTTGCTTGCGGCCAGCGCCACCCCGCGGCGGTCGATCAGCGTCAGCGTGGAAACGTGGGTGAGGCCATTGGCCTGTTCGAGCTTTCGGTTGAGCGCGGCGGTATCGACACTGGTGGCTGGCTGCTCCAGTGCACGGCGCAGATCCGGATCCAGCGCGAGTACGGTCGGCAGTACGCGATAGCGGTCGATGAAGCGCTGCAGCGCCAGCGCACGCAGCTGCAGTTGTTCGGCGGTCTGTGCCGAAAGTTGATGCAGCGCTCGCTGCTGCGCAATCCGTCCGGCCACGAAAACGCTGGCAAGCATGAACACGGCGAGGGCCAGTACGGCGAAAAAGCGGTGATGTCGTTGGGTCATGGGCGAAAGCTGAAGCGTCGTGGAAAACCGCCTGGCACATGGCCTGGCGCTGTTCGATGGTGGCACAGGGAAAGGCCGACTAGCCGGAATGTGCTATTCGGCCCCGGCGCTCGCTGCGCTACAACTACGTCTGGCCAATCTGCCGCGCGACCGATCCGGTCGTCCGTTTCAAGGGGTACCGATGCTTATTAACACCACGACGTCTTCGCCGAAGCGTCTGCCTGTTTATCGCCAGCTCTACGTGCAGGTTCTTGTTGCCATCGCGCTGGGTGCGGCAGTGGGTCACTTCTGGCCACACACCGGTGAGCAGCTCAAACCACTGGGCGATGCCTTCATCAAGCTGGTGAAGATGATCATTGCGCCGGTGATCTTTCTTACCGTGGTCAACGGCATCGCCGGCATGAGCAACCTGCGCACGGTCGGCCGAGTGATGGCCAAGGCGATGGCGTACTTCCTGGTCATGTCGACAATGGCGCTGATTGTGGGTCTGCTGGTGGCGCATGTGGTGCATCCGGGTTCCGGGCTCAACATCGATCCGGCCTCGCTGGACGCAGCGAGCGTGCAGGGTTACGCCAGCAAGGCGCATTCACTCACGCTCACCGGCTTTCTGATGGACATCATTCCGTCGACGGTGGTTGGCGCGTTTGCCTCGGGAAATATTCTGCAGGTCCTGTTCTTTGCGGTGATGTTTGGCATTTCGCTGGCGATGGTTGGCGAGGCTGCTGCGCCGGTGACGAAATTCTTCGGCGCGCTCACCGCGCCGATCTTCAAGCTGGTGCATCTGCTGATGAGAGCCGCGCCGATCGGCGCCTTCGGCGCGATCGCCTTCACCATCGGGAAGTACGGCATCGGCTCACTGACCAATCTGGCGATGCTGGTGTTCACCTTCTACCTCACCTCAGCGCTGTTCGTACTGGTGGTGCTGGGCGCCGTGGCGCGTTTCAACGGGTTCTCAGTGGTGAAGCTGATCCGCTACCTGAAGGCCGAGCTGCTGCTGGTACTGGGCACCTCGTCGTCGGAGGCGGCGCTGCCGTCGCTGATGGAGAAGATGGAGCTTGCCGGCTGCCGCAAGTCGATCGTCGGTCTGGTGGTGCCAGCCGGGTACTCGTTCAACCTCGACGGCACCAATATCTATATGACGCTGGCGGCACTGTTCATTGCACAGGCGACCGGCATCGACCTGACCCTGGGGCAGGAGCTCGCCCTGCTGGCAGTGGCGATGATCAGCTCCAAGGGTGCTGCGGGCGTGACCGGCGCGGGTTTCATCACGCTGGCCGCCACGCTGACTGTGGTGCCCACGTTACCGGTGGCCGGCATGGCGCTGATTCTTGGCGTGGACCGCTTCATGAGCGAATGCCGCTCACTGACCAATTTCATCGGCAACGCCGTCGCCACCGTGGTGGTAGCGCGCTGGGAAGGGGCGCTGGACAGCGAGCAGCTGGATGCGACGCTCGGTGGTCGTGGACGGCACCGACGTCCCGCAGCTGCTTACTCAGAGGAAACCGGAGGTCCAGCATGAACATCCGCGGCTGTTCTGCGTTCGTCCTGTCGCACAAGCTCGGCATGTCCGCGGCGTTGCTGGTCCCTGGATCCGGCGTCGGTAACTGGACGCGTCTTTTCGCCCGCAGGGGGCTCACGCATGGCCGACAGACGCCGGTATGGCGTGCAGCAGCTGTGCCCGTGGACGAGGTGACCGCATGAAAGCTGTGAATTACGACCGCCATTTCAATTGTTCTTTCCACAGGAGTCACGCCATGAAACTCACGAAACGTATCTTGCCTGTGGCGATGCTTTCAGCACTGATGGGGCTGCCGGTGACGTCCTTCGCCGGGCAGACATCTCCGGCTGGCGACAAAGCAGCCCAGGCCAGTTCGTCGACTGAAAACAGCCAAGCGGAGACGGGCGAGAAAAAAGCAAAAAACCTTTCCGCAGTCATGGTTACTGGGTCGCATATTCGTCGCGTGGACCTGGAAACGGCTAATCCGGTGCTCACCGTAGGCCACGAACAAATCATGGCCACCGGGGACATGACGCTCGGCCAGCTGGTGCAGGACCTCTCGGTGATGACGGGCGGCGCCACCAATCAGCAGTATGCGCACAACCATGGCGGAACCCAGCTGAGCATGCGCGGCCTGGGTTCTGCCCGCACGCTGATCCTGGTCGATGGACGGCGGGTGATCAGCAAGGATGTGAACTCCATCCCCGCAGCCATGATCGAGCGAATCGAGGTGCTCAAGAACGGCGCTTCTGCCGTTTACGGGTCCGACGCAATCGGCGGCGTGGTGAATTTCATCACCAAAAAACACTATCAGGGCGCCCAGTTCACGGCACGCCTGGGTGAATCCGCACACGCCGATGCGCGTGGAAAATCCTATACCTTCACGTTTGGACAGACAACCGACAAGGGCAGCATCATTGGCGGCGTCGGCTACAACAAAACCGATGGCGTTTCTTCCAGCACCCGTCCATTCACCAGGGACATTCTTGATCTCGGAACCAATAGCCATGGCGTGCCCGAAGTATCTGTGGGTGGCTCGACCAATTCTCCGTACGGCAATATCCAGATCCCGAAGAGTGGCGGCGTACATGATGCCTTCGGTGATTGTTCGTCCGGCTACCTGGCGCGCAATCCGTCTGCAAGCGGCATGGACCCTGTCAATGACTACCACTGCTACCAGAACAGCGGTTCCAACAGCGACAAGTACAACTTTGCCAGCGAGACCCAACTGCTGAAGCCACAGGAACGCACCAACGCGTTCGTGATGGGGACATACAACCTGGGTAGTCACACATCGGTCTACCTGGATGCGTACTACAACAAGACCACTTCTGCCTTCGAGGAGGCTCCAACCACCTATCACACGCCTCAGATCACGATCTCGGCGGACAACTACTACAACCCGTTTGGTGTCGAGTTCGGTTCCAAGGGCTACCATTTCAGGTCGCGTCTGACCGCGATGGGAAATCGTGGCGAAAAGTACGACACGACGACCGAGCAGATTAGTACCGGCATCAAGGGCACATTCAGCGCTTTCGACCGGGGGTGGGACTGGGACGTGGGCATGAGCTATGGCCACACAAGCGCGAACACGCTCACTCTCAACTATCCGAACCTCAGCGGCCTGTACACGGGTCCGTCGTTCCTTGATCCAGCTTCCGGTACCGTGACCTGCGGTACGCCGGGCAAGCCAGTGGCTGGTTGCGATGCAACGTTCAATCCATTCAATGTGCAGTCCGCCAACTCGGCGGCGGTCGAGTTGGCAAACAGCGTACCGGCCATCGAGAACAGCTATGACCAGGAGAAGAGCTGGCATGCACAAGCCAGCGGGGGCCTGTTCGATCTGCCTGCCGGCACGGTGCAGTTGGCTGTGGGAGCTGACTATCGCCAGGAGCACACGCATTCGGTGCTCGGCTCGCTGCTGCTGATCGATCCGGACACCGGAAACTGCGGTCTTGGCACGCATTGTTCGGCGCCACTGCAAGGTGGATACAACGTCAAGGAAGGCTATGGCGAGCTGTTCGTACCGATCCTGGCGGACCTGCCCGGCGCATACGGCCTGAATGTCACTATCGGTGACCGCTACTCGCGGTTCAGCTCCTTCGGCAGTTCAAACAACAAGGAGTTCAAGGTGGAGTGGCGGCCGATCCAGAGCCTGCTGCTGCGTGGCTCCATGGAAGAGGTTTTCCGTGCGCCGACGGTCGCTGACGTATACACATCCGTCAGCACCGCGAATCCCAGGATTACCTCCGATCCCTGCGACGGCTACACCGGAAGTCCGGCCAATCCCGCCTGCGTCAATGTTCCGACCGACGGCAGCTTCGTCAATGCACTCGTTGCCCAGAACGTGGCGTCTGCAATTGTAACTTCGGGGTCACGTTACGCCGGCTTTCCGATCAAGCCCGAGACCGGAAAGTCGTTCGATCTGGGCCTGGTCTACAGCCCCTCGAGAGTGCCGGGCCTGACGGTCAGTGGAGATGTCTGGCACGTCTACCTGAACAACCTGATCACCTCGGTCAATCTGCAGAACATGCTGAACTTGTGCAGCGACGGACAGACCGCTTACTGCTCACTCATCCAGCGTTATCCGAGTGGTCCGCAGCAGGGCCAGATCAGCCAGCAGACAGTCGAGCCGATCGGCAACCTGGGCAGCTTGAGCACCGGCGGCGTGGATGTTTCTGCCGACTACAAGCTGGCCACCGATTCGATCGGACGCTTCGACTTCAACGTAAGTGGCTCCTACCTGAAGTACTACACGGCGCAGACCGCTCCGGGCACGTCGGCCAACACCACCTACCAGTACGCCGGTCACTACATGGGAGCCGGCTCGGCGCCTGCCTCGGATTGCCCTGGCGTGGGCCAGTGCCTGTTCCCGCGCTGGCGCGCCAACGGCATCGCTCGCTGGAACATGGGCAACTGGCACGCGACGTGGAAGGTACGTTACATCGGTGACTTCCGGATGGGTTCGCCGGTTGCGTCGCAGGACACGTTTCCTGCTGGCAGCGGCCTGGATGGCTACTTCATCGATTACGGCTCGAACCTCTACCATAATGTTTCGCTGAGCTACGACATCAAGTCCCTGCATACGCGCCTTACCGCGGGTGTGAACAACCTGTTCGACAACCAGCCGCCGGTGCTCTACGACAACAACGCTGCCTACAACGTGGATCAACAGAATTTTGACCTGATCGGACGGTATTACTGGGCCCGGGTGGTCGTCAGTTTCTGAGAGCTGATGAGCAGATGTGGAATGGGGGCTCCTTCGAGACGATGCTGAATGCGCAGTCATTTCATCGATGTGCACGTGAATCGTCGCAACGCCCCATTTCTGGTCGTAACGAATAACCAATGGTGGGATATGAATCGAGCAGCTTTGAAAAAAAAACCGGGCGAGCTTGGCGTTTATCGCGGACTGGGCTTACTCCTTGCTGGCGTCTGCATTGGCTTCTGCGCGCCGGTCATGGCGGCCAGCGGGCAGAGGGTGCTTTTTGTTGGCAACAGCTTCACGGCTGGCATGCATTCGGCCGCATGGCGCTATCAGGCAGCGAGCGTCCACGATCTCAATGGCACCGGCGTCGGTGGCGTGCCGGCACTATTTGAAATGTTTACCAAAGAGGCGGGGCTGAACTACACCGTGAGCGTGGAGACTGTGCCCGGCAAGGGGCTCAAATACCACTTTCTGCACGAGAAGGCCGTGCTTGATCACTCCTGGGATGCCGTAGTCATGCAGGAATACAGCACGCTCAACCCTGAAAAGCCTGGCGACTCAACTGTATTTCGAGAATATGCGCACCGTCTGGCGGAACTGTTCGCTCGACAAAACAGCAAGGTCGAAGTCTGGCTCATGGCATCCTGGTCGCGGCCAGACATGACCTACACGCAAAACAGCCCGTGGCGTGGCGGTTCCATCGAGGCCATGGCAAGTGATTTCCAGCAGGCGTGTACCCAGGTTGCGAACTCGAGCTCACATATCAAGGGCGTCATTCCGGTGGGCCTGGCATTCAACCGGGCAATTTCTGCAAAGATTGCTGACCCGAACCCGTATGACGGCATCGACTTCGGCAAGGTGAATTTGTGGGCCTACGATGGTCATCATGCAAGTGTCTATGGCTATTACCTCGAAGCGTTGATGGACTTCGGAAAAATCACCGGACGTGATCCACGCAAGCTTGGCGGCAAGGAGCAGGCGGCAGTTGAGCTGGGGATCTCCTCGGAGCAGGCGATCCAACTTCAGAAAGCCGCGAATTGGCAGCTGCATCATTGATGCTTCGTCATAATACGGACATACCGAATGGCACTTGCTCAGGCCAGGTTCCGGCCGAGCGTGGGCCGCAAGCAGAAGTCGAGCGACATGGAGGCGACAGGCTGTCTTAACCGTGGCGGTGCGTCGACTCCGCCCGCTGCGCAGGCTACGCCCTGCGCGAACGGTTTGGAGTCCGGAGGTGCTGAGTAACTGCCAAGGCAGATATACCTCTTTTTTCAGGGCGCGGTTGGCTTGGGTTGTGGCATGCAGAAGATCTGCAGGACGTAGTTACGCGAAAGTGAATAGCGGCCAAGCGGTTGTTTCCGGTCTGACCGTGCACGACGTTTGAATCAGTGTGCGTTGGCTCTTGTCCCGCCTTGTAGTCTGGTGCTCCAGTCAGGCCAGGCGACCCGCCGCCGTCTGGGTCGTGGTTCGACTTTCGTCGCGATACGGTTTTCCAGCGCCTTGCACTAGGCTGGAAAATAAGGTGTAGAGGAAAGCGATCATGGGCTATGAAGATACTTACCGTCGTTCAGTCGATAATCCAGAAGCTTTCTGGGCTGAACAGTCACAGCTGATCCATTGGGACAGGCAGCCGCAGCAAATACTCGATCAATCCAACCCGCCATTCCGGCGCTGGTTTGTCGGCGGAACCACCAACCTCTGCTACAACGCAGTAGACCGGCACCTGACCGAACGGGCGGAACAGTTGGCGTTGGTGGCCATTTCGACCGAAACGGGTATCACGCGCGAGTTCAGCTACCGCGAACTGCATGCCGAGGTGAACACCTTCGCCGCGGTGTTGCGGTCACTCGGGGTGGAAAAGGGCGATCGCGTGGTGATCTATCTCCCAAACATGGCCGAGGCCGTATTCGCCATGTTGGCTTGTGCACGCCTGGGCGCCATCCATTCCGTGGTCTTCGGCGGATTTGCCGCCCACAACCTGGCGCTTCGTATCGACGACGCGCAGCCAAAGTTGCTGATTGCTGCCGATGCCGGCATGCGCGGTGGCAAGGTGATTCCCTACAAGCCGCTGGTCGATGCTGCATTGAACGAGGCATCGGCGCCACCGCCGCATGTGTTGTTGATTGACCGCGGACTTGATCCAAACATCACCTGGATACCCGAGCGCGATGTCAATTACGCGGAACTGCGGCGCCTGCACGAAGGTGTTGAGGTGCCCGTGGTATGGCTGGAGTCGAACGAGCCGAGCTATCTGCTCTACACCTCCGGCACCACCGGCAAGCCGAAAGGTGTGCAGCGAGACGTCGGTGGTTATGCGGTGGCAATGGCGATGTCGATACGCACGATTTTCGACATCGCGCCAGGGCAGGTGATGTTTTCCACCTCTGACGTTGGCTGGGCCGTAGGACACTCCTACAACGTCTATGGTCCGCTGATCGGCGGGGCAACGTCACTGCTCTATGAAGGCTTACCGACGCACCCTGATGCCGGCATCTGGTGGCAGCTGTGTGAGCGCTACAAGGTGCACACGATGTTTTCTTCGCCGACGGCCTTGCGAGTCTTGAAGAAACAGGACGAAAGCTGGCTGAAAAAATATGATCTTTCCACGCTGAAATGGCTCTTTCTGGCGGGCGAGCCGCTGGACGAGCCCACCGCGCAGTGGATCACCGACAGCCTGGGCGTACCGGTGATCGACAACTACTGGCAGACTGAAACCGGCTGGCCGGCCATTACGCTGATGCCGGGTCTGGATCTGAAAACAGTGAAATTCGGCTCGCCGGGACTGCCGGCGCCGGGTTATCGCATGAAGGTGATTGACGAAAGCACGGGCAAAGCGGTAGCGGCAGGCGTGAAGGGCGTACTCGTATTCGAGCCGCCGCTGCCACCGGGATGCCTTACCACGGTATGGGGCGATGACGAGCGCTACGTGCGCAGCTATTTCAGTCATTTCAAAGAGCTGCTTTACAGCTCATTGGATTGGGCGATTCGTGACGAGGACGGTTACACCTACATTCTTGGTCGCACGGACGATGTCATCAATGTTGCCGGTCACCGGCTGGGTACCCGCGAAATTGAAGAGGCGGTAGCCAGCCATGAATCCGTGGCCGAGGTCGCCGTGGTCGGTGTGCGTGACGAACTCAAAGGACAGGTGCCGATCGTGTTCGTCACCCTGAAGCAGAAAGTCGCCGGTGACACTGGCGCCATGGCTCTGGCGATGCAGCAGCGTGTGGCCGACCAGCTCGGTGGCGTGGCCAAGCCGGCAAGGATCTACGTCGTGAACTCCCTGCCGAAAACACGTTCGGGCAAGCTGTTGCGGCGCTCATTGCAGGCGCTGGCAGAGCAGCGCGACCCGGGCGATCTGTCGACGCTGGATGATCCTGCCGCATTGGACGACATTCGCACGGCGTTGAAACGGGGTCCCGACCAGGGCGCTTGAACTATGAGGGACGAACAAAGGAAAGGGACGGCGAGCCGTCCCTTTGTTGTCACGCTTCGGCGGTTTCAAACACCTCTTCGGTTACCGGCAACGGACTGCGAATGATGTGATCGAAGGCGCTCAACGCGGCAGTAGAGCCAGCGCCCATAGCGATCACAATCTGCTTGTAGGGCACGGTGGTCGCATCGCCGGCGGCGAACACGCCGGG
>JBDTXA010000090.1:0-14283 GCA_040006415.1 Rhodanobacter sp.
TGGGATTGAGCGCGAACAACGCATCGCGCGCCGAACGGATCACCGCCTGCTCGCGGCCCGGTTTCACACGCAACGCATAACTCGCGGTGGCGCCGTCGAGCCGCACCGGCAGCAGGATGGCGTTGTAGGCCCAGTCGCTGCCCCACTCGGCAATGGTCGGTGTCTGCAGTCGTTCGACGATCCCCACGACCGTGGCGGCGCGCACGTCCAGGTAGATGATCTTGCCCAGCGCATCGCCGTGCGGAAACAGCATGCCGGCAAGGGCCTGGGTGATGATCGCCACGGGCGCAGCCTGCGTACTTCGGATCGTGTGATGGTCGATCTCGTTGGCAGTGAAGTTGCGTCCGGCAAGCAGATGCAGGCCGAACGTGGGCAGCAGGTGCTGGTCACCGTAATAGAGCGCGGCTTGGGTGATGGTGTTTTTCTGCTCGCGATCGATGCGGATGCCCGCGCTCCACAACGACCCCTGCAGCGGCATGCTGTCACTGGCGGCGACATCGAGCACGCCGGGCAACTGACGCAAGGTGGACAGGTCGCTGCGCTGAAACGCGTCGAGTTGCTCGACGGCGGCATCGTCATCGGTGGTCGGTGCGTTCAACCAGGTCTGCGAGATGCGGATCAAGCCCGCCTCCTGCACACCGGTAGGCCGGTTCAGGCGTTCAAGCCGTTGACCGATGATGAACAAGGCATTGCAGACGATCGCCAGCGTCAGCGCGATCTGCAACACGATCAGCGACACGCCGGCCTTGTGCCGTCGCAGCGCTCGCAACATGGGATGCAAGGTCATGACGGTCAGTCCGATTTCAACTGCCACGCGGGCTGCACCCGCGCGGCTCGAAAGCAGGGATACAGACCCGCCAGCACGGTGGAGACCACCGCAACGATCAGCGTAGAGCCAAGCAAGGGCACGTCAACGTGGGCCAGTGCCGCCAGCCGCGGTTGCAAGATCAATCGGATACCCAGCACGCCCAGGCCGGTCAGCAACAATCCGAGCAGGCCACCGGCCAGACCAATCACCGCCGACTCGACAAGGAATTGACCGTAGATCGCGGTGCGTGGCGCTCCCAGTGCGCGACGCACGCCAATCTCCGCGCTGCGGCGCAAGAACTTGGCCAGCAGCAGACCAACGGTATTGACCAGGCACACGATCAACAGGCCCAGCGCGACCAGAAACGAAACGCGGGTATCGGCCGGTACGACGCGCTCGGCTTCGAGAAAGCTCGGCAGGTCACGCAGGCGGTTGTTCACTGTTCCCTGCAGCCGCCCGGCGTGCTGCAGCTGATGCGTGTAGTTGTCCAGATACTGACGATAGGTTTGCACCGCAGCGGCGGTATCGAGTTGCGCGAGGTAGGTGATCCAAACGCAGTCGGACTGCTGCAGGCCGGCAAAGCCCGGCTGGGCCGGTTCCTTGTCGCAGGCAGTGCGCCCGTTTTCGATATTCGCTGCAATGGCGCGGGTAAACGGAAGCAGCAGGTCCGGGCCCTCTCGCGTGTAGCCACCACTACCGAAGACGTTGTAGAACACCGGTTGCGGATTCCAGTCGTCGAGCACCCCGACCACGCGGTAGTCGTGATGCCCGATGTTCAGCACACGGCCGACACTGTCGACGCCACCGAAGGCCCGATCATTGAGTGCGCCACTGATGACCACCACCGCCGCTGCGCCGTCGTCCTCTTGCGCGTGCCAGCCCTGCCCGTACAGAAACGGCACATCAAGCATGGGAAAGAACTCTCCCGACACGGCATAACCTCCGACGGTCGACGGGTGCTGTCCGGCGCGTACCGGAAACACCGATACGCCGATGCCGTAGATCGCCGACTGCAAGCGCGCGCGGTGATCACGCATCAAAGCCACGGCATCGGCATAGGCCAGTGCATCGGGTGGCTCGCCGTCGGTGCTGCGTCCGGACGGCTGCCAGATCTCCAGTTGCGGCACAAACAGCCGTGACGATTTCCACGGAATCGGATCCCCCGATGCGGCACGAAACACCGACCAGGTCGTCATGCATGCCGCCACCCCGAAGCCAATCGCCAGCACCATGAGCGCGGTAAGACCGGGGCTTCGACGCAAACTGCGTGCTGCCAGATCGAGGTAGTAGCCGAACATGCCAATCGCTCCGTGGTTGTCTCGTCAGATGCCCGGGTGCGGCAGAGAAATCACACTGCGCGCGTTGCCACCACCGGCGGCACGTTCGACGCCCGTCGCGCCGGCACGAACACCGCGGCTTGGCCGATCGCCAGCATCACCAGTACGCCGGTAAGCACGTACATAACCGGGATACGAGTCATCTCGTAATGACTCATCAGCCAAAGGTTCAGGCCCAGGGCCAGCAGGACACCGATCAACACCCCTGTGCCGGCAATCAACAGGTTCTCGATCTGGAAGTAATGCAGGATGTCGGCCTTGCGCGCGCCCAGCGCCCGACGCACACCAATTTGCCGATGCCGCTGGCCAACCCAGAAGCTGGTCAGGCCGACGATGCCTGCGGCGGTAACGCACAGCAGGATCAGGCAGACCACACCCATCAGGATCGCCATGCCGCGATCGGCCCGATAGGCCTTGTCGCGGATTTCGGCAAACGAGCGCACGCTGTCGTCGTCGAGCACGCGCATGGGGTTCACCTTGTACAAGGCGGGCCCCACTGCTTTCATCGCTGCATCGAGTCGGCCTGGCTTGGCCCGCACGGCATAACGCGAGAAGTTCGCGTTCAGACGGGTTGGCGCCAAGGTGGCGTTCCACGCGGTCTCGTCGCCCGCGCCGGCGTTGGGCACTTGCATGCGTTCGACCACGCCGATGACGGCAATCGGCGCGGTACCGCCATTGAGGTAAACCGACTTGCCTACCGCGCCGCCCGGGAACAGCTTGTCGGCGAGCGCTCGGGTAAGAATCACGATGGTTGGATCACGCTGCTCGCGAAACCCCTGGTGCTGGACGTCGCCGGCAGTGAACGCGCGACCGGCTACCAGACGCACGCCGAGAGTCGACAGCATCTGGTCGTCGCCGAAGTAGTAGGTCGTACGGGTGAAGCTTTTGCCGCCACTGCGGGTATCGCCCGGCTTGTTGCCGATAGCGCCGTTCCAGGAAGAGTCGATCAAGGGCATCGAATTCACCGCTGCCACCGAGGCTACGTCGGGCAATTGACGCAAGGCCGACAGATCCTCCTGTTGCATGGCGTCGAGTTTGTCCACGCCGCCGGGTGCATCTTCGGCGGGCGCGCCCACCCACTGCTGGGTGACCAGAAACAGGTTTTTTTCGTCGAGCCCGGTCGGCCGGTTCACCCGTTCGATACGTTGGCCGATGATGAATACCGCGTTGCAAACAATCGCCAAAGTCAGCGCGATCTGCATGGCGATCAGCACGACGCCGGCCTTGTGCTTGCGCAGTGCGGCGAGGATGGGATGCACAGTCATCGATCAATCCTCAATTGGATTTCAGCTGCCACGCGGGTTGCACGCGTGACGCACGGAAAGTGGGATAGAGCCCGGCCAGCAAGGTCGCCAAGACAGCGACCACCAGCGAGATCGCCAGCAGGGGCAGATCGACCCGCGCCAGCGTGGAAATGCTCTTGGGAAGCACCAGGCCCACGCTCGCCACGCCGACACCGGTAAGCAACAAGCCCAGCACGCCGCCGGCCGCGCCAACGACGCCAGCCTCGGTGAGAAACTGTTGATAGATGGCCTTGCGCGGTGCACCCAGTGCCCGGCGCACGCCAATCTCACCACTGCGACGCAGGAACTTGGCCAGCAACAGGCCAACCGTATTCACCAGACATACGAGCAGCAAACCCAACGCCACCAGCAGCGACACCTTGGTGTCTCTGGGCACGACGTGTTCATGTTCGAGAAAGGCCGGCAGGTCGCGTAGACGGTTATTCGGCGCCCAGCCGAAACGTCCGGCTTTCTGCTGGCTTTGCGCGTAGGCCTGCAGATACGAGCGATACGTCTTGACGGCGGCCGCATCAGGCAGTTCAGCCATATAGGCGATCCACACGCAACTGGAACGCTGCAATCCGATAAAGCCGGATTCCTTTGGCGTGTCGGTGCAGTTGGTGTTGCCGTCGTTGGGAATGCCCACCGCAATGGCCCGCTCGAACGGCAGGAACACGTCTTCAACGCCTTCGTTGAAGCCACCGCTGTTGACCACGTCGTAGAAACGCGGCTGTGGATTCCAGTCATTCAGCACACCGACCACGCGGTAGTCCCTGCCCTCGATGTTTACCGTTCTGCCGACGCTGTTGACCGCGCCGAACAGCTTTTCGTTGAGCTTGCTGCTGATCACCGCAACTGCCGCGCGCTGCGCATCGTCATCAGCACTCCAGCCGCTGCCGTAAAGGAACGGCACGTCGAGCATCGGGAAAAATTCGCTGTACACCGCGTGGCCGCTGATATTGAGCGGATGTTTGCCAGCCTGTGCCGGCACCACCGAGGGTGATATCTGGTACATCGCGGACTGGCGTTTGGCGCGATGGTCGCGCATCAGCGCCATCGCATCGGTGTAGTTCATCGCGTCAGAAGGTTCGTTGTCGCCGGAGTTGTCGCGCCCTTTCGGCCCCCAGGCGTCGATCTGCGGCACGAACAGCTGCGACGATTTCCACGGAATGGGATCTCCCGACACCGCGCGAAATACCGAGTACGTCGTCATCGACGCCGCCACGCCAAAACCGATTGCCAGCACCATCAGGGCCGTCAGGCCGGGGCTGCGCCTGAGGCTGCGCATGGCCAATTCGAGGTAATAGCCAAACATCTGTGTACTCCGTTTGTCGCAAATCCCGTAGGGGTTGTCAGGCTGCTGAAAGGCGTGGCATTTATGGGAGCGGCTTCAGCCGCGATGCTGTTCTTTGTCGGTGAGGACGCAACGCCAGAGCGTCGCGACTGAAGTCGCTCCTACAGCACGTAGCTCAGCCGTGATCTTGGGCGGCCTCGCCAACGTGACCGTGGAAGCGCGGCTCCTCGGACAAATCCACCACCTGGCCGTCGATGACGTGCACGTTGCGCTGGGCGCGGGCGGCCAGCTCCGGATCGTGCGTGACCATCACGATGGTGGCGCCGTCGCGATGGATGTCTTCCATCAACTCGAGCACGCTGCGCGCCATCTGCGTGTCCAGGTTGCCGGTGGGTTCATCCGCCAGCAGCAGGCGTGGGCTGCCGGCGAGGGCGCGGGCGATCGCTACACGCTGCTGCTGCCCACCGGAGAGTTCGGCCGGGTAGTGCTTGGCGCGCGAGGCCAGGCCCACGCGCTCGAGCGAATCCATGATCCGCTGCTTGCGCTCGGCCGACTTCATGCCGCGATAGCGCAGCGGCACCTCGATGTTGTCGTAGACATTGAGATCGGGAATCAGGTTGAACGCCTGGAAGATGAAACCAATCTTCTCGTTGCGGATTTTCGAGCGGGCGTTGTCGTTGAGCTGACTGACTTCAATCCCATCGAGGTGGTACTCGCCGCCGCTGAAGGTTTCCAGCAGACCGGCAATGGTCAGGAAGGTGGTCTTGCCCGAACCTGACGGGCCGGTGACGGCAACAAACTCGCCCTCTTTCACATCGATATTGAAATCGCGCAGCGCATAGGTCTCCACCACTTCGGTGCGGTAGACCTTGGACAGGTGGTTCATCTTCAGCATGGTGGTTCCTCGGTGGTGGTGATGGCTTTTGCTCCTCCGCCTGCGTGCAGGGGGAGGTTGGGAGGGGGTCAGGCTTTTGACCTTGAGAGCAAGAGCGTTACCCTCCCCAGCCCTCCCCTGCGCGCAGGGGAGGGGGAAAATCGTCAGTTGCTAATTGCTACTTTTGTCGCGCTCTTGAAGCTGTCGGTACCGGAGATCACGATGCGGTCGCCCTCCTTGAGACCTTCCATAATCTCCACCTTGTCGATGCTTGAGGCACCGACCCGGATAGGGGTTTTAGTGGCGATGCCGTCGCGCACCACGTAGGCGTAGCTGCCGCCGGATTCGTCAACAAACGACCCACGTTGCACGGTCAGCACGTTTTCGCGGTGATCGAGCAGCACGCGCACGGATAGACGCTGGTTCTGCCGCAATTGCTTGGGCGTCTCGCCGGCAAAGCGCAGTCGCGCGGCGACCTGGCCGTTGACTACTTCGGGCGAGATCGCGCTAACCAGACCCTTCCAGACATGGCCATTGCCGCTGATCTCGCCGTTCATGCCGATGCCAAGGTCACGCGCAAAACTTTCCGGCACCTGCATTTCCACCTGCAACGCGGAGAGGTCGATGACGCTGAGCAGCTGCGCGTCCTTCGCCACGGTGGCGCGCGCGGCAATGAACAGTTGACCGACCTGACCGTCCACCGGTGACTTCACGTTGAGATCGTCGACCTGGCGCTGCAGGTCCTTGACCATCAGCAGCTGTCGCTCGTGCGCCAGCTTCTTGGACTGGATGTCGAAGTTGAGGCTGGCGTTGTCCATGCCCAGATCGGACTGTGCGTGCTGAAGCGAAATTTGCGCCTTCTTCAGCGCGTCCTTGGAACGATCCACGTCCATGCCCGGCACGGCGCCCTTACCGAAGGCCTTCTGGTTGCGATCCAGATCACGCTCGGCTGCTTGCGCATCGATCTTGGCGTTGTCGTAAGCCTTCTGCAGTTCGCCGCGTTGCTTGCGTGCATCGATCTGGGATCGCTGATAGTTGACTTCCATCGCGTCGGCGTTGCTCTGTTCCTGCGCCAGCTTGTTGGTCAGTTCGGGACTGATAATGGTAGCCAGCACCTGGCCGACATTGACCGTGTCACCTGCGCGCACCTTCAAGGTCACCGCGCCGCCGGATGTTGCGTACAGGGTCGGGCTGACAGCAGCGACCACCTTGCCCTCCGCAGCGATATCGCGCACAAACGGGCCGCGCTCGACGGTGGCAAACGACAGCCGCGAGCTGCTGACCGACGCGGAGGCAGAGAACAGCCTCCCGATACCGGGCGCCACCCATGCCAGCAACGCCAGCACAAGTACGCCGACGCCAGCCAGAATCAGGCGGCGCTTGATATTGGGTTTCACTTCGACCAGACGGTCTTGAGCAGAGGTGTCGCGAATCATCGTGGCCTTTCCTGACCGCGTGCAGTGCGGTTGCAGAGCAAATCGTTGCAATCCGTGTGCCAGATGATGATTCCGTGATTATTGTTCCGTTATCAGTGACTTGAACGATCGCGGTGGGGCGAGGCGGGTGTCCGCGGACAGTCGTCGGACACCCGGACGAACATTCCCGGTCCGGTTATCCGCTCGCGGGCAGCTGCAGTGGCAATGCCTCGTAGCGCGCAATCCGGCCAGCGAGATCTTTACTGAGCGTGGATGACATGGTGGCCAGTTCAGCCCCGAGCATCTGCAGCCCGGCCATTCGACGGGCGTGGAAATGCAGCATTTGCGCACTGGCGGCTGCCGGCGCCGACGCAAACGCCGGAGATTCAGCGACCCTGTCGCCGCAACCGAGCAAGGCATCCCAGGCCAGATAGTCCGTGTCGGGCAACAGATACATGCGCGCGCATGCCTGATGGTCGGCGCTGATGCAGTCGATCCATTCTCTCGGACCGTCCACGGTTATCTGGCTCGCGATCACCAACCAGCGCGCTCGCAGCAGCGGCGCAAGTGACATCGCCTCGACCAGGAAACCCCTCGGCATCTCTACCACCGGTTTCGCGTCGGAGCGCAGCGGCATGTAAAGCACATTGCCGAGTGCCGGCAAATAGTGAATCAGATGCTCAGGAGTGACGCGCAGGCTTTGCCGAGCGAGCTGCATGGTTGCGCCACACACACACCGTTTCTGCAGCCGATGAAACAGCGTAGAAAACATCCGGCACCTCCGTAACGCCATGCAAGAAGGGACGTGCTGAGCGGACCGACACGGCCCGATGAGGCCATCGGGCCGCCGACGTCATTTGGTCAGGATCAGTTTGTCGTTGCGGGTCAGGCGCAGGTGGTACTCACTGCCCTCATGCTGGATTACCAGCTCGCGCGCGCCTTCCAGCAGCGACTTGCTGGAGATATGTCGCGTTTCTGGTGCATCGGTCGGCACCGCTTGCAGACTCTGGCGATGAGAGATTGAAAGGGGCAGCAATGGGCTCAGCGACAGCGAAGACATCGGCATTGTAATTTCCGCGAAAAGTCAGGGACGCATTGATGATAATGATTCTCATTTAATAGTCAACTCCCGACCCTCCGCTTTTTGAAGTCCGCCGGTCAGATCGCCTCGACCACCGCCCTGATTCGTTTTGCCATGGCGTCATCAAGCCGCGGCAGAACGTCCAGCGCGTCCAGGTTGTCAGCCAGTTGCTGTGGGCGGCTGGCACCGAGCAGGACTGTCGACACATGCGGATTGAGCAGGCACCAGGCGATCGCCAACTGCGCGAGATCGACCCCGAGTTCATCGGCTATCGGCTGCAATGCGCGCACCACGGCCACGCGCTCGCCGCCCTTGCCGAGGGTGCTTTCACGCAACCACTCGTAGCCCGGTTGAGCAAGCCGCGAATCCTCGGGGATGCCGTCGTTGTACTTGCCGCTGAGCAAGCCGGAGGATAACGGTGACCAGATGGTCGTACCCATCCCGTACGTGTCGTAGAGCGGCGCGTACTCCTGCTCCACCCGCTCGCGATGCAGCAGGTTGTATTGGGGCTGTTCCACTACCGGCGCATACATATGATTTTCGTGGGCAACCTTGTGCGCCTCGACGATCTCAGCCGCCGACCACTCGCTGGTACCCCAGTAAAGCACCTTGCCCTGGCGAACCAGCGTGTCCATCGCTGCTACGGTTTCCTGAATCGGTGTCTCCGGGTCGGGCCGATGGCAGAAATACAGATCAAGATAATCTACCTGCAATCGCTGCAAGGCCTGATGGCAGGCTTCCATCACATGCTTGCGTGACAGCCCGCGCTGGGTCGGCAAGGGGTCGTCCACGGCGCCGAAAAAGACCTTGCTGGAGACGCAGTAGCTGTCGCGCGGGAAGCGCAGATCCGCCAACACATCGCCCATCACCTGTTCGGCGACGCCGTTATTGTAGGTCTCGGCGTTGTCGAAGAAATTGACGCCACGATCGTGCGCCAGCGCCAGCAACTCGCGCGCTTGCGAGCGCCCCACTTGTTGGCCGAACGTAACCCAAGCACCGAACGAAAGCGCGGAAAGTTGCAGGCCGGATGAACCAACGCGACGGTAGTGCATGAGCAGAGTCCTTCAACGGGAAAGGCGCCAAGTCTGCCAACAAACGCGTGAAAGCGTCGCATGAACAACAAAGGGGATTCGGAGTGACTCTTGTGTGTCATGTAGGAGCGCACCCTGTGCGCGATGCCGTTGCCTCCATCAACAGATCAGCAGCATTCGCGCACAGGGTGCGCTCCTACATCGCGTGTGGGATGGCATACATCACCGCGGCCAGCACCACCGCGGCAAAGATGCCGGCTACAACGTCATCGATCATCACGCCCAGCCCGCCCTTCATTCGGCGGTCAAGCCAGCTGATCGGCCAGGGCTTCCAGATGTCGAAGATGCGGAACAATACGAAGCCGGCCAGCAGCATCCACCAATGCAGGCCGATGACGTCAGGCGTGGCGAAGCCCACCAGTGGAATCAGCGCGATCCACTGGCCGATGAATTCGTCCCACACCACGCTGCGGTGATCGGCAACACCCAGCAGGCGGCCGGCGATGTCACAGGCCCACACGCCGATGACGAAGCCGATGATCAGGACCAGCAGATAGGCCATTATCGGCAGCCGGGTCAGTGCTAGCCAGGGAAGTAGCGCGGCCATTGATCCGAAGGTGCCTTGGGCCACGGGCGTGAGACCCGAGCCGAAGCCGCAGGCCAGCCAGCCGGCCGGACGCGATAGCAGGGCGCGGCGTTGCTGCCTCGTCAGATTCGTTTTTGCTGTCATGCGAAATGCTCCCAGCCACGCTGGTCGGTTTCCAGTTTGATGCCATCCCCGCCGAGCACGCTCACACCCTCACCTTCCACGATGCGACCGATGCGGGTGACACCGCAGCCCAGACGGGACAGGTCGAGTTGTACCTGGTCAACGCACCGGGCTGGCACAGTAAAGCAGAGCTCGTAGTCATCGCCGCCATGCAACGCAAATTGCAGCGCACTGGCGTCGTCATGCAGGTCGAGCAAGGCTGAGGAACGCGGCAGCCGCAGCGCCTCGATCTCGGCACCGACCTCGCTCGACGAGCATACGTGACCGAGGTCGGCGAGCAGACCGTCGGACACGTCGATGCAAGCCGTGGCCAGCCCTCTCAAGGCAACTCCCGCTGCCAGCCGTGGCGTCGGCCGGTTGAGTCGTTCGATCAGGAAATCGCGAAGCCCGGCGCGCGAATCATCGGCTTTCAACGGATGCTGCAAAGCGTGCAGACCGGCGGCGGCGTCACCCAGCGTGCCGGTCACCAGCACGGCGTCGCCGACGCGCGCGCCATCGCGGCGAATTGCCTGCCCCGGCGGCACGAAGCCGTGCACGGCAACACTGATGGTCAGCGGTCCGCGCGTGGTATCACCGCCCACCAGAGCCAGCCGATGCGGTTTCGCCAGTCGCGAAAAGCCTTCGGCAAAGGCTTCGACAAACCCGCTGTCGGCCTCGGGCAAGGTCATCGCCAGCAAGGCCCAGGCCGGACTGGCGCCCATTGCCGCAAGGTCGGACAGATTGACTGCCAGCGCCTTCCAGCCGATGTCAGCTGCCGCGGTATTGCGAGGGAAATGGACCTCGGCCACCATCGTGTCGATCGCCACCACCAGCTCTTGGCCGGCTGGTACGGCAACCACGGCGGCATCATCGCCGATGCCGATGCGCACGTCGTCACGCGGTTGGCTGGTCAATTCACGGATGCGCTCGATCAGTCGAAATTCCAACGTGGCAGCCTCGCGGGTTCAGCGAATGAACAACAGGATCGGTTCGTCGCGATAGGTAGTCTGCCCCGCCGGCCGGAAGCCCGCCTTGGTGGCGACTTTGATCGACCCCGCGTTATCTGGCGAGATGATGCATGCGCTGTGGTCGTCACCGAAGTGCGTCAGTCCCCAGGCCATCGCTGCCGCCAGTGCTTCGCTGGCGTAGCCTTTTCCGTGTGCTTCAGCAGCCAGCACCCAGCACATCTCGGGCAGTCCATCCAACGCGGGGATGCCGCGCTTGAAATCAGCGTAGCCGAGATCACCGATGCAGCGACCTGTGGCGCGCTCTTCGACTGCCCAGCATCCGTAACCGAGGAAATTCCACAGACCGGCATAGCGCAGCAGACGCATCCAGGATTCCTCGGTGGTCGAGGGATTGACGCTGAGGTACCGATGCACCTCGGGATGGGCCCACATGTCGGCGAGGACCTGAAAGTCTTCCACACGATGCGCACGCAACCGCAGACGCGGCGTTTCCAGCACGGGGACGATCGATTCCAGCGGCGTGACCGCCACCGAAGCAGACATCAGCCGCGCTTCTCGACCATGCGCAGTTCGCTGGCCAGCTTGTCCAACACGCCGTTGACGTAGCTGTGGCCATGATCGGCACCGAAGCGTTTGGTGACTTCGATCGCTTCGTTGATCACCACGCGGTACGGCACGTCCGGACGAAAGGTCAGTTCGTAAGCCGCCAGACGCAGTGCGGCGCGTTCGATCGGATCGATCTGCGCCACCTCGCGGTCGATGTGCGGGCGCAGGCTCTCGTCGAGCTTGTCGACGTGCTTTTCCACACCGTGCAAAAGATCTTCGAAGTATTCAAGATCGGCGATCTCCATGTCCTGCTCATGCCGAAACTGCTCGATCACGGCATTCATGTGGCTTCCGCTGATCTGCCACGCATACAGCGCCTGCAGCGCGCGACGACGAGCGCGTGAGCGCGCCTGCATGTCGATGCCTTGCGCTTGCTGAGCCATCACAGTTTCCCGTACAGGTTGACCATTTCCAGCGCGGCCATGGCGGCATCGGCACCCTTGTTGCCCGCCTTGGTGCCCGAGCGCTCGATCGCTTGCTCAATGGAATCGGTGGTCAGCACGCCGAACGCCACCGGCACGCCGGAGCTGTAGGCCGCCTGGGCCAGGCCCTTGGCGCATTCCCCCGCGACAAAATCGAAATGCGGGGTGGAACCGCGAATGACGGCACCCAGCGCGATCACCGCCGCGTACTTGCCGGAGTTGGCGAGCTTGTTGGCAACCAGCGCGATTTCCCACGCGCCCGGCACGCGGATCAGCTCAATCGCGTCTTCCTTCACGCCATGGCGCACCAGCGCGTCGCGCGCACCGGCCACCAGTGGCTCGACCACGAAGCCGTTGAAGCGGCCGGCGACGATGGCGAAATGGCCTTTGGGCGTGGCGAAATCGCCTTCGATGATCTTCATTGCGCAGTTCCTTGGGTGGGCACATGGCCCATGCATATCCGCCATTTTACGGGTTTGCCGGGGATCGTGCTTGCTCAGCCTTCCGGCTTGAGGTGCGGATAATCGCTGAATTCCAGTCGTGCGGCACCGGCCGCGACCTGCAATCGCGCCGGTGCGCCGAACGGCAAGGTCAATTTGGCCGGCTCGTGACCGATCGGCATGCCGGTGATCACCGGGATGCCGCACGCAAGGCGAATCTGCTCAAAGCTGTCGACAAGTCCATAACCATTGTCGTAGCCGCTGGCACGGCACTGGCTGAAGTCACCCAGCACCAGCGCCTGCTGACGTCCCAGCACGCCGGACAGGTGCAGCTGGTAGAGCAGCCTTTCAATCCGAAACGGGGGTTCGCCCACGTCCTCGACAAACAGGATGCCACCCTCGATGACGGGAAAATACGGTGTGCCGATCAGGCTGCACAGCACGGCGAGGTTGCCGCCCCACAGCGGCCCCGCCGCGTCGAGCGCGACATCCGGCGTCGTGACCCATTCGGCGCTGGCCGTCGGCGAATGCGCCGTGTTCCAGAAGTGATCAGAGGTAAACGTATCGAGCGTCGCCGCTCCGAAATCCGCGCCCAGCATCGGGCCGCTGAAGGTACATAGTCCGCTTTTCGCAAACAGCGCCAGCTGCAACGCGGTGAAATCGCTGTGGCCGACCAGCAAGGTGTTGCTGCCGGCAAGCCGGTCGCGCAGCGCATCGTAATGCAGCTGCTCGAGCAGACGGGTCGCTCCGTAGCCACCGCGGATGGCCAGCGCGATATCCGGCAATTCATCCATCGTCGCCAGCGCGTTCAGATCGGCCGCGCGCTCGGCATCGCTGCCGGCGTAGCGCTGCTCGCTGCGATCAAGAACCTCCAGGCCACTCAACACGCAGCCGGCATCACGCAGCCGTTCGACGCCCCGCATCATCGCGGTGCGATCATGCGGGTAGCCGGAGGGGGCGATCAGTCGAATGTGGGTGTCAGACATGGGCTTGGTCAAGAATTTGATCGGGTCACGGAATTTGTAGGAGCGCACCCGGTGCGCGATGCCCTTGGATAACCTGGCGTAGAGCATCGCGCACAGGGTGCGCTCCTACAATGTTTCACACGTATTCCACCACTTCCAGGTCGAAACCGGCCAGACCCACCAGCTTGCGCGGCGTGCCCATGACGCGCAGCTTGTGCACGCCCAGATCGGTCAGTATCTGCGAGCCGAGACCCAGCTGGCGCCACTCCTGCTGCTGCGCCTCCTCCGGCGCCTGCGGACTGGGTTCGCGATTGAGCTTGGCCAGCAGCGCCTCGGGCGTGTCCTCGCCGGACAGCACCAGCAGCACGCCGCGATTCTCGTCGGCAATGCGGCGCAGCGCGGAAGTGACGGTCAATCCGAGATCGTCGCGCTTGAGATGCAGCACATCGGACAAGGTGTTGCGCACGTGTACGCGTGACAACACCGGCGCGCCATCATCGACCTTGCCGCGCACCAGTGCGTAGTGCAGGCCGCGGCGGATCACGTCGCGATAGGCAATCAGCCGGAACGGACCGAATTCGGTCTCGACCTCTTCCTCGTGCACGCGCTGCACGGTTTTTTCGGTCTCCAGGCGATAGCGGATCAGGTCGGCGATCGAGCCGATCTTGAGGCCATGCTTGCGCGCGAAGATTTCCAGCTCGGGGCGACGTGCCATCGAGCCGTCCTCGTGCAGCACTTCGATCAGCACCGCCGATGGCTCCAGCCCCGCCAGCGCCGCCAGGTCGCAACCGGCCTCGGTATGGCCCGCGCGCGTCAGCACGCCGCCGGGTTGCGCGGTCAGCGGAAAGATGTGGCCAGGCTGGGCCAGGTCTTGCGGTTTGGCATCGGCCTTGACCGCCGTCTGAATCGTGCGGGCGCGGTCATGGGCGGAAATGCCGGTGGTCACTCCCTCGGCCGCCTCGATCGAGACGGTGAAGTTGGTGTGGTACGACGAGGTGTTGTCGCTGACCA
>JBDTXA010000091.1:0-14125 GCA_040006415.1 Rhodanobacter sp.
CTGACCTGATTGCGCAGCAACACCACAAACTGGTCGAACGACTCCACCGTTCCCTGCAGCTTGATGCCGTTGACCAGGTAAATGGCCACCGGCACGCGTTCGCGCCGCAGCGCATTCAGGAATGGATCCTGCAGTGATTGTCCTTTGGACATTTTTTGTTCTCCCCTTGCCACGACTCAGCCGAAGAAAAAACGCCCATGGCGCCCCGGCCCAACATGACCGGGATGTTAGCTGCTTTCAAATACCCGATGGAAGGGGATTTTTGCGACAGGGTGGTGTATTGCGTCACGTCTGCGTCCTTGGACAGCTTAAAGACGAGCCTCAGCGACCGAGAAACAGCTCTACGGCGCCGGTGGCGTGATCGAGCAAACCGGCGCGATCAGGCTCGAAAAGGCGTGAACTTACCTCACTACGAAGCCATGTAATCTGCCGCTTGGCGAGCTGGCGGGTGGCAAAGATCGCATGGTCGCGAAAAGTCGACGCATCGATGTCGCCCCCCAGATGCTGCCATGCCTGGCGGTAGCCGACGGCACGGATCGCTGGCAGATCGGCGTGCAAGTCCTCGCGCTGACGGAGAGTTTGCACTTCGTCCAGAAAGCCTTCCTGCAACATGCTGTCGAAACGACGGGCGATGCGGGCATGCAATATCTGTCGATCCTGCGGCAGCAAAGCAAGCTTGAGTACCCGCCAGGGAAAAGGTTTTGCCGAGCCGCCCCGTTGCAACTCGGAAAGCGGTCGCCCGGTCAGCTCGATAACTTCCAACGCCCGTTGCAGGCGCTGCACATCCTTGCTGCCGATGCGGGATGCCGCCGTCGGGTCGAGTCTGGCCAGTCGCTCATGCATCACCGGCCAGCCGATCCGTCCTGCCTCCGCAAATAGCCGCGCGCGAACAGCCGGGTCGGCTTCCGGCAAATCCGAAAGTCCTTGTTGCAAGGCCCGGAAATACAAACCCGTCCCACCGACCAGGAGCGGCACCCTGCCCGTTGCGCTGATGCCAGCCATCAACGAACTCGCGTCAGCGGCAAAGTCGGCCGCCGAATAGGGCTGGGAGGGATCGCGAATATCGACCAGCGCATGTGGATAGCGCGCCAAGGTCGCTTGATCCGGTTTCGCCGTACCGAGGTCCATGCCGCGGTAGACCAGCGCCGAGTCCACACTGATCAGATCCAGCGGAAAGCGCTCACTCAGCTCGCATGCCAGGGCAGTCTTGCCTGAAGCAGTGGGACCCATGAGAAAAATGGCGAGGGGACGTTGGTCGAGAGTCATCGTCTCAGTGTAGAGGCGAGTGGATAGCGCCTGCCTGTGGCTTGGTACGTCGGCTTTGGAGGCAATCACCTATAATTGGTGTTTTAACGCTGGCAATGCTGGCCAAATCAATGGACTCCCCATGTCGCAGACAATGAAGGCGCTGGTCAAGCGCCATCCCGAGCAAGGCATCTGGATGGAAGAAGTGGCGATGCCGGAGGTCGGCCCGAACGAGGTGCTGATCAAGATCGAGAAGACTGCGATCTGCGGCACCGACCTGCATATCTACAAGTGGGACGAATGGAGCCAGCGCACGATCACGCCGGGCCTCACCATCGGTCACGAGTTTGTCGGCCGCATCGTCGAGATAGGCCCTGGCGTGACCGGCTACAAGATCGGTGACCGTGTTTCGGCCGAAGGCCACATCGTCTGCGGCCACTGCCGCAATTGCCGCGCTGGCCGTCAGCACCTGTGCCCGAATACCATTGGCATCGGCGTGAGTCGCAATGGCGCATTCGCCCAATACATGAGCATGCCAGCCTCGAACCTGTGGCCGATTCCGGATCAGATACCCTCCGAACTGGCGGCTTTTTTCGATCCTTATGGCAACGCCGCCCATTGCGCGCTGGAATTCGACGTGATCGGTGAGGACGTGTTGATCACGGGTGCTGGCCCCATCGGCATCATCGCCGCCGGCATCTGCAAGCACATCGGCGCGCGCAATGTCGTGGTGACCGACGTCAACGACTACCGTCTGAAGCTGGCCGCCGACATGGGCGCCACCCGCGTGGTCAACGTAGCCAACCAGTCGCTGCGCGACGTGGTCAAGGATCTGCACATCGAAGGCTTCGATGTCGGCCTTGAGATGAGCGGCAACCCCCGCGCCTTCAACGACATGCTGGAGTGCATGTACCACGGCGGCAAGGTCGCGATGCTTGGCATCATGCCGCGCGGTGCCGGCATCGACTGGGACAAGGTCATCTTCAAGGGCCTTACCTTGCAAGGCATCTACGGCCGAAAAATGTACGAAACCTGGTACAAAATGACGCAGATGGTGTTGACCGGCTTTCCGCTGCAGAAGGTGCTTACCCACCAGATCCACATCGACGATTTCCAGAAGGGTTTCGACCTCATGGACGCCGGCGTTTGCGGCAAGGTCGTCTGCAGCTGGAACTGATAGTCGGCCAATCCCGGCGAAACCATCCAGGTCGTTACCCTTATAGAACCAGGATCTCGAGTACCTTCATCACCGGACAGCATGTTCGGGTTCCACACCGAATTGGAACGAAGGACCTCGAATCCCTTCACCGGACATCTTGCCATGACCTATTCCGCCAAAGATCGCTACGCCAGCGAACTCGAATCCATTCGCGAGCAGGGCCTGTTCAAGTCCGAGCGCATCATAGTCTCGCCCCAGTCTGCTGAGATTGAGCTGGAAGGTGGCCGCAAGGTATTGAACTTCTGTGCCAATAACTATCTCGGACTGGCCGATCATCCGGAAGTGATCAAGGCAGCCAAGGACGCGTTGGATACGCACGGCTTCGGCATGGCGTCCGTGCGCTTTATCTGCGGCACGCAGGATCTGCACAAACAGCTGGAGGCCAGGATCTCCACCTTCTTCGGCACTGAGGACACCATACTTTACGCGGCCTGCTTCGACGCCAACGGCGGTCTGTTTGAACCTTTGCTGGGCGAGCAGGACGCGGTCATTTCCGATGCTCTCAATCATGCCTCGATCATCGATGGCATCCGCCTTTGCAAGGCCAAGCGATTCCGCTACGCCAACCGTGACATGACGGATCTGGAAAGGCAGTTGCAGGCCGCTGACGCCGCCGGTGCGCGCACCAAGCTGATCACCTCGGACGGCACTTTTTCGATGGACGGTTTTATCGCCCCGCTGGACCAGATCACCGCCTTGGCCGAAAAATACAACGCGCTCGTCCATATCGACGAATGCCACTGCACCGGCTTTCTCGGCGAAACCGGGCGCGGGGCGGCCGAAGTGCACAACGTGATGGACAAGATCGATATTTTCACCGGTACCCTTGGCAAGGCCTTGGGCGGTGCGGTCGGTGGCTTCACCACGGGCCGAAAGGAAGTCATTGAATTGCTGCGTCAGCGCTCACGCCCTTACCTTTTCTCGAACTCGCTGCCACCGCACGTGGTCGCTGCCGGCATCAAGGTGTTCGACATGCTTGAGGGCGCCGCCGACCTGCGAAATGCGCTGAAAGAGAACACGCGCTACTTTCGTGAACAGATGGAAGCGGCGGGCTTCGACATCAAACCGGGCGTTCATCCGATCGTACCGGTGATGATTCATGACGCCAAAAAGGCGCAGGCTATGGCGACTGGTCTGTTGGAAGAAGGCATCTACGTCACCGGCTTTTTCTATCCGGTAGTGCCGCAGGGACAAGCGCGCATCCGTACCCAGATGAGCGCCGCACATACGCGTGGTCAGCTGGATCAGGCGATTGCTGCGTTTATCAAGGTTGCCCGCAAGCTGGGCATCCTGACGGAATGAGTGTCAGTCGATCTTGCAGGAGCCATCGGAAGGGTTTCCGCAAGGTTGAAAAGATCAGGTGCGTGTATCCAGTGCACGCACCTCGTCGGCGCTCAAATGACGCCACTGCCCCTTGGCCAGCTCACCGAGCGGCAACGGTCCGATCGCGACGCGAATCAGGCGCAAGACGTCGTGACCAAGCGCGGCCAGCAGCCGGCGTATGTGACGGTTGCGTCCTTCTTCCAACACAATCTCCAGCCATGCGTTCTTCTGTCCCTCACGTAATACCGTCGCTTTCCGAGCCTTCAGCAAATCGCCTTTGTCGTCGATCCCGGCAAGCATGGCGGATAACGCATCCGCGTCCGGCTGACCCGTTACCTGCACGTGGTAAGTCTTTGTCAGATGTGTAGACGGATCAGTGATTCCCGCCGCCCAGGTGGTGTCGTTACTGAGCAAAAGCAGCCCTTCACTGGCCTTGTCCAGGCGCCCCACCGGACCTAGCCATGGCAGACCGGCAGAAGCCAGCGCGGTGTAAATTGTGTCACGTCCTTTTTCGTCATTCTTGCTGACGACCAGTCCGCGAGGCTTGTTGAACAGCACATACACGCATGTGGCCGACCTCACTTTCTCTCCATCCACGGATAGCTGATCACCATCAACGACGGTCGGATGATAAGGGTCCCGTATGACAAAACCGGCAACGCTGACGCGGCCTTCCCGAACCCATTGCTCCGCCTGGCTACGCGAGCAGACGCCAAGCTTGGACAGCACACGCGCCAGACCGTGCCGAGGCGGGTTCGTCGAAGCCGGTGCGGAGCGAAAGGAGCGCATTGGAGGTGAACGCATTTTGATAGCGTATAGGCCGGTGTGTCGATGAAACAAGGCTGAAGATCAACCGCAGGGCTCAGTGTTGAAAAAAAAGTGCAAAATCTGTCGTTCAGCACATAAAAAAGCCCGGCCGAAGCCGGGCTTTTTCCAAACAACGCTAGTCAGATTCGATTACTGCTGAACCTGCAGCTCCGTACGACGGTTCTGCGCGCGACCGGAGTCGGTGGCATTGTCGCCGATCGGGTTGGTTTCACCATGACCGATCGGGCCTTCCAAGCGGCTTGCATCAATGCCGTGGCTGGTCATGTAGTCATAGACGATCGAGGCACGACGCTCGGACAGGCTCTGGTTGTACTCGTCAGTGCCCTTCGAATCGGTGTAGCCAGCGACAGTGACGTGGACCTGCGGGTAACGCTGCAGGGTATCGACGGCCTGGTCCAGAACCGAGATCGAATCGGCGGTCGGCAGAGCCAGCGACTTGGAGATGTCGCTCTCGCCCTTGCGCGGACGATCGAACTTGAAGTTCACGCCACGCAGATCGATAACGACTTTCTGCGCGCAACCGGTTGGATCCACGATAGTACCCGCGGCGGTCGCCGGGCACTTGTCGTCGCAATCGTTGACGCTGTCGCCATCGCTGTCGAGGGTTGAGCAATCAACCGGCGGCGGGGTGGCAACAACCGGAGCAGGCGCAGCAGCCGGCTCGCCGAAGCGGGACACGATGCTCAAACCAAGAAACCAATCACCGTAACCGCTCTGCTGCGGCTGGGTCTTGTTGTCCCAGTCATAGCGGTAGCCGCCTTCCACGCGGAAGTCGGAGCTGTCGGTGATGGTCTTGGAGATACCGCCACCCAGCTCAGCCGCCGGGGACCAGCCGCTGTCGCCAGACGAATGATGGTTGCTGCCCATTACGCCAGCGAGCACGTATGGACGCCATGCATCCCAGCCACCGGCATAGAAGCGAACGGCAGCGCCGTAGGTATTGTTCGCCCACTTGCCCTGGAAATCGGAATCGCGGCTGGTACGGTCGGCGAAGAAGTCGAGGGACGCATTCGGCGAAATGAAACGACCCACGCCCAGACCGTAATAAAGCTGACGGCTGTTGGTATTGCGGTCGGTATCGTTGTAGTAACCACCCACGGTGGGAGCGATATACCAGCGACCGTCATAGGTCGGGGTCGCCATGTCGGTGGATGCGCTGTCGGCCGGAGCCATGTTGTCCTGCGCATGAACGGCACCTACGCCGCCCAGGGCCAAAGCAATCAGAAAATACAAGCCCTTACGTTTCATCAGGTGTCTCCTCAATTAATTATGGTTTTTCGCGTCCGTTCAACCCCAACCGGAATTCGCGCGTCAGAACTGAACTACGTCACTCAGAGCTTTCTTAGCCCCTGCTTGGCGTTATATGCGACAAGCGGCGGGGAGTGTAGCAAAATCGTTAAGTGGGGGGAGCCTTAACATCCTGACAACTAATTACCGGTGAGACTCTGTTCAGAAAACTCTCACTGGACAATGCTTGTCAAACGCAATGGTGACGGTATCGGCTTCGCTGGCGCAGCAAATTGCCCTAAACGACATGTTACATGCCGTTTGAGTCAGCGCCTCGTACTCCTTTCATTCTCCACTAACATCGTCTTTACAATGTGAAGAGGCCCAGAAAGTGGTGCAAGGGCATGTTGTCAAGCCGTTCAGGGTTCTTGGTTGCCTGCATGATCGCCTTGACCTGATGAGAAGGCAGGTGGCCCTTCATGGCCGCCTCAAACTTCTGAAGCAGGACCGGGATACCCTCGTCACGGCGCTTGCGATGGCCGATGGGGTAGTCAATCGAGATTTTGTCGGTGCTACTGCCGTCCTTGAAGAACACCTGCACCGAATTTCCGATGTATCGTTTGGCCGGATCGAAATAGTCACGGGTAAATTGGGGGTTTTCGACAACCGTCATCTTTTCGCGCAAGGCATCAATGCGCGGATCGGACGCAACGTCGTCATCATAGTCGCTCGCCACCAGGCGGCCGAAAATCAGCGGCACCGCCACCATGTACTGGAGGCAATGATCCCGGTCAGCGTAGTTGGCCAGCGGACCGGTCTTGTCGATGATGCGGCAGCCAGCCTCCTGCGTCTCAAGAACGACCTTTTCGATCTCGTCGATCCGGCCAGCCACACTGACGTGAAGCTGCATCGCGCATTCCACCGCCGTCTGGGCGTGGAACTCCGCCGGAAAGCTGATCTTGAACAGCACGTTTTCCATGACATAGCTGCCGAACGGACGCTCGAACTCGAATGGCTTGCCGTTGAAAGCGACGTCGTAAAAACCCCAGGTCTTCGCCGACAGCGCCGACGGATAGCCGACGGCTCCGCGATAGACCGCATTGATGGCATGGGTCACCGCACGACGGCAGGCATCACCGGCAGCCCAGCTCTTGCGGGGTCCGGCGTTGGGCGCGTGACGATAAGTACGCAGTGCCCCATTGTCGATCCAACTGTGCGACACCGCACTGGTGATCTGATCCTTGTCCCCGCCAAGCATCGCCGTGGCAACCGCGGTCGAGGCAAGACGGACGAGGATCACGTGATCCTGACCGACACGGTTGAAACTGTTAAGCAGCGCATAGCAACCCTGAATTTCATGCGCCTTGATGGCATAACCGAGCACGTCGCGAACGGTCAACGGCGGGCCGCCCTCGCGCTCCGCCTTGCGGCTGAGGTAGTCGCCCACGGCAAGGATGCTGCCGAGATTGTCCGAAGGATGACCCCATTCGGCCGCCAGCCAGGTGTCGTTGAAATCGAGCCAGCGGATCTGCGTACCGATCGCGAATGCCGCCTGGACCGGATCGAGCTCGTGACTGGTTCCCGGTACACGGGCGCCGCCCGGCAGCGTCGCACCCGGTACCAGTGGGCCTAGATGCTTTACGCACTCGGGAAATTTCATCGCCAGCATGGACGTGCCCAGTGAATCGAGCAGCATGTAGCGCGCGGTGTCGTAGGCTTCCTTCGAGTCGATCTGGTAGTCGGTCACGTAATCGGCGATGTCGACCAGTGGTTGGTCGGGATCGGGACGGACAGCGGAACGGATGTCGTGCGCACTCATGACGGATCTCGCAACAGTTAAAACCGGCATTTTAGCTGATCGCGCACTCTGTGTTGCTTGACCCTTCGTCGAATGCCCCCGACAATTCATCTCTATACCCTCAAAGGGGAGTAGTTCCCGGGCAAGTCCAGCTGCCCTGGTGCGGTGATCGTCAACACGAGCGAAACCTCGCTCCGGTCACCGCGGCAGCCGCGCTGCGAACGAGACTTTTGTGGTGACCACGGGCCGCGCGCGTCCGTGTTCGCTGCATTGTCCGACGCGCATGGATTGCCCATGAACCTGTTCTCCCCCGAGTTCTTCTCCGGCCTGCTGGCCATCATCCTGCTCGATCTGGTGCTGGCGGGTGACAACGCCATCGTCATCGCTATGGCGGCCAGCCGCCTGCCCAAGTCGCTACAGAAGAAAGCGATCTTCTGGGGCACATTCGGCGCCATCGGAATTCGCTTTGCACTGACCGCCGTCGTGGTCTATTTGCTCAAGCTCCCTGGCCTGATGCTGGCCGGTGGATTGCTGTTGCTGCCGATCGCCTTCAGCCTGTTGCGTCATGAATCTGACGACGATCCCGATATCAGCGCGGGCCGGACCTTCTGGAGCGCCTTGCGCACGATCATCGTTGCCGACGCATTGATGGGCATGGACAACGTCCTCGCCATCGCCGGGGCCTCTCGTGGCCAACTCACGCTGGTGATCATCGGCCTGCTCGTCAGCGTACCGCTGGTGGTCTGGGGTTCAACCCTGATCCTGAAGCTGATCGAGCGCTTCCCCGTCATCATTTACGTGGGCGCCGGCGCCATTGCTTTCACCGCTGGCCGCATGATCTCGCATGATCAGCTTCTGGGTGGCTGGTTCGACGCCCATCCATGGGTGAGGTACGTCCTGGACGCAGCACTGGTCGCTGGCGTCTGCGGATTGGGCTGGTGGGCCGCACAGCGGCGAGCCGAAAGTCGAAAATAAGTTGTTGCGTGGCAATTAATTATTGTTTTATAATAATTTTTCTTCGTAGAAAGTAAATTTTTCCATGCCGGTCACCCATCGCGCCAAGCGCCTATGGTTTTACCTCAACAAACCGGTGAAACCTTCGAAGCACACGGCTTTCACGCCCATCCAGCGTCGCGCTCGCAGCATCATGTCGGTCGCCAGCTTGTTCATCTTTTTTGCTGGCGGTTGGTGGCTGTTGATCGCATTGTGTTCCTGGGAGATCGCCTACTTGCCGAGCACATCCGACGGGCTCGCAGCGCGAGCGCTGCTGGAACACTGGCACTTGCTGCCGATGGAATTGCTCAACGCGCATCTCATTGCGCTGGCCTGGTTACTCGGTTTTAGCGCAACCGTGGCTCCGCTGGTTTTTTTGCGTCGCCTTGGCAAGACCCTTTATCTGCAGGCACCGCTGAGCTTTGCGGTTTCACGCCGCTTTCGCTGGCTAGGACACGCACTGGGCGCAAGTATCATCCTGCGCTTCACCGCCGGCTGGCTGGCCGCCAGCCAGCTCGCGGAGTATCAGATCAACTTCGGCTCCGGCTTTTGGGCCACGCTCACCGCCGCCATGGTCGCCTATGTCGTCGCGGACCTTGTGCGTGACGGCGCACAAGCTGCCGAGGAAAATCGAGAGTTTGTCTGATGCCCATCAATGTGGAACTGGACATCATGCTGGCTCGACGCAAGATGAAGTCGAAAGATCTGGCCAGCGCGATCGGGATCACTGAAGCCAATCTGTCCTTGCTGAAACAGGGCAAGGTCAGGGGCGTACGATTTGCCACCCTCGAGGCGATCTGTGCGGTGCTGGATTGCCAGCCAGGCGATTTGCTGCGCTACGCAGCCCCCGTTGCCCAAAAGGAATGATTCAGTCGCGACGCCAGAAGCGGTTCATTTCAAGATAGGTGAAGGAGGCTGACCAGGTGATCAGAACGAACCCGGCAAGTGCTTCGGTGCCAGCAAGGAAGCGTATCGGACCGGCCGGAATTACGTCGCCAAAGCCTACCGTCGTGAAGGTGACCGCGGAGAAATACACGTGGTCAATCAACGACGCGGCGGCGATGCCCTGGATATGACCGAACGCTGGGCTGCCGACCTGCATCAGGTAGTAGACCAGCCCGAATATCCAGATCTCGACCACGTGCACACTGAGCACGCCGAAAATACCGTACAACACCCTTCGGCGGCGCCGTCCTCCGACATGATCAAGCTGTCCCAGTCGCCGGGATAACCAGGACAGCACCTCGTAATGAATCATCACGCACGCAGCGACGGCCACGACGGTGACCGCCACCACGGTGAGGTTGATGCCCCAATTGTCGTAGACACCTTGTTTCCAGGGTGTCTCAGTGGCAGAGCCGACCATCAACCCATCCAGCGCAGCTATCCGCATCTCAGCATCTCCCTCACGGCCCGTCGCAGACCGGGCACCCGCTCAGCGCCGATCATCGGCACGTAATTCTGGTCTTCCGGCCTGCTGTCATTGGCCCTGGGCCGGACGTTCTCGCCGTTCTCGCCCTGCTCGATCACGTGGCGCTCCAGCCGAACGTACGTGCGATTACGAACCATGACATGAAAATGGCAATCGACACACCCATGCTGTGATGCGTCCGAGATGAGTCGAGGCTGAGCAACATCTCCTTGATCTCGGCCATGACCTGCTCGATGCGCTCGGATCGTCCAGGGTCAAATTGCCGCCCTCGCTGCTCAGCTTGCGCGACACATTCTGGATCATCTCGTTGCGCGGTCGGACACTGTATAGACGGAGGACCGAAGCCGATGATGATTTGCCCGAGCCCGACGCGTGCACGAATAGCCGGCTAGGCTTCGTCCGCACTGCGGTAGCGGGAGATGATTGCCGCCAAAACCCTGTTAGCGCAGCCGTGCCTGGCGCCGCGCAGCGCGCCGACGACGCGAGTGATAATCGAATACATGTCCGCGCCGGTGCCGCTGACGTGCACAAAACGCCGTGCTTGACGCTCTTACTGGACGCGCCCAGTGCGCTGTCTCGCAACGAACCGCTAAAACATCATCGGCACGCGCACCGTCAGCGTCACATCCGGTGTATCGCGGGTAACGCCGATGCCGAGCGCGAAGTTCAGCGTGCGCGTGTCGTTGAAACGGTACGAGCCGCCAAGCAGCAAAGTACCCAGCACGCTTGGCGCGGAACCGGCGATCTTGCGGTGATTCTGGCGGGTTACGCCCACAAAGCTCTGGTCGTATCCGATGCTCATCGAGGCCTTTTCGTTTAACGCCAGACCCATGCCGATGCTGGCATCTATGATGTCGCCGACCTGCACAGTACCCAGCGATTCCTTTTCGCCGTTCAGCACGGTGCGCTGGACATCGTGCCGCGCGACATTGTGCAGATAGCTGATGTTGCCGAAAAACACCACGGGGTCGGAGGGAAACAGCCACGTCATGCCGGGCTGCACCGAATAGAAACCCGATCCGCTGGGCAACTGCAGTGGCAGGCCAGTGCCGGTGGCGTTCTGCAAGCAACGCTGCTGGCAATCGGTGGTGACTTCGAACGGATCCCGGCCCGTGCGCGATTTGACGCGCAGCCAGCTGATGAAATACGGGCTGTCAGCGCCGCCATCGTTAATTTGATAGCGCGCTGTGGCTTCAACATCGCCGATGCCGTGACCATGGGCAGTAAACACCCGATCGGTCGATGTGCCAGTGAAAATTTCGCGACTGATGGTATCGGTGTGCGCAGACACATACGGCACGCGCAGTTCGATTTCCAACCGGTTGCTGAGGCCGTAGCGCACCGCGATGGCTCCATTCTGGGTCGTCGTCTTGACTTGCCGCGCATCGATAAGTCCGATCAGCACAGCCGGTATCACCGTGTAGCCAATCAATGCCACACGATCGTTTGAAGAATACGAGAACTGATAGGAAGGCTCGACCACCAGCTTGCCTTTGGGTGTCAATACACCGGGTTGCTCAAAAATCGGCGCAATCTCCGGCGGCCGGTCAGTGCTCTCCGGCGCACGACCTACGGGGCGTCGCTCGGAAGCGTCGGTGGCGACCACGGCTACGCCTTCATCGTCCGGCACGGTTTGCGCGGTCGCCGCGCTGCCGACGCGCGTCTGGTCCAGGAGATCCATACCCACCGAATGGCGCAGTGCCTGATAGTCCGCTTCCTGCTGCGCGAGGTCGCGCCGCATCGTATCGAGTTGAGCGATCTGGGCCGCGATCTGACTGTGCATCGCATCCAGACGCTCGCCTTGTGCAAGCACTGTTTGCTGAAGCTCCGCCGACAGTTGCGGTCGCGTCGACGCCGGCGGTGTTGGCACATTCTCCCTGGTCGACGCGGCATGCGAAGGAGCCGTCGCGCCAGCAGACGGATTGGCTGTCGTGACCGACACGTCTTGCGCGCTGGCGATGCCAGTGACCAGCAGCATGCTTGCGCAGCCCATGGCGCAGCCAGTACTGAACGCAGAACGTTTTCCGTATTGTTTGCCGGCCTTGCTCATCGCCTGTCACTCCCTTGCTGGTCGTATTGGACTATCGGTGGGTTGCCGTATGCGGTTGTGATGCAACGCAAGCGCCGCGGCCATCGGGTGCCGGGGCTTGTTTATAGTCCGCTGCGCGCATTGAGTTGCGCCGATTGCAGGCTGTCCTGCAGATTCAGGCTCCGGAAAGTGTCCAGGCTATTCACTGAGGTATCCAGCGTGGTGATGCTCTGGATGTGCTGGTTGTCCAGGCTGTTCTGGATCACGGTGCCGCCGAGCTGGTGCAGCACGGCCGGATCGAACTGGTTGCCAGGACCAACCTGCACCACGTTGACGGCGCTCGCGGCAGCCAGCGCACTGGCCTGGGCACGAGTTAGATGCGCGATGTCCGGAATATTCACGCGGGTTTCCGTCACCAGGTTGCCGTTGACGTATACCAGTCGCTGCAGACCGAAAGAAGCGAACAGCCCGTTGCCGGTATCGAACCCTCCGCGTATCGCATTGAGTTGGCTGTCGCTGACGGCGATAGCGCCCAGGGACGATGCGGAAGCCTGCGCATGCGTCCCCACTCCTGCCGCTGAAGGGTCATACGCGCTGCGTGCCGTCTGAGCACATACTGCAGTGCTGACAAAGAGCCCGACGCCGGCGAGTGTAAGTACCATGATGGATCGAATCTGTGCGTGTTCCATAGCATGATTTTCCTTTAGATATCGCCCGGTCCACGGCGGGGCATTACGAGGCTTTCCAGCCCACTGCGATTCAGCACCGAACTCAGCGGTGCGGACGGCGCCACGCGCCAGTCCTCCTCGCTGTTGAAGATGGCGAGGCTGCGACGGTTATGAATTACAAACACCAGATGGCTCTTCCACAATTGTCGGAACTGCGAAAGCGGCATCGAGCGCGTGCCCTTAGCCGGGTCACCGACCAGTACGCGACTGTCGGTGAGGCCCTTGATCACGACGAAGTGGTGGTAACCGTGCTCGTTGATCAGCACGATCGCCGGAAGACGGTCCCTGCGGAGCTTGTCAAGCGGCACATCGAAGCCATCGGCATCGAAACCGTTGGCTTGCAGGAAACGCTTGATGTCCAGCAACGAGAACCCTTCTCGCTTGATTTTTTCCCGATCGCCATGCGCGTACATTTGCTCAAACGCCGTCTGTTCGTCGACCGGATAGTTGTATTGATAAGTGAGCAGCGTGGCGACGGCCGCCGAGCCGCAACTGAAGTCGTATTTTTGATGGATCGTGTTGAGGTAGCGCGCCTCCTTGAGGCTGGTCAGGTGCAGGGTGAAGCTGCCGCCCGGCGCATGCAGCAGCGTCGGCGTGGCGGCCAGTGTTGCGGTCGAGGACGCACAGGCCAGCAGAAACCATGGCAGCCTTCGCTTCATGGCTTGAACTGCACATTGATGATGGTGGCGTTTTGAATCAGCACGCTGTTGCCGCTGTTTTGGATCACCGTGGACACGCCGGTCGCCCCATTGAATGCGCCGTCGCTGATCGCGTTGAAGCCGGTCGAGACGTGGTCGTTATGGTTGTCGCTCACGTTGCCGTTGAGCGTGGTTTGCTGGTGCACCTCGGTACCGCCGCTCATCGAAGACAGCGTGCTCGCGTCCACGCGCGGGCCGAAGTCATCGACTTCTGTCCTTGAAGTGAGTATTGCAAGACTCCCTGTCACGGGAGCGGCAGCAAGAGCTGTTTTTGCGTCGGCGTCAGCCGGTTTGAGGCGGGCCAATGGAATTGGCTGCAAGGCGGCGGCGACGCTGGCTGGCGCGATGACCAGACACAGCACCATTGCGACGAGCGTTCGTGGAGTCGTGCGCATGACGTATCTCCGTGCGAGATGACTGGGATGTCGAATCTTCCCGTTCGCCGCTCGTAAAACAATGCGGCGCTGCTGGAAACCGCAGGCGCCGCGGGAGTCCCGCGGCGCCCCGATCACTCAATGCCCGAGATTGAGATTCGCCTGCACGTTGACACTCTGCTGGATCAGCGAGGCCGCACCGCTGTTCTGCGCCAGGTTCGTCACTCCGGC
>JBDTXA010000092.1:0-13903 GCA_040006415.1 Rhodanobacter sp.
ATCGTGCTGAGGCAGTTGAGGTCGCTGTGCGACACGACGTTGGCGACGTTGCGCTGCACGAAGATCTCGCCTGGCGGCAGGTCGACGATCTGCGTGGCCGGCACGCGTGAGTCCGAACAGCCGATCCACAGATATTTCGGAGACTGCTGCGTGGCCAGGCGTTCGAAAAACTTCGGGTCTTCCGCGCGCATCGTGGCGGACCAGCGGAGGTTGCCGTCGAGCAGGTCTTGCAGGGGACTGGTCAAGGTTTGGGTACTCTTCAGTAGCGGATGCAGATGTTTTTCGGTTCGGTGAAAAAGTGCAGTGCTTCGGTACCACCCTCACGGCCAAGCCCGGATTGCTTGGCGCCGCCGAACGGCGTGCGCAGGTCACGCAGTAGCCAGCAGTTGATCCATACGATGCCGAATTCAAGCTGGCTCGCAAGGCGGTGCGCGCGGGACAGGTCCTGCGTCCACAGTGATGCGGCCAGTCCGTAACGGCTGTCGTTGGCAATCGCCAACGCTTCGGCCTCGTCGTCGAACGGAATCAGGCTGACCACCGGACCAAAGATTTCCTGTTGATTGGTTTTTGCGCAGGAGGGCAGACCTTCGACGACCGTCGGCGCGATGAACCAGCCTTCGGCACATCGCCCTGCAAGTTTGATCGCCTCGCCGCCACACAACACGTGGCCGCCTTCCTCGCGGGCTTGCGCAATGCAGCCGAGCACCTTGTCGTAATGGGCTGAGGACACGATGGCGCCGAGATCGCTGGCGGCGTCTTCGGGGTCGCCGACACGCAGGGCCTTCACTTGCGCCAGATAGCGGTCGCGGAAAGCCTCGTAGATCGATCGCTGCACCAGCAGCCGCGAGCCGCACAGGCAGATTTCGCCCTGGTTGGCGAAGCCCGAGCGAACGATGGTGTCGAGGTTCGCGTCGGAGAGGTCGGCGTCGGCGAACACGATTGCTGGATTCTTGCCGCCCATTTCGAGTGAAACTTTCTTGAATTGCGTCGCCGCGGTCCGTGCGATCTGCGCACCGGTGGCGGTGCTGCCGGTGAAGGAAATCGCCTTGATCTGCGGGTGCTCCACCATCGCCTGGCCAACGGTCGGGCCAAGGCCGTGCACGATGTTCAGCACGCCGGGCGGAAAACCGGCCTGGATGCTGAGCTCACCCAGCCATGCGGCCGTGCAGGGCGTGACTTCCGAGGGTTTGGCGACCACCGTATTGCCCGCAGCCAGCGCGGGCGCGATTTTCCAAGTGAACAGATACAGCGGCAGATTCCACGGACTGATGCAGCCCACCACACCCAGCGGCTGGCGCAGCGTGTAATTGATGGCGCCGGTGCCCGCCGCGCCGCCTTCCATCACATGGGACTCGCTGCCCCAGCCGGTCACCGCGGCGGCGAAGTAACGCAGGTTGCTGACCGCGCGGGGAATATCCAGCGCGCCTGCGACAGTGATCGGTTTGCCGTTGTCGCGTGATTCCAGCGCGGCGAATTCGCCCAGCCGCAATTCCACCAGATCTGCCAGACGTTGCAGCAACGCGGCTCGCTTTTCGGTAGGTGTGGCGGCCCAACCCTGCGCCGCACGGCTTGCGGCTTTCACGGCGGCATCCACATCCTCAGTGGCTGAGTCAGGACACTGCATGAAACAAGCGCCGGTGGCGGGTTCATGCACATCCAGCCAGGCATGACTGCGCGGCGCCTGCGGTTGGCCGTCGATCAGATTGGTCAGGCGGGGCATGGGCATCTTTTGAAGTCTAAAACGTGCGCGCTTCGTTTGCACCGGACGTGGGCGTATGCGGAAGGCTTGATCAGCTCAGTGCACGGGTGCGCCCGCCATCCACGGCGATGCTGACACCATTGATATATGCCGCAGCGGGCGTGCACAGGAACGCGATCATGGCAGCCACTTCGCTCGCTTCGCCGAAGCGGCGGGCGGGAACCGTGGCCAACATGTCTTGCGCGACCTCGGCCTCGCTCAGATTTCCCGCTGACGCTTTCGCAGCCAGCAATCCATCCAAGCGACCGGTACGGGTATAGCCCGGCAAGACGTTGTTCACGGTGATGCCGTCGGCGGCCAGTTCGGCCGACAGCGTCTTGGCCCAGCCGGCAACGGCGGCACGTACGGTATTGGACACACCCAGGCCGGCGATGGGCTCTTTTACCGAGGTGGAAATGACATTGACGATGCGCCCGTAACCGCTGTTTCGCATGCCTGGCAACACGGCTTGCACCAAGGTCTGGCCTGCAAGCAGATGTTGCCGGAAGGCTTTCTCGAATGCTTCGGCTGATGCGGTATGGGCCGCTCCCGCCGGCGGCCCACCGGTGTTGTTGATCAGGATGTGCACGGGCGACGTGGCGACAATGTCGTTGGCGGCTGCTTGCAGGTTGGCCGTGTCGAGCATGTCCACGCTGCGCCAGTCGTGCTGCTGCCCCGGGCGAGCGCGGGGAAGTCCATCGGCAACCGCTCTGAGCTTGTCGACCGAGCGGGCCAGCAAGGTAACACTGGCTCCCAGTTCGGCCAGCTCGATGGCACTGGCGCGGCCGATCCCCTGGGAGGCGCCGCAGACCAAGGCATGACGTCCGGTCAGATCAAGTTGCATGCACTTCTCCGTTGGGTGATCCGTGGTTGGGCGATCAGTGATTCGGTGATCAGTGCACGAACAGCCGCATGGCCAGTGCACCGAGCCAGCTCAACCATCCCAGCCAGGGGCTGTAGCGCCAGACCCGACGCCAGCGGTTGATGCCGGCGTCGCCCAGTGCTGGCAGTGCAGGGGAGCGCAACACGTGCTGCATGCGAATCCAGGTGCGAAAGCCGGACGACTTGCCCTGTTCGGGCTCGGCGACGATCTTCCAGCGTTGCGGGTAACGCTTGCGCATCAATGAGGCGAGTCGGAACTGCGCAATATAGGACAGCAGAAAGAAGCCGACACCGCCGGTCAGCAGTGCGAGATAGAGAATGATCATGGTGGGCTGCGTCGACTGGCTTCGCTGCGCTTGCCGCTCCACGGCAACGGAATCACCGTCCGCAAGGTGTTGAGCACGCCGTCGCCGTTCGGTGCCTTCTTGCAAATGGCATTGTCGATGGCTTTCTCGTAAGTAGTGTTCATGATCCCGATCCAGAGCGAGCCGTCCGGACCGTGCGGGATGCTGAAGCTTCCGGCCGAATTCATCTGCAGGCTGGCGGCACTGGTGGTGGAGAACGACGCCGGTGACTGCTCCCAATAGGTCTTGCCGGTTTGCTGCTCGGCGGAGCTGTAGACCAGCAGGTAACGCGCATTCTTGTCGGCGATTTCAGCGCTGCCAAAAGCGCCCGTGGTCTCGTCGCCCCAGCCGACGTGTTCACACAGGCCGATGTCTTCCGAGCGGATCGGCTGGAATCCCTCGTCCAGCAAGACGATAGTTGGCGCGAACAGATAGCTGGCATGCAGCCAGCGCCCGTTGAGGGCGGATTTCATCGCGATTTTGTAGGGCACTTTCACATCAATGGGCAGGCGAAAGGCCAGGAAGTAGCTGTGCGTGCCGTTGAGATTGGCCACCATGCTGCCGCTGCCCAGCGTGAACTGCTCCGGTTGCCAAGGCAGCCGGTTGCGATAGGAGAAGTCGGCAAAACTACTGCAGCACGGTGACGCCTGCAGCAGGCGTTCCTGCGCCAGCTTCAGTGCATCGCCGGCGTTTTCAGACGGCGCACGCAGGTTGGGTGGCAACAATACGCTGGCCGTGTGACAGCCTCCCAGCAGGGTGGCGAAGGCGGCAAAGAAGGCGATGCTTAGAAAACGATACGGCATGAGAGACAAAAACCTCAGAATTCGGCCGTTCCTGCGGCACGAGGGTAGGGGATGGCATCACGGATGTTGGACAAGCCGCAAACGTAGACCAGCAGACGCTCGAAGCCCAGCCCGAAGCCAGCGTGCGGCACCGTGCCGTAACGTCGTAGATCCCGGTACCACTCGTAGCTGGCCGGTTCGATATCGAACTGCGCCATGCGGCGGTCGAGATAGTCCAGGCGCTCTTCGCGCTGCGCGCCACCGATGATCTCACCGATACCCGGTGCGAGCACGTCCATCGCCGCTACTGTTTTCCCATCGTCGTTCAAGCGCATGTAGAAAGCCTTGATCGCCTCGGGGTAGTTCATGACGACCACGGGACGTCCAATATGTTTCTCGGCCAGATAGCGTTCGTGTTCTGTCTGCAGGTCGATGCCCCATGCCACCGGATACTCGAACTTTTCGCCCGACTTCTGCAGGATGTCGATGGCATCGGTGTAGTCGATACGCTCGAACGGCTTGGCGATGAAAGCTTCGATTCGGCTGACGGCATCCGGCTGCACGCGTTCGGCAAAGAAGGCCATGTCGTCAGCGCGCTCATCCAGCACGGCCTTGAAGATCGCTTTGAGAAAGCCCTCGGCACAGTCGGCAGTGTCGTTCAGATCGGCGAAGGCGATCTCCGGCTCCACCATCCAGAACTCCGCCAGATGACGAGCGGTGTTGGAGTTCTCCGCGCGAAACGTGGGTCCGAAGGTATAGACCTTGCTCATCGCCAGGCAATAGGCCTCGACATTGAGCTGGCCCGACACGGTCAGAAACGCCTCGCGACCGAAGAAATCCTTGCGGAAGTCGATCTTGCCGTCAGGTGTGCGCGGCAGGTTGGCCAGATCCAGCGTGGACAGGCGGAACATGTCGCCGGCACCTTCGGCATCGGAGGTCGTGATGATCGGCGTATTGATCCAGAAAAAACCCTGCTCGGTGAGGTGCCGGTGGATGGCCGTCATCATCGTATGGCGCACGCGGGTAATGGCACCAAACAAATTGGTGCGCGGTCGCAGGTGGGCCACCTCACGCAGGAACTCCATCGAGTGTTGCTTGGGCTGGATCGGGTAGGTTTCCGGATCATCCACCAGGCCGGTGACGATCACCTCGTTCGCCTGAACCTCGAAACTCTGGCCCTTGCCCTGTGAGGACACCAGGGTGCCGCTGACGATGACACCCGCGCCGGCAGTGAGGTGCTTGATCTCGCTGTCGTAGTTGGCGAGCGTGGCGGGTACCACAGCCTGGATCGGACTGAAGCAGGAGCCATCGGTGACATTGACGAAGGACAGGCCCGCCTTGGAGTCCCGGCGCGTGCGTACCCAACCGCGCACGGTCACGGCGCTGCCAGCCTCCAGCGTGCCGGAGAGTGCCTGCTTCACGCTGCATACCGTCGGGCTGACCACTGCCATGGATTGAAACTCCTGCTGGATGCCACATGTCCTTGAGGGCCGCATGTCGACAAGTAAAAATGAACGGCACGGGCGCAGCGGCGCCGGTGCCAAAACGACATGATAATGTAGCTGTCGCCCGAGCTGCGACTTTCCGGGTCATTTTACGAGGTTGGATTCATCGTTATGAGCATCACCATCACACCTGCCGCCAATGAACGCATGCGCCATTTTCTGTCGGTCACACCGGCAGCGACCGGTGTGCGCTTTGGCGTTCGCCGCACGGGATGTTCGGGTTTCGCCTATGTGGTCGATCTGGCCGAGTCGATGGGCGAGGGCGATCAACGGGTCGAGGTCGACGGTGTGCCGCTGGTCGTCAACGACAAGAACCTGTCGATGATCGAGGGTACGGTGATCGACTTTCAGCGTCAGGGGCTCAACGCCAGTTTCGTGTTCCACAACCCCAACGCCACCGGCGAATGCGGCTGTGGCGAGAGTTTCACCGTCAGTTAGCTCCGACGGGCTGATTCCGGCTGTGTTCTTGATTTTCAGTGACTTGCGCGATCAAGTGCCCGCACCGTACAATTCCGCTTCTGTCCCACGCGCACCTGCGCCCGGACAGAACACTTGCCTCACCGCATCGGCGGGAGGCTGCGAGGCCGCAAGGCCGCATCCACAAGGAGTCAACCCACAATGACCCTGCGTCATTACGAAGTTGTGTTTCTGGTCCACCCTGACCAGAGCGAACAGGTTCCAGCCATGATCGAACGCTACAAGTCGGTCATCGAGACGGACGGTGGCAAGATTCATCGCCTGGAAGACTGGGGCCGTCGTCAGCTGGCTTATCCGATCGTGAATCTGGCCAAGGCCCACTATGTGATGTTCAACATCGAAGTGAGCCAGAACGCGCTGAACGAGTTGGAGTCAGGTTTCCGCTTCAACGACGCCGTGCTGCGCCACCTGGTTGTGCGTCGTGACGAGGCTGACATCGAGCCGTCCTTCATCCTGAAGTCGAAGGAAAAGGACGATGCGAAGTCCACCCGTCGCCGCGATGACGACAGCGATGGTGAGGGCGAGAGCCGCCCGCGTTCACGCGATCGCGACGACAGCGATGGTGAGAGCGAGAGCCGCCCGCGTTCGCGCGACCGCGACGACAGCGATAGCGACAGCGATCGCAACAGCGCCGACTGATAGGAACCCAGACCATGTCCAAGTTTTTCCGCCGCCGCAAATTCTGCCGCTTCACTGCCGAAGAAGTGAAAGAGATCGACTACAAGGATCTCAACACCCTGCGTCAGTACGTCACCGAGAACGGCAAGATCGTGCCGAGCCGCATCACCGGTACCAAGGCGCGTTATCAGCGTCAGCTGGCCACCGCGATCAAGCGCGCGCGTTTCCTGTCGTTGCTGCCGTATACCGACAACCACGACGTCTGATGACGTCACCCGGGATTCGGGAATAGGAATTGGGATTCAGAGCGTGAAGCCGCGTAGTGCGCGGTTACCGTATACCCAATCTCGAATCCCGAGTTCCGGCTCTTCGGACAACCGTCCTCTGGCTGCGCCGGGCCACACCCGGTGCTAACGAACAGGAAGCATCATGGAAATCATTCTTTTGCAGAAAGTCCGCAATCTGGGCACGCTCGGCGACAAGGTCGACGTCAAGCCGGGTTACGGTCGTAACTACCTGCTGCCGCAGGGCAAGGCCGTTCGCGTCAATGCGGCCAATCTGGCGGCGTTTGAGCAGCGCCGCACCGAGTACGAAGCCAAGGCCGACAACCTGCTGGCCGACGCCGAGTCGCGCAAGACGAAACTGGCTGACGCCTCGGTGACGATCTCCGCGCACGCCAGTGCCGAAGGCAAGCTGTTTGGTTCGGTGGGTCCGCGCGATATCGCTGAGGCCCTGGTTGCCATCGGTCACACCGTCGACAAGGGTGAAGTGGTACTCAGTGAAGGCCCGCTGCGCAATACGGGACAGTACGATGTAGTGGTGAACCTGCACGCCGACGTGCATTCGACGGTCAAGGTGATCGTGGTCAGCGACAAGTAATCATCAAGTCTTCCACGTGATGGAATCAAACGGGCGCCGCAAGGCGCCCGTTTGATTTTAGGCATCGGCAATCAAAGACTCTCCGATCGTCCTGTTTCAGCTTTATCCCCAGCAATACACAGCTTATCCACAGACTTGTTGTCTCGGCGGGTGAGATGGTGGCGCGTATGATGCTCGTCAGTGCGACGACTGGCGCGATGTCGGTGCGTTGCCCGTCGTTCGCGCGGTAATTCCCCGAGGTAAGTCGATGTCCTTCGTGCCAGAGCGCAAATCTTCCTCCCCCGATATCGAGGCGCTGCGCGTTCCGCCGCACTCCATCGACGCCGAACAGGCAGTGCTGGGTGGCCTGATGCTGGCGCCGGATGCGCTGGACAAGGTGGCCGATCGCCTGGCCGAGCAGGACTTTTACCGCAAGGATCACCGGCTGATCTGGCGCGCGATCAACGAGCTGGCCAACAAGGGTATGCCGTGCGATGCGGTGACCCTGGGTGACTGGTTCGACAGCAACGGACTGGCCGAGATGGTCGGCGGCGCCGGTTATCTGATCGAGCTGGCCAACAGCACGCCCAGCGCCGCGAATATTGCTGCGTACGCCGAGATCGTGCGCGAAAAATCGGTAATGCGACAGCTGATCGATGCTGGCACCTCGATCACCGAGGATGGTTACCGTCCTGAAGGCAAGAGCGTGCAGGAGGTAATGGAGGCCGCCGAGCAGCGCGTGTTCAAGATTGCCGAGTCCGGTGCCCGTGGCAAGAAGGACTCCGTGTCCATGCGCGAGGCAGTCAAGGACGCATTCCGCCTGCTTACCGAACGCTATGAGAACCGCGGTCAACTTACGGGTGTCACCACCGGTTTCGACGACCTCGACGAGCTGACCTCAGGCCTGCAGCCCTCGGATCTGGTCATCGTCGCGGCGCGACCGTCCATGGGCAAGACGGCATTCGCACTCAATATCGCCGAAACCGCCGCGCTGCGCAGCAAGAAGGCGGTGGTGGTGTTCTCTATGGAAATGTCCTCCTCGCAACTGGCTTTTCGCCTCATTTCTTCCGTGGGTCGCATCCATCAGCAGCATCTGCGCAATGGCGATCTGCAGGAGGAAGACTGGCCGCGTGTATCCAATGCCATCTCGATTCTGTCCGATGCCAAGATCTTCATCGATGACACGCCCAGCCTGTCGCCGGTCGAGTTGCGCTCGCGCGCGCGCCGCCTGCATCGCGAGCATGGCGGGCTCGGCCTGATCGTGATCGATTACTTGCAGTTGATGCAGGTGCCCGGCAGCAAGGAGAATCGCGCCACCGAAATTTCAGAAATTTCGCGTTCACTCAAGGGCCTGGCCAAGGAGTTGAATGTGCCGGTGATGGCCCTCTCCCAGTTGAATCGATCGCTCGAGCAGCGCGCCGACAAGCGCCCGATGATGTCGGACCTGCGCGAGTCCGGCGCGATCGAGCAGGACGCCGACGTGATCATGTTCATCTACCGCGACGAGTACTACAACAAGGACACGCCGGACAAGGGCATTGCCGAAATCATCATCGGCAAGCAGCGCAATGGCCCCACCGACACCTGCAAGCTGACCTTCCTCGGCCACTACACCAAGTTCGAGAACTACGCGCCGGATTCATTCGCGGGGAGTTTTGATTGAAAGCGGGGAACGGGGAACGGGGAACGGGGAACATGGAGATTCCGCCCGCACATAAGCCCCGGCGCCATAGGGAGGATTTGTTTACGCGAGGGGCGGTCCTCAGCCTTGGACCGCACGTTCCCCGTTCCCCAGTCCCCATTCCCCGCTCCTCAAAACCATGAGCCGCGCGACTGTTGCCACCATCCACCTGGGCGCGCTGCGTCATAACTTGGCGCGCCTGAAGGAGCTCGCTGCGCCGGCGAAGGTGATGGCGGTGGTCAAGGCCGATGCCTATGGACACGGCCTGGAGCGCGTCGCCCGAGCGCTGGACAGCGAGGCTGAAGCGTTCGCGGTGGCGGCGCTGGGCGATGGTCTGCGCCTGCGCGCGGCGGGGCATCGGCAGCGCATCGTGGTGTTGTCCGGCCCGGACAGCGCACACGACATCGCCGAGATGCAGCGGCTGCAACTGGAGGCGACGGTGCATCACGAGTCGCAGCTGCAGTGGCTGGATCATGCGTCACTCTCTCGCGGGCGGTTGCGCGTATGGCTGAAAATCGACAGCGGCATGCATCGGCTCGGTTTCCCGCCCGAGCATGTGGCGGTTGTCCATGAACGACTGAGCGCGATGGCCGGGATCGATCCGGACATCGGACTGATGACGCATTTTTCCGATTCGGAAGTATTTGAGGGCGCGCAGACGCCAGCGCAGATAGCCCGCTTCGAAGCGGTGACGCGCTCCTTCAGGGGGCCGCGTTCGCTGTCCAACTCGGCGGCGGTGCTTGGCTGGCCCGATGCGCGCGGCGACTGGGTCAGGGCCGGCGGTCTGTTGTACGGCTTGTCGGTGGTGGATGGCAAGACAGGCGCCAACTTCGGCTTTCGTCCGGCGATGACGTTGAGCACGCGCCTGATCGCCATCAACGCCATCCAGCGTGGTGAGCGCATTGGCTACAACGGCAGCTGGACCTGTCCGGAAGACATGATGGTCGGCGTCGCTGCGGTGGGCTACGGCGATGGTTACCCGCGCAGTGCGCTCGCCGGCGCCCCTGTACTGGTGGGCGACCAGCGCGTGGCACTGATCGGGCGGGTCTCGATGGATCTGATCACGCTGGACTTGCGCACTGCACCGAACGCAACCATTGGCGACAGCGTGATGCTGTGGGGCCCCGAGCTGCCGGTCGAAACGGTGGCGGCGCAGGCAGGCACGATTTCCTACGAGCTCACCTGCGGCATGACCCGCCGCGTGCTGTTTGTCGAAGACGAAGGCTGACATTGGTTCGCGCCCTGGCGTCTCGCTGTTTGCGATGGGTGCGCGATAAGCTCGACTAATTGAATTCAGCGAAAGAACTTTCCATGGCCAAAGCCAAGACTGCGTACGTCTGCACCGAGTGCGGCGCCGAGCACAACAAGTGGCAGGGACAGTGCATCGAGTGTGGGGTGTGGAACACGCTCAGCGCGATCGTGCTCGAGCCCGCCTCTTCGGGCAAGGCGTCAGTGGGAGCGCAACGTTCCAGTTACGCTGGCCAGGCGGCAGGTTCACCCCAGATCACTTCGCTGACGTCAGTGGCACTGACCACTGAGGCGCGCAGTCAGACCGGTATCGGCGAACTGGATCGCGTCCTGGGTGGTGGTCTGGTGCAGGGCTCGGTGGTGCTGATTGGTGGTGATCCGGGCATCGGCAAGTCGACCCTGTTGCTGCAGGTGCTCGGTACGCTCGGTCTGCAGTTGCCCAGCGTCTATGTCACCGGCGAGGAATCGCTGGGACAGGTGGCAGCACGGGCGCAGCGTCTCGGCTTGCCGCTGGAGCCGCTGCAGGCGCTGGCGGAAACCTGTATCGAACGGATTCTCGAACAGGCCATGGCGACACGGCCGAAGGTGCTGGTGATCGATTCCATCCAGACCATCTGGACCGAGTTGCTGACAGCGGCCCCGGGTTCGGTCAGTCAGGTGCGCGAGTCGGCGGCCAAGCTGACCCGTTTTGCCAAGGAAACCGGTACCGCGATTTTTCTGGTGGGACATGTCACCAAGGATGGCGGCATTGCCGGCCCGCGCGTGCTCGAACACATGGTCGATGCGGTGCTCTATTTTGAGGGCGAGTCCGGCAGCCGTTTTCGCGTATTGCGTGCCTTCAAGAATCGCTTCGGCGCGGTCAACGAGCTAGGTGTGTTCGCGATGTCCGACAAGGGCTTGCGCGAAGTGCCGAATCCGTCGGCGATTTTCCTTTCCTCGCACAGCGGCCCCACTTCGGGCAGCGCGGTGATGGTCACTCGCGAGGGAACGCGCCCGCTGCTGGTCGAGGTGCAGGCGCTGGTCGATCAGTCGTCGCTGGGAAACCCGCGACGGGTGACGCTGGGGCTGGAACAGAATCGTCTGGCGATGCTGCTGGCGGTGTTACATCGACACGGTGGCGTGGCGGCTTACGATCAGGATGTGTACGTAAATGTGGTCGGTGGTATCCGCGTGCAGGAAACCGCTGCCGACCTTCCGGTGTTGCTGGCGGTGCTGTCATCACTGCGCGACCGGCCGTTGCCCGAGCACATGGTCACCTTCGGTGAAGTGGGCCTTTCAGGCGAGATTCGTCCGGTGCCCAATGGGGAAGATCGCTTGAAGGAAGCGGCCCACCACGGATTCAAGCGCGCCATTGTGCCAAAGGCAAATGCGCCCAAGAAGGGCAAGGTCGGCGAGATGGAGGTGGTCGGGGTGGAGCGATTGAGCGAGGCGATCGACGCCTGCCGCTGATGGGTTACTTACCTTGCGCGGTGCAGGATCAGTTCGAGCACCGCCTTGCTGCCGAAAAATGCCAGCAGCAGGACCGCCATGCCGATCAGGGTCAGGTTGACCGCGCGCTGGCCACGCCAGCCGTGTCGCCAGCGGCCGAACAAAAGAATGCCGAATACCAGCCACGCCACGATCGACAGCACCGTCTTGTGCACCAGGTGTTGGCCAAAGAGGTTGTCGACAAAGAGGGCGCCGGTGAGCAGGGTCAGGGTCAACAGCGCGAAGCCGGCACCGATCAGCCGGAACAACAGAGTTTCGGTAAGCGTGAGCGGGGGCAGGGCGCGCAACCAGGGTCCGAATTGGCGCAGGCGCAAGGCGCGTTCCTGCACGGCGAGCAGGATCGCGAGCACGGCAGCGATCGACAGCACGCCAAAAGCGATCAGGGCGATGGTGACGTGCAGTTTGATTTGCCAGTCCATCGCGTGCGGCAGCGTGGGTGGTGCAAGGAAGCTGTCGACCGCAACCAGCAAGGCGGCCAGCGGAAAGACGATCACTCCCAGTGCTGCGACGGGGCGCGAGGCATTTACCAGTAGGGTGAGCGCTGACACCACGAAGGCCACTAGCGACAGTGCGGCAAAAAAATGCAGGTCCAGCGCGCCGCGGTGCATGCCTAACAAGAGGCCTGCATGAATCACTACGGCAGCGCCGGCCAGGCTCAGGGCCAGCCGGTTAAGTGGTTTGCCGCCGCTCAGCAACGGCCGGGCCAGCCCGCCGGCAGCGGCGAGGTAAAGCACGATAGCGAGCGCGGCAAGCACATGAAGGACCATAGCCGCGAAGTGTCGCACAGCCTCCTGCCGGCATCCATGCAAAGGCGGTCACGGCGTCCGCTATAATCAGGGTCTTTCCTGTTTGCCGGTTCCGTCATGTTCGAATCTCTCAGTCAACGTCTCTCCACCACCGTCAATCGGCTACGCGGTCGCGGTCGCCTGACCGAGGAAAATATCCGCGAAGCGCTGCGAGAAGTTCGTATCGCGCTTCTCGAAGCGGATGTGGCACTGCCGGTGGTGCAGGCTCTGGTCCAGCGGATCAAGGTTCGAGCGGTCGGCCAGGAAGTCGTCAAGAGCCTTTCCCCCGGCCAGGCATTGATCAAGGTGGTCAGTGACGAACTGACCCTGGTCATGGGCAGCGCCAACACCGAACTCAATCTGGCCCAGCAGCCACCCGCCGTGGTGCTGATGGCTGGACTCCAGGGTGCCGGTAAAACCACTACTGTGGCCAAGCTGGCGCGCCTGCTGACCGAGCGCAAAAAGAAAAAGGTGATGGTCGTCAGCTGCGACGTCTACCGTCCGGCGGCGATCGAGCAACTGCGGACGCTGGCCGAGCAGGTCGGGGTGAAGTTCTTCCCGTCCGAGGCAGGCCAGGACCCGGTCGCCATCGCGAAGGCGGCGCTGGCGGCGGCGAGGCGGGAAGTGGTTGACGTGTTGCTGGTGGATACCGCCGGTCGCCTGCATGTCGACGAAGCGATGATGGACGAGATCAAGGCGTTGCATGCCGCGATCACCCCGATCGAGACTCTGTTCGTGGTCGATTCCATGACGGGACAGGATGCCGCCAATACGGCCAAGGCCTTCAACGAGGCACTGCCGCTGACCGGGGTGATCCTGACCAAGACCGATGGCGATGCCCGCGGCGGCGCGGCGCTTTCCGTGCGCTATGTCACCGGCAAGCCAATCAAGTTCCTGGGTGCGGGCGAGAAGACCGACGCACTAGAGCCATTCCACCCCGATCGTCTGGCCCAGCGCATTCTCGGCATGGGCGACGTGCTGTCGCTGGTCGAGGAGGTGGAGCGCAAGGTCGATCAGGACAAGGCGCAGAAGCTCGCGACCAAGGTGATGAAGGGCAAACGCTTCGACCTGAACGACATGAAGGATCAGCTCGAGCAGATGGGCAACATGGGCGGCCTTGCCGGGTTGATGGACAAGCTGCCCGGCGTGTCCGGCTTGCCGGATAGCGTCAAATCCAGGGTGAACGATGGCGAGATGAACAAGATGGTCGCCATCATCAACTCGATGACCAAGAAAGAGCGTCGTCATCCGGATCTTTTGAAGGGCTCGCGTCGGGCGCGCGTGGCTCGCGGTTCGGGCACGGAGCCGGCCGACGTCAATCGGCTGCTCAAGCAGTACATGCAGATGGAAAAAATGATGTCCAAACTGGGCCGCGGCGGCAGCAAGGGTCTGATGCGGCAGATGCGTGGCGCCATGAAGGGCATGGGCGGCGACATGGGTGGGCTTCCGCCGATGCGCTGAAGAGCGGGGAGTGAGTGAAGAGAAGTGAGAAGACAG
>JBDTXA010000093.1:0-13896 GCA_040006415.1 Rhodanobacter sp.
ACCGTGGATGGCACAGTGACGATGCATACCGGCAGCACGTTCCAATCCGATATCGACGGCGTCGGTATCGGTACCGGTGGCGGTAACTATTCGCGCTTGCTCGTGATCGGACAGGACCACACGTTTGTTGCGGCCGGAACGCTGCAGCCGCTGCTGCGAGGCATCACCGGCAATGCGTCGAACGCGTTTACCCCGAGCCTGGGTGAGACCTTCCGCATCGTCACCGCTGAAGGCGGCATCAAAGGTCGATTCGACCAACTCGCTCAGCCTGCCGCGGGCCTCGCGGCGAACACGCGGCTGCAGGCGTTCTACGACGTGTTGGGCAGCCACAGCATCGACTTGCGTGTCACGCCCACCTCGTACGCAGTTTTTGCAAAGGGCTCCAATGGCAATGCCCAACAAGCGGGTACGGCGCTGGACGGTGTGATTGCCGTGCAGGATTCGGGCGCCGCCGCGTCGCGACAAAGCGAATTGCTGTATGCCGTCGCGGGTCTGGCCGAAAGCCAGATCGCTCCGACCCTCAAGGCGTTGTCGGGCGAAGTGCATGTGGACCTGATCGCGGCCGTTCACGGCCGTGACCTCGCGCTACAGGAGGAGGTCGCCGATCATCTGGCCAGCGACCGGGTGGCGGGTTCAGATGTCTCGCATGGCAACCGCGTGTGGGTGAATCTTTCCCAGGGCGGTCGTCGCGAGGTATCCGATTCGCAAGGCTCTGGATTCAACTCAAGCGGCAGCGCGATCACGCTGGGCGCGGATCTGTTCCGCTCCAGCAATGCCTGGCTGGGCCTGGGCGCGTCGCACGCAGAATCCCACATGATCGCCGCCAATGGCAGCGGCGGGATCAACGGTGACAGCGTCTTTGTCTATGGCGAGCAGGCTCTGGGCCGCGTGTTGCTCGATGGCGTGGCGGCTTCCAGCTCGGATCGATGGACGACGCGTCGCGCCGATCCACTCGGTTTTGCCGCGACCCTCGGTTCGCAGACCAACGGCCACGACCTGACCGCCAGCCTCGGCCTGCGGATGCCGTTCGAGCTCACCGGCTCGGTGATCGAGCCGTTTGCCCGGGCGACTTGGCAGCGTGTCCGCCGCGATGCGTTCACCGAAACCGGCGAGTCGGCCTCGGCGCTCACGTCTGCCGATTACGCGCAGAGCGGCACCCGCTTTTTGACCGGCATCACCGGCGGTTCCAGGTCACAAGACCCGTTTGCGACGTCGGTGACCTATCGGGTCGGCGCTGCACTGGGTGTCGATCAGGGCGGTCTGGCGGCGCCGCAATTGAACGTGGCGCTGGGTGGGCAGACGATGGCGATACGTACGCCCAATGCCGGCCGTGGTTTCGTGCAATTCAATGCCAACGGCACGCTGTTGCTCGACCGGCATGTGTATCTGTATGGCGGCCTTACTTCCGAGGTTGGCCAACGACGATCGGACTATGCAGTAACCGCCGGTTTAAGGGTCGCATTGTAAGCAAGTAAAGAGGGCGCCCATCGTGGCGCCCTTCTTATTTATCTACGCCGTTCGACGGGGATGTCGCTCGACGGAATTTGCCTGGGCACTCTGGGCAAACTCTGCGCCGCCGCATGGCCTCTCTCCAAGCGATCGCGGCCAAGATCGTCGGAGATCCTGCACCCGGTGAAAACGTCTGAAATGGACAATGGTCCGTTTTGTTGAAGGTGAAGACCGCTTGCAGGGCACTCTTCTTCCCGAGCGACTCGACGTGCATGTAACGGAAGACTACCCCGTGCGGGTGGGGGACGTCTTCGTCGACAACCTCGATTTGGCCACCTTCGCCTTTGACCGGGTAATCCCACATGCCTTTGGTCGCCCGGGTTACCATCCGGCCACGCTTCCGAAGATCTACATCTACGGGCACCTCAATCGTGTGCAGTCGAGCCGGCGCCTGGAGCGCGAGGCGCAACGTCGCTCCCGTGCGGATTTCCGACAGAGAGAAAATCATTCGCCATGTCGATCCGCCCATCCCCCATTCGTCGCCTCCATGAAACCGGCGCTGCGGACGACGCAGTCGCCACTCTTCATCAGACAACCGGAGAGATGACGATGCGATGCATGGTGATGGTGAAGGCCACGGCTGATTCCGAAGCGGGCGTGATGCCCAGCGAGGCGTTGCTGACGGCGATGGGCAAGTTCAATCAGGAGCTGGTAGAGGCTGGCGTGATGCTGGCTGGCGAAGGCCTCAAGCCCAGTTCGGCCGGCGCGCGTGTGCGTTTTTCCGGCACCCAGCGGCAGGTGGTCGACGGGCCGTTTGCGGAGACGAAGGAGTTGGTGGCGGGGTTCTGGCTGTGGCAGGTGAAGTCGATGGACGAGGCGATTGCGTGGGTCCGGCGTTGTCCGCCGCCGATGGAGGGCGAGTGCGAGATCGAGATTCGGCCGGTGTTTGAAGCGGCGGATTTCGGCGAGGAGTTGACGCCCGAGCTGCGCGAGCAGGAAGAGCGTCTGCGTGCAGACATGGCTGCCCGGACCTGAGGTCGTTTGGCCAAGCGCAATTCAACCCATCGAGGAAACCATCATGCAATTGAGCACTTATCTGATTTTCTCCAACAACGCCGAAGAAGCCTTCACTTTCTACGCGCAGTGCCTGCGGGGCAAGATCATCCGGATGGCGCGCTTCGGTGACCTGCCGGATGCCGAAAGCATGCCGGAGGCCACGCGCAAGCTGGTGATGAACGTGCAGCTTGAACTGGGCGACCACGTGCTGATGGGTTCGGATTGCCACCCCGACCGGCCGTACGACGGCATCCGGGGCTGTTTCGTGTCGATCCGCCTTGACGACGCGGCCGAGGCTCAGCGCATCTTCGATGAGCTGGCGGACGGTGGCGACGTGGAGATGCCGTTCGAAGCCACCTTCTGGTCCGAGCGTTTCGGCATGCTGGTGGACCGTTTCGGCGTGTCGTGGATGGTCAATGGCGGCAAGCAGTCGTAAGCGCGGCGAGGTCTTGCGTGGCGGCGAGGCAGGTGGTGTGATCGGTCGCCATGAGTACCTCTGAAACCCATCGCGCGATCGACGCGGTATGGCGCATCGAATCAGCCCGGTTGATCGCCAGCCTCGCGCGCATGTTGCGCGATGTCGGGCTGGCCGAGGAGCTGGCGCAGGATGCGCTGGTGATCGCGCTGGAGCAGTGGCCGCGCTCGGGCGTGCCGGACAATCCGGGCGCGTGGCTGATGACGACGGCCAAGCGCCGCGCCATCGACCGGCTGCGTCGCAGCAAGCTGCTCGAGCGCAAGCACGTCCAGTTGATGCACGAGCTCGAAGCCGAGCAGGAGCAACAGGTGTCCGCCGCCGAAACCGCTCTTGATGACCCGGTGGGCGACGACTTGCTGCGGCTGATGTTCGTTGCCTGTCATCCGGTGCTGTCGCTCGAATCGCGGGTGGCGCTGACCCTGCGTTTGCTTGGCGGGTTGAGCACTGAAGAGATTGCCCGGGCTTTTCTGGTTTCCGATTCGACCATCGCGCAGCGCATCGTGCGCGCCAAGCGCAGTCTCGCCAAGGCCGATGTGCCTTATGAGGTGCCGCGCGGTGACGAGTTGGCCGAGCGTTTGTCGTCGGTACTGGGCGTCATCTATCTCATCTTCAACGAAGGCTATTCCGCGACTGCCGGCGAAGACTGGATGCGGCCAGCGCTGTGCGAGGAAGCCATGCGGCTGGGCCGGGTGCTGGTGGGTCTGGTGCCGCGTGAGCCGGAAGTGCACGGACTGTTGGCGCTGATGGAGATCCAGGCCTCACGCGCGCATGCGCGGACGAACGAAGTGGGCGAGCCGATACTGCTGCTCGACCAGAACCGTGGGCGCTGGGATCAGTTGCTGATTCGCCGCGGCCTTGCCTGCCTGGAACAGGCCGAACGACTGGGCGGCGCCTTCGGTCCCTACGCCCTGCAGGCAGCCATTGCCGCCTGTCATGTGCGCGCCAGGACGGCGGAGGATACGGACTGGCAACGCATCGCCGCTTTGTACTTCGCGCTGCTGCAGGTCTCGCCTTCTCCGGTGGTGGCATTGAACCGGGCTGTCGCGGTGTCGATGGCGTCAGGCCCCGCCGCAGGGCTGGTGCTGGTCGACGCGCTGATGACCGAGCCTGCTCTGACCAACTACCACCTTCTGCCAACCGTTCGAGGCGACTTGCTGGCCAAACTCGATCGCCTTGAAGAGGCGCGGGTTGAGTTCATGCGTGCTGCAGCACTCACCCAGAACCTGCGCGAGCGGGAACTGCTGCAGCAGCGGGCGAGAGGTTGCGAGGGCTGATCAGCTCGCGCTGCGTTTATCTCTCACGGAGCAATCACGGCGAAGTGACGCTTGCTGCATGTCCGGTGACCGATGATCCCAGCTCCCCCATCGGAGCAGTCCATGAACACATCGACCACCACTTCAAATAATGCAGCCAATTGCCGGATCGCCATTTTGGCTACTGACGGTTTTGAGCAGTCCGAGTTGACCGAGCCCAAGCGATTGCTCGAGCAGGCGGGTCTAAAAGTAGATGTGATCGCGCCAGGTGACGCCCGCGAGATCAAGGGTTGGGATAAAAAGGACTGGGGTGATTCGGTTTCAGTCGACATCCTCGTCGATGACGCCAGGGAGAGCGATTACGGCGCGCTAGTGCTTCCCGGTGGCGTGATGAACCCGGACAAATTGCGGCTCGAGCCGCAAGCCATTGCCTTGATAAAATCCTTCGGTGCGTCCGGCAAGCCGATCGCGGCAATCTGCCACGGCCCCTGGACGCTGATAGACGCGGGTCTGGTTGAGGGCCGCAAGATCACTTCCTGGCCGTCGCTGAAGAATGACCTGAACAATGCAGGCGCCCACTGGCAGGATAGCGAAGTGGTTTGCGACGGTCAGCTGATCACCAGCCGCAAACCGGCGGACATCCCGGCGTTTGTTGATGCCCTACTCGATGCACTGGGGATTGCTGCCTGAAGTCCGGTGCCTGCGCTTCGGCGTTGGGCTCAAGTTAGCGAGGTGCTCTTACAACGCGCCGCGTGGCTCATGCCTCGCTGCGTTCTGATCATGTGCCGCGTTCTCGATCGTTCCACCTGAGCACCGCTTCCACCACGCAGTCAGAATGACCGCAGGCGCATTTACCGTCGTCGTCTGTTTGATGATGATCGCACTGTTCACTGCAGTAGCTCTGGTAGTTCTCGATTTTGCAGCCGCAACCCTCATGTTCGCAGGACTTTGTTGGAATCGCCGTTATGTTCAACCCTGTTTATGACCGGTTCGTTGAATGCCCAGCTCCATGAAGGCGCAGCTCTATATACATGGGCGTGCCAAGGGCGAACGCGTAGGCCTCGCACTTCGGATTCTTTCCCCGGACCTGGTGACTCACTCGTGTGCAGATGCCCGTAGTTTTAAGTAAAAAGGGACGCACACTCTCGTGTACGCCCCTGGCTGCGTTCAAACCGGCAATCAGTCCGCGGCGTGCATCGATTTCTTGATGTCACGCATCTGATCGTGGCCGCTGCGTACGGAGGTATAGACATCGGTGATCAGTGAGATGGTCGCTGGAGACACGTCGGAATCTTTCATCGCGTTCTCAAACTTCGCCTTGATGTGGTCCTCACCGCGTTCCACTTCGTCGACTACAGCTTTATTGTCGTTCGAAGTGACGCTGGCGCGAAGGTTCACAAACATGCGATGGGCGGATGCAAGCACGGTGCCGTCATCTTCCGGGTCGCCGCCAAGTGAACGGACGCCCTGCTGCAGTTTTCCGGCGGCTGCGCGGCGCTCCGTCGAACGTGACACAAACAGGCTGTTGAGCTGCGTGTTCTTAGTGTCCTTGGCAGCCTCGGCATAGCCTTCCGCGCTGTCCAATGTGGTTTCGATCAGGTTATTCAGGGTCTTGATGTCGTGATCGTTGCTCATGAAGATTTTCTCCGTTATATGAGACGAGAAAGGGAGGTCTGTCGTTCGTCACGGGCCAAGTTAAGGGCATCAAACGTGACGGTCGCGGCACGAATTCGTCCATGTCCATTGCACGAAAAACGTGAGACATGACGTCCATCCGGATGCGGAAAGTCCTCCCCCAACCCTATGCGCAAGGAGTTTTTTCCCTCACATGCCGGTCACTATCCTGGCGTAAATATGAAGAGTGACCAAGACAAGGGAAATGACATGAAAAACCGCCACGTGTTCAGCACTCGGGATGTCGCCACTGCGGAAGTCGCTGTCAATGCGCTGCGTCAAGCGGGCATCTTCGATGATGACATTTCGCTGATTGCCAGCCACGCGATCGAGAACGAATCGATCCCCGATGGGCTGCAGGAAACCGGCGGTGATTTCAGCCGTGGCGGACTCAAGGGGCTTGCGTTGGGCGGAGGCAGCGGCCTTGTCTTCGGGCTCGCTGCAATGGCGGTCCCTACCTTGGGCCTGACCTTGATTGGTGCCGCCGCAATGGCGCTCGCCGGCGCGGCCGTCGGTGGCTGGTCAGGCATGCTCACCGGCACGGCGGAGCCAGATCCGGTGCGGCGGAAGTTCGAGAAAGAGGTTTCTGCCGGTCGCGTACTAGTGGTGATAGACGGTGACGAACAGACGCTTGCCAGCGCGGATATTGCGTTGCAGTCTGTCGATGCTACGCCGTTGCCGTTCGAGTCGCCGACTGCGCTGAGCTGATCGTCGCGCAGTTCCCACAGGCGTTGAACGGAGTGAGGATCAGACTGCTCCGGTGGGTCTTGACAAACCGTTTAGGAGGCCATCATGGGCAATACCAACATCCCGCAGTTCGGCGCCGAAGATACGCAGAACAGTCATGACACGCGCACGGGTGCGGAGCAGCTGACGCAAGACCAGAGACGACAGCGCGATGCTCAGGCAAAAGGTGGATTGGGTTCGTTGTTACCGGACAGCGTAGCGAACGAGTCTAAGCGGCTTGTAGAACATGCGGATCACGGCAAAGACGTCATCGGGAAGCCTGCCAGAGATTCGGCGCAAGGGCACACCTCCGAAAAAAGGGTTGAAGCAGATATCCAGCCCACCAATGCTGATCGGGCCGCGGTTGAAGGACATGTCGGCACTGGTCATTCACCGTCGGACGCTACCTGACCAGCCGAGTCACTCGACAATTTTTTTGTCGAGTTCCTTGTGAGGATCATTCACACCCGGTGCTGTACGCAGTCCCGGCAATGGATTTTGGTTGCCGGTTATCAGCCCAAGAATCAGGATTCTTGCGAGGGTTTGGCCGGGGAGGGGAGGCATTCGACATGTCCGCAAGGACAGCCTTCGGTCTGGTCGGATAGAGGCGTTTCCACCCGTTTACGACACGCTTCTGAGCAATAGGCTTCGCCGGGCGGGACAGTGCAGGAGCACGACTGATGAGTGCAACGCTGATGGAGGGTGGCGTTCATTCGGGTTTGCCGCCCACGCTGGTAGCCGGTGCCGGAGCGACAGAAGCGGCACTCGCAGGACTGGCGACGTGATCGAAAGCACTCTCACCCATTGGCGTGTGGTTTCCCATCGCGTTGTCGCGGGCATGGGGCAGGGCGAGTGCGTCCTGAAGTTGCCGCGCCATCTCCAGATGGTTGTTCAGGACGGGCAGGGTTTCGTTGGTAAAATTTCGCACGTCGGGATCCTGTGCCTGGTGCTTTTCCGTCGAAAACATCGCCAGCGCTTTCTGATGATTCTTGACGATAAGGTCGGCCCAGGCCTGGTCGAACTTCGCTCCGTCCTCGTGCTCGAAACCGGCAAGTTCAGTGTCAACGTCCGGGGGCGGAGGAAGCATGATCTGCTTGCCTTCGGCAAGGGTGCGCAGTTCATCGTTGGCTTTACTGTGATCGCGGACGATTCGCTGGGCCAGGGTCTTGACGCCGGCATTGGAAGATTTGTCCAAGGCAAGCTGTGCCAGCTTGACTTCGGCCACCCCATCGGCAGCGGCGCGCTTCACGAAGTTGACGTCGTCTTTGCTGGCTGTCGAAGGCGTTCCACTGACGGCCTGAGCCAGTACCGCACAGGTAAGGCATGCGGACATGCCACCGACAAGGATGCGAGCGAGGTTGCGTGCGTGCATTTGGATGACTCCCCTTGATAAACGTAGGTTCGACTTTCCCTCATGAAAGCGAACGGACAGCTAAGCGGACGTGACGGTCTCGTGTAACAAGGAAGTACAGAAGTTCGGTCATCGCCGAGCGTGGTTGGACTCAGTTGGAACCTTCTGACATGCCGATCGACACAATCAACATGTCGGTTTAACAAGATTTCCGGCATGATCGTTCGTCACCCGAACCAGTCTGGAGAGTGCGATGGGAAAAATTACTTACGATGGGCAGAGTTTCGACATGGAAGAGCTGCGGCGCGGCATGGACAAGGACGTGCTCGCTGATCTTGACGCCGAATCGGCTACCGATCAGGATTTTTTCGATTCGTACCTGATCGCTCACGAGAAGAAACACGGCGAGAGGTTCTCCGTCGGCTAAACCGGGTGCTCGCTGGAAAAAAAAAAGGCCACCGCGAGGGTGGCCTTTTTCATGCATTCGGTGGTGGGCGATGCAAGGATCGAACTTGCGACACCTGCCGTGTGAAGGCAGTGCTCTACCGCTGAGCTAATCGCCCGAAGTCAGCGCGCAATTCTAGGGTGGTTCTGGGGGCGGGTCAATGCCTGCAAGGCGCGAGGAAATTGGCGCGAACGGGGAAGGAATGGCGACGCGCCTTGATAGAATGCCGTTTTCGTATCAACGGCAGGGTGTCTCCATGGTTTTTCTCAGTGCCCCTATGGGCCATGTTTTTGCCGCGCTGCAGCAGTTTGAGCTGACGCCGTGGAAAATGGTGGGCTTTGCCGGAACCCTGATGTTTACCAGTCGCTGGTTTGTGCAGCTGTATTACACCCGCAAGTACAAGCGGGTGGTGATGCCGCTGGCGTTCTGGTGGCTGTCGGTCTTCGGCAGCATTCTGCTTCTTGCCTATTTCATCTTCGGCAAGAACGATTCGGTCGGCATTTTGTCGAATTTTTTCCCGGTATTCGTGTCGGTTTACAATCTGTTCGTGCACTTGCGTCACCACAAAAACAGCATGACCGGTGACGCGACGACCTGAGCGCGGGACGCTTTGACGGCTATTCCGGATCGTAGTCGAGGTTAGACGCGAGCCAGCGCTCAGCTTCCGTCATCGACCAGCCCTTGCGTTTGGCATAGGCCTCGATCTGGTCCTTGCGCAATCGGCCCACCACGAAATACTGGCTTTGCGGATGCGAGTAGTACCAGCCCGACACGGCCGCGGTGGGAAACATCGCAAACCCTTCGGTAAGCTCGATGCCGGTGTTGCGAGTGACATCGAGCAGCTCGAACAGGATGGTTTTCTCGGTGTGATCGGGGCAGGCCGGGTAGCCCGGCGCCGGTCGAATCCCTCGATAGCCTTCAGCAACCAACTGCTCGTTGTCCAGTGACTCCTCCGGCACGAAACCCCAGAACTCCTTGCGCACGCGTTCGTGCAGGTGTTCGGCAAAGGCTTCAGCGAGTCGGTCGGCCAGCGCCTTGAGCAGGATCGAGGAGTAGTCGTCGTAGTCGGCCTCGAACCGGGTCAGATGCGCTTCGATACCCACGCCTGCGGTGACCGCAAAGCCTCCGATCCAGTCCTTCCTGCGCGCGGTTTTGGGAGCCACGAAATCGGCAAGGCAAAAGTCGGGCCGTTCGACCGGCTTGTCTGCCTGCTGGCGCAGGCTGTGTAGGGTGGCCAGCGGTTCGCTGTCCCAGTCGTCGGCATAAACCTCCACGTCATCGCCGACGTTGGCGGCCCGCCACAGGCCGATCACAGCGCGTGCGCTCAGCCATTTTTCGGCGACGATCTTGTCGAGCATCGCCTGCGCATCGCGGAACAGTTCGGTAGCCTGGGTACCGACGACGTCATCGGTGAGGATGGCAGGATATTTGCCGGCCAGCTCCCATGCCTGGAAGAAGGGCGTCCAGTCGATGTACGGACGCAATGTGGCGAGGTCGTACTCGTCGAATACGGTAACGCCGGGCTGGTTCGGCTGTGGCGGCTCGTAGTCCGCCCAGTCGCAGTGGAAAGCCTGCGCACGTGCTTTTTCCAGCGTGACCAGCGATTTCCCCGGACCCCGATTCTTGTGCCGCTCGCGTACCTCGGAGTAGTCCTCGCGTACCTTGGCCAGGAAGGCCTCGACCAAATCCTTGCTGACCAGGGATTGGGCCACGCCGACCGCACGCGAGGCGTCCTTTACCCATACCGTGCCGGCCTTGTAGTGCGGCTCGATCTTCAGTGCCGTGTGCGCGCGGGAGGTGGTTGCACCGCCGATAAGTAACGGGATATGGAAATTCTGGCGCTGCATCTCGCGCGCCACCTGGCTCATTTCCTCCAGCGACGGCGTGATCAGGCCTGAGAGGCCGATCATGTCGGCTTTCTCCGCGATGGCGGTTTCCAGGATCTTCTGCGCCGGAACCATCACGCCAAGATCGATCACCTCGAAGTTGTTGCAGCGGAGCACCACGCCGACGATGTTCTTGCCGATGTCGTGTACGTCGCCCTTGACCGTGGCCATGACGATCTTGCCGTTGTTCTTGCCGGTATCGCCGGTGCGCAGCTTCTCTTCCTCGATGTAAGGCAGCAGATAGGCCACCGCCTTCTTCATCACGCGGGCGGACTTCACCACTTGGGGCAGAAACATCTTGCCGGCGCCGAACAGGTCGCCGACCACATTCATGCCGTCCATCAACGGGCCTTCGATCACGTCCAGCGGTCGCGTGGAAAGCTGACGCGCTTCCTCGGTGTCCTCGACCACGTATTGGTCGATGCCGTGGACCAGCGCATGGCTTAGCCGTTTGCGGACATCGGTTTCGCGCCAGGCCAAAGTCTCGACCACGGCAGCGCCGCGTTTTCCTTTGTAGTTGTCGGCAATTTCCAGCAGCCGCTCGGTGGCATCATCGCGGCGGTTGAGCACCACGTCCTCGACGCGCTCGCGCAGCGGCGGATCGATGTCGTCCATGATCGTCAGCGCGCCAGCGTTGACGATGCCCATGTCCATGCCGGCCCTGATCGCGTGGTACAGGAATACCGAGTGGATCGCCTCGCGCACGATGTTGTTGCCACGGAACGAGAACGAGACATTGGAGACGCCGCCGGAGATATGGCAGTCGGGAAAGCGCTTCTTTAGTTCGCGGGTGGCTTCGATGAAGTCCACGGCATAGTTGTTGTGTTCCTCGATGCCGGTGGCGATGGCAAAGATGTTGGGGTCGAAGATGATGTCTTCAGGCGCGAAGCCCAGCTTTTTCGTGAGCAGTTCGTGCGCCCGTGAACAGATTTCCACCTTGCGTTCGCAGGTGTCGGCCTGGCCCTTTTCGTCGAAGGCCATCACCACCGCGGCGGCGCCATACTGCTGCACCTTGCGTGCGTGTTCCAGGAACTGCGCCTCGCCTTCCTTCATCGAGATCGAGTTGACGATGCCCTTGCCTTGCAGGCAACGCAGCCCCGCCTCGATCACCGTCCACTTCGAGGAGTCGATCATGAACGGCACGCGGGCGATATCCGGTTCGGACGAAATCAGATTGACGAAGCGCGTCATCGCCGCCTCGGAGTCGATCAGTCCTTCGTCCATGTTGATGTCGATGATCTGGGCACCGTTCTCGACCTGCTGGCGAGCGACAACAACCGCCTCGTCGTAGCGGTCTTCCTTGATCAATTTCTTGAACTGAGCGGAGCCGGTGACATTGGTGCGCTCGCCCACGTTGATGAACAGGAGATCAGGCGTGATGATCAGCGGTTCGAGACCGGACAAGCGGGTATGACGGGTGCTCATGAGTGGGGACACCGTGCAGTTGCTGAAGCTATTGCTCCCTGTCCTGCTTGCAGGGGAGGGTTGGGGAGGGGTGACGCTTTTGATTCGGCTTCCGAGAAGTACGGCAAGAGCGTAACCCCCTCACCTGAAGGACTTCCTTTCGGTCGGCAGCCTCTCCCTGCCAGCAGGGGGAGGAGCGAAGGCGCGTTCATGCTGCCTCCGCGTCGCGTACAGGCGACACTCTCGGCGCACAATCGCGCACCGCTTCCGCAATCGCGCTGATATGCGCGGGCGTGGTGCCACAACAACCGCCGACCAGATTCAGAAGGCCGTCGCGAGCAAAACCGCCGATCACACTGGCCATGTGCTCAGGCGACTCGTCGTATTCGCCGAACGCGTTCGGCAGTCCGGCATTGGGATGTGTGCTGACGTAGCTGTCGGCGATGCTGGACAGTGTCTGGATGTGCGGACGCAGATCATCGGCACCGAGTGCGCAGTTGAAGCCGACCGACAGCGGGCGGGCATGACGCACGGAATAGTAGAAAGCTTCGGCCGTCTGGCCCGACAGGGTGCGGCCGGATCGATCGGTGATGGTGCCGGAGATCATCACCGGCATGCGTGCACCACGCTGATGAAACAGTTCGCTCAAGGCATAAAGTGCTGCCTTGGCGTTGAGTGTGTCGAAGATGGTTTCGACCATGATCACGTCGGCGCCACCGTCGATCAGGCCTTTGGTGGATTCGGTGTAGTTTTCCGCCAGTTCCTCGAACGTCACATTGCGAAAGCCGGGGTCGTTCACGTCCGGCGACAGCGAGGCCGTGCGGCTGGTCGGGCCAAGCACGCCGATGACGAATCGCGGCTTTTCCGGCGTCTTTTCCGTCATCGCGTCGCAGGCGGACCGCGCCAGTTTCGCGCCTTCGAGATTCAGTTCGTAGGCGAGGTGCTGCAACTTGTAATCGGCCTGGCTGATGCGCGTGGCGTTGAAGGTGTTGGTCTCGACCAGATCGGCCCCGGCTTTAAGGTAGGCCTGGTGCACGCCGCGGATGATGCCGGGCTGGGTAAGCGTCAGCAGATCGTTGTTTCCCTTTAGATCGCAGACGGTGCCGGGGGCGTGAGCATGACCATCATGGCCATGCTCGAAACGGTCGCCGCGAAAGCCGCCTTCGTCCAGTTCGTGCCCTTGCAGCATGGTGCCCATGCCGCCGTCGAGAATCAGGATGCGCTCACTCAGCGCCTGTTCCAGCAGCGCGACGCGGTCGGGGTGAATCCAGGGCAGGGTACTCATCGGGCTTCCTCGTGAAACGGTGGGATCGAACTCATGCCGGCTTTCCGGCCAGCAGACTGATCACTTCAAAATGGGGTGCCTTGCGCTCGCGACTCAAGCGGGTGCAGCTGACTACGTTCAGTCCGGCGGCGCGCGCGTAGCCGTCGAGCTGCTCGCTGCGGAAGCCGAGATTTCTATGGTCAAACGGTTCTACCGCGGCACCGTGGTCATGCTTGCCCAATGTCACTGCCAGCAATCGGCCGCCCGGGCGCAGCAGTCGCGCCGCTTCCGCCACGGCCTGCGCCGGATCCCTGGCATAGGTGAGCGCATGCAGCATGAGCACCAGGTCAAACCGCTGTTCGCCCAGATCCAGCGCGTGCATATCGCCCTGGCTGACCTTCACGTTGGTGAACGCCTTGAGCCGCTTGGCAGCCGCGTCGACCACCCGTTCGCTGCTGTCGATGCAAACGATGGAGTGAGCATGCGGTGCCAGCAGTTCGGCGGTGATGCCGTCGCCGGAGGCAATGTCCAGCACGTCGCCGGTACCCAGCAACTGCAGCAGTGAGCGTGCCAGCGTTTCCCAGGTTCGCCCTGGCGAGTAATGTCGCTCCATGTCGCCGGCCACCGTGTCGGCCCAGCCTGCCTCACGTGCGCGATTGGCCAGCACGGCAGGCAGGCGCGCCGAGTCCTCGCGCAGCAAGGCGTCGTCGATGGATTCGCGCAGCGATACCAGCAGACTGTGCTGGGCTTGGTCGCCTTCGTTGTTGGCGCGGTAATAGGCGGAAACGCCGGCACGCCGATCACGCACCAGTCCGGCCTCTTTGAGTTTGGCCAGATGGGTCGACACCCGTGGTTGTGCCAGGTGCAGCACCGCAGCGAGTTCGGCTACGGTCAGCTCTTCGTGCTCGAGCAA
>JBDTXA010000094.1:0-13833 GCA_040006415.1 Rhodanobacter sp.
AGTTCCGGTTTGGCGTTGCTCATGGTGACTTCAAACTCCGGGGTAACTTTTCGTCATCTCTGCACACCCCACGAAGGGGGCGAGTGCAGGAAGCGAGTATCAAAGGCGTGTGCCGATCATTCGACGCCGTGTTTTTCCGGCCTCGATCGAAGTCACTGGCTTCCCGCCTACGCAGGAATGACGGGCATATTTCGCTTTGCTCAGGATGATCCATCAACCCTGGATCATCCGGCGTCATCTCTGCCGGCGCAGGATGATCTTTCAAACGGCGCATGCCGGCCATCCAGCACTTTCGCTTTCTCTCGCCACCCTCCGATAGAGGACGATCGGCGACAGCCGTTGATGAACACCTCTTGCTTGCGCCGAGACGAGCGTTGAGGACCTTCCTCACGGAGTATTGCCATCCGAAGCGCCCAGCGGCGCGATGATCAGCCCATGCACGTCGGCCTTGTTTAACGGGCCGTCGATGCCGCCGACGCCGCCGGTGTAGTGGGCGAACTGGCTGAGGTAGCTCATGTTGAAGCCGTCCTTCAGCGCGAAATGGCAGGTCGCGCCGGCCTTGGCGTTAAACTGGCCGTACGTGGAACGTTCCTCGCGCACGCTATGCGGCATCACGATCGGCAGTGTCTGTTCGGCGCTGCCATCACAGCTGATTGAAAGCATCTTCACCGCCGCGGTAATGCCGGTGTTGATCGGGCCGAGGTCGTTGGTGTAGTTCAGCGAGACGCGGAAAGCGCCATCTCTTGGCGCCCTCCAGCTGCGCGGCCAGCGGCCGGTGACCGGAGCCAGCTCGCCACCGCACACTGCGGGGCTGTGCAGCGATTCGAGTCCGCGCGCAGCGACGCGCACTGCGCTGACGCAGGTGAGCTTGCCGTCGCGTGGCAACGTGCCGCTGCCGTCGATCGACTGCGCGCGCTTGCCGTTGACGTAGAGCTGCACCTTGCCGTCCGCCTTCACCGCCCAGTGATCGCCATCGGTCACGAGCGCGGGCGCGGCCGGTGCCCTGGGTGCATACAGCGATGCGTCGGTACGCAGCGGTGCGCCTTTTACCGTGATCGCCTTGAGTTGGACGGTGGTCGCCGTGCCCTTGGTGGTGGTGTGCTCGGTCACCAGCAGGTTGCCGTTGCGATTTTTCGGCAGTTTCAGCGTGATGGAGCGCTCGGGCAGGGTGATCGAAATGGACGTCCGATCGCCGAACAGCATTGGCAGCAGCGAGGCCGGCAGCTTGGGTTGCACACTGCCGTTCTGGTTGAGGCCGAACACGCCCTCGGTGACCACGGCGAAATACGCGGCCACCGACCACAACTGTCGCGGCGAGTTGACCACCGGTCCGCTGAGCTTGCCCTCGTCCAAGTGCTGGCTCTGGGTGAGCAGCTCGTAATTCTCCATGTTGGAGCCGTACAGCGCCGCGCCGCGCATCACCGACTCGATCTCGTGCGCGATGCGGTCCGGCTGGTTCACTTCTCGCGCGGCACGCAGGGCGTAGGCGCTGACGAAGGGCCAGATCGCGCGGTTGTGATAGACCGGCTGGTCGTCGCGTTCGGGCCAGATCACCGGACTGCCAGCGGGCCAGGTCGGATAGTTGGCCAGCGTCTCACTGGCGCGCTGGCCGTCAGCCACGCCGCTGGTGATCGCCAGCGCGATGCCAAGCAGGTCGTAGCTATCGACGGGCGCTCCGTCGCCGCCGATGTAGCTCATGTACATGCCGCGGTCTGCGCGCCAGAAATGCGCATTGATGGCGACCTTCAGTGCGTCCGCCTGGGCGCGATAGGCGGCCGCGGTGTTGCTGTCGCCCTGCTTGCCGGCCGTATCGGCGGCCATCTTCAGCGCCTGGTAGTGGAGCACGTTGGTGGACAGCGCGAACGACTGGCCAATGTAAGTGACCGAGTCGAAGGTCCATGCCGGGTAGGTCTGTTCACGCCAGTCCAGGAACGAGGTCTCGCCGCGGTACAGGCCGAGCTGCGGATCGAACGCGTACTGACGATCCTGGGCCAGCGTGTCGCCAAGCGCCTTGGTGACATCGGCGGCGAAGGCCTTGTCGTGAAGCAGGTGTTGCGCGCCGAGAAACCACACCACGCGATCGGTGCTGATCGGCCAGCTGCCGCCGGAGCCGGTGTCCTGCATTACGAGGCGCTGGCCCTTTGACGCCTGCGGCCCGCGCGTATCGGAGAGCTTGAACGCAAGACCGTTGCGCGCACGTGCCGCGTCGAAGCGCCACAGGCCAAGGTCGATCGCGTAGGACAGGTCGCGCGTCCACACGAAGGGCCACTTCAGGCCGGTTTCGAAACAGTGGCAGGGAATCGGCTGGCCGTGATCAAACGCGCCGTCCCGAATCGCCGTGACCGAGTCCTGGCGCAGATCGTCCTGCGCCATCGCAAACAGCCCGTCAAACAATGGGCTGGCGGTGTCGGTGTGCAACGACTGCGGTTCGATCACCCGCTGTCCGAACGGCCAGGCCAGCGTGTAAACATCCCTGGCATCGCGTTGCATGCTCACATGCACGCCATGCCAGTCGAGTCCATCCTGCCACGGTGGCGTAGTCTGAGTGGTCGCAGCGAGCGTAGCGGCCAGCAGCAGGCTCAGCATGGCTGGAATACGCGGTATGCGATGTCGGGCATGCGGGTCATGGAATGGATCCTCCAGCAGCTGTAATGTCACGGTGGCATCGGCGCCGCATACTGCGACCGCAGCAAGGGTTTCCGGCGAAGACAGCAGACAGCTTTGCATAGTAAGTAGCGTCGCAATGCAGCAACCAGCGATTGCATACGTATTCATGGTCGACGGCATCGGTCCATCGGCTCGTGCGTCAACGTGGACATGCGTCTGGTCATGGCTGGCGGCAGAGCGTTGCCGCGATCAGCGCCGCCGCAAGCACGCCGACGAGCAGATGTCGGAAAGTGTGGATGAAGCATCGGGATTCCCTGTTGTCAGGCAGAACCGGCACGTCCGGAGGGGATCCATGCAAACGTTCAAGTGGGAAGTTTTGAAATTCTTCCAGGGCGCCCGCGAGGTCCAATGACGCGCCTGAAACGGATTGCCAATCGATCGCCCGCGTGGCCGAATTTAGGGCGGCGGGTGTGCCTTGCTGCGGGTTGCAACTCCCGGTCGGCAGCCTTTTTCGGAGGTCAGCTGGTCTTGCCGCAGCCGACGAATCCCCAGCCCGCCAGATTTCCCGGTACCCGACATGTCGTCGCCACCCTCTTATAGTGTAGGTGGCCGCGAAACCGGGGCCGGCCGATGGGGGAGTCCATGAGTTCCGACAGAAGTCCATTCTGGGCGCGGATGTTCGTTACGCATCAGGGCGCGCTCAACGGCTTTTTCCGGCGCCGAGTGGCGGATCGTTGGGATGCCCAGGATCTGGCGCAGGAGGTCTTCGTGCGCCTGTTGCGCGTTGATGGTGGCGACGACAGCATCATCGCCAACCCGGAGGCGTACCTGTTCACCGTGGCGTCCAATCTGGTCAAAGAACACGCCGTACTTCAGAAACGACGGGGACAGAGCGTGGACATCACGCAGATGCTGCCGGAGCTGGAATCCCCTCTGGGCACGCCCGAGGCCGAAGCCGAGCGCGAATTCCGACGGCAGCGGCTGCACGCCGCCATAGACCGTCTGCCGCCGCGCTGCAAGGCAGTCATGCTGATGCAGCATCGCGATGGCATGAGCTACCAGGAAATCGCCGTGCAACTGGAAGTGTCCAGTCACATGGTCAAGAAATATGTTGTCAAGGCGCTGGCGCTGTGTCGCCGCAGCCTGGCGCGGTACGAGTAGGCGCCATGCATACTCAGGAGCAGAAAATTCAGGATCTCATTACGGAACAGGCTGCGGCATGGTACGTGGAGCATCGCGAAGGTACGCTTAAGCCGGTGCAGCAGAAAGCCTTCATGCGCTGGCTGCGCGCCTCGCCGGTGCACGTCGCCGAGTACCTTGCGATCGCCGGACTCGCGCCGGACATCGGCGAAGCTGCAAGGGGGGATACGACATCGCTGCAACAACTGCTGGACGAAGTCGGCGTCATGGATCGGGTAGTGCCAATCGTCGGTGCCCCGCGGGAATCCGTCTTCGACAGACGCTCGCCACATAATCACCGCGCCAGAACCCGCGCCAGGCACCACGCCGGCTCGTCCCCAGCCGCGGCAGGTTCTCTGGTGCGCTGGCTCAAGGTTGCGATGCTGGCACTGGTGGTGACCGCCACGGTGCTGGGACTGCGCTGGGTCATGTCCCGTCCTCAGGTACAGGACTTTGCCACCAGTCACGGCGAGCAGCGCAGCCTTCAGCTGCCCGACAATACCTTCGTGCGGCTCAATTCCGATTCTGCGATCGTGGTCAGTTTCAGCAAGAACAGCCGCCGCGTCGAAGTCACTCGCGGCCAGGCCTACTTCGAGGTAGCGAAGGACCCCGCACGGCCGTTCGGCGTGCGCGTTGGGCGCCTGCTGATCAAGGACATCGGCACGGCGTTCGATGTCTACCGGCAGGACACCGCTACCACCGTCACGGTGACCGAAGGCCAGGTGCAGGTATGGCCTTTATCTCCGACGTCGCGGACTGCCGGTTGGCCGGATCACGATCGACAGCCATCGGCTGGATTTCAGGGCCATCCCTTGCTCGATCTCGTAGCCGGGCATCAAGCGCGGATTTCCGCCTCGGGCCTGGTCGAGTCACAGGGTCCGGTCGAGCTGGAGCAGGCAACGGCCTGGCTCCAGGGCAAGATCGTCTTCGAGGACGAGTCGATCGCCGCAGTGGCGGCCCAATTCAACCGTTACAATAATTTGCAGATCAGCGTGAACGACCGGCGAATCGGCGCGTTGTCCATCAGCGGCACGTTCGCCGCACATGATGTGTCTACCTTTGTCGCCTTTCTCGACACCATGCCCGGCGTGCATACGCAAGCGCATGGACGACGCGTCATTGTGCTCGGCCGGACTACCGGACCGCATCGCGACTGAAGCCGAATCAGCATAATGTGACAAACACATGAAAAAAACATTACCCGGCTTTGCGCGATTCGACTCGTAAGTAGGAAGCGCATCACATCGAGCCCGCTTTGGCTGACGGTGTGGGCACCAACGTCTTATCCAGTAGGGGAGTCAATTCATGCGTAAACGTATCCTTGTCACATGTTGCCTTGCGGCACTCGCCGGCGGCGGCCTTGCCAGTCCCGTCAAGGCGGCACCGTTCCAGCAGGCGGCAATATTCGACACGGTGATCCCGGCGATGCCATTGAACAAGGCGCTCAGCGCCTTCGCGCAGCATGAACATCTGCAATTGGTGTATGTCTCCAAAATCGCTGACAACATGCGCACGCAGGGGGCACCAGCCGGCCTGTCACCGCAAGCGACCCTGCAACGACTGTTGAAGGGCACCGGCCTGAAATCTCGCTTTCTCAATGCAAAGACGGTGACGATCTATTCGGCAGGCGACCCACCGGCTTCCGGAGCGTCGTCGGCGCAGAAGCAGGACAGCAAGAATGCGATCAGCCTGCAAGCGGTCGTGGTCACGACGGGCACCCGTTCCTTTGATCGCACCGAGGCCACCTCGCTGTCGCCGATCGACGTGCTGACCCCGGCGGATCTGGTCGGTACCGGTGCCCCGGATCTGGCTTCGGCGCTGCGTACGCTGCTGCCCTCGTTCAACTTTCCACAGCCATCGGTGACCGACGCCACCGATGCCATCCAGCCAGCGCAGCTGCGCGGCCTGGCTCCGGACCAGACGCTGGTGCTGATCAACGGCAAGCGGCAGCACACCACCGCTATCGTCAACGTGAACGGCTCGCTGGGTCGCGGTTCCTCGCCGGTCGACATCAACGCCATTCCGGTGAATGCGATCGACCATGTCGAGGTGCTGCGTGATGGCGCTGCAGCCCAGTACGGTTCGGATGCGATCGCGGGCGTGATCAACATCATCCTCAAGGGCGGCAGCCAGCATGGATCGGCCAGCGTTACCGGCGGTCAGTTCAGCAAGGGCGACGGCAGCACCTGGCAGGGCGGCGTCGATGGTGGCTTCGCGCTGGGCAAGAAGGGTTGGGTGCACCTGAGTTTCAACGCAATGCATCAGGACCCGACCAACCGCGCCGGCCCGGACAATCGCTACCCGGGTGATCCGACCTTCGGCCAGGTCACCTTCCACTACGGTCTGCCGCTGATCAAGGCCAAGCAGGGTGCGATCAATCTGCAGTATGACCTGACGCCGAACGCGCAGCTCTACGCGTTTGGCCTGTTCAACAAGCGGGACGTGAGCGCCGGCGGCTTCTTTCGCTCGCTGTCCACCTATTCCGGCAGCCATCCCGGCGCCTTGGCGACCTATCCGAACGGGTTTCTGCCCACCGAAAACAGCTCCATCCGGGACGACTCCGAGGTGGTCGGCGTTCGTGGCAAGGTGCTGGGTTGGAACTACGATTTGAGCGCCAATGCCGGCGGCAACCACTGGAAGCTCAATACCAGCGATACGTACAATTATTCATTGGACAGCACCTCGCCCACCCGCTTCTATATCGGCACGCTGACCGATCGGCAAACCCTGCTCAATGCCGACTTCAGCAGGGAATTCAATCCCGGAATGCTGCAGAACCCACTGACGGTGGCCTGGGGTCTGGAGTCTCGCCACGAGAATTTCGAGATCAAGCACGGTGACGCGGCCTCCTATGCCGGTGCCGGCGCCCAGGTTTATCCAGGCTACCAGCCGGGCGACGCCGGTTCGCACTCGCGCAACAGCCAGGCGATCTACGTCGACCTGGAAAGTGACCTGACCAACAAGCTGTCCGCCGGACTGGCGGTCCGCAATGAGCACTACAGCGACTTTGGTGCAACCACATCGGCGAAGCTTTCCGGCCGCTACGCGTTCAACGATACGGTGGCACTGCGCGGCACGGTTTCCAACGGCTTCCGCGCACCGTCGCTGCAGCAGGAGTACTACTCGAGCACGGCGATCAATTTTGTCGCCGATGGCGGCGGCAACCTGATTCCTTACACGATCCGCACGTTCCCGGTCAGCGATCCAGCCGCGCAGGCGCTGGGCGCGCAGGCGTTGAAGGCTGAAAAGTCACGCAACTTCAGCTTCGGTCTGGTGCTGACGCCGAGCAGTGGGCTGTACACCACGCTCGACGCCTACCAGATCGACATTGACCACAGGGTCATTCTCAGCGGCAATCTGGTCGGCGCGCCGGTGCAGGATTACCTGACCTCGGTCGGCATTCCGTTCGTCAGTGGTGGTCGCTTCTTCACCAACGCGGTCGACACGCGCACCCGTGGCGTCGATCTGGTGAGCACCTATCCGGTGGAACTGCAGAACTCGTCGCTGAAATTCACCGGGGGCATGAACTACAACAAGACCGACATCCGCTCGATTGCGGCCAATCCGCCACAACTTGGATTGGCCGGGCTGACGCTGCCGATCATCGACCGGGCCGAGGAAGGTCGCATCACCAAGGGCAGCCCTCGCACCAAGGCATTCCTGGCCACCGACTGGAGTGTTGGCAACTGGAAATTCCACGGTCAGGCCACCCGCTACGGGCAATTCACCACGCTCGGCACCACCGCCAGCAGCGACCAGACTTACGGCGCACGTTTCCTGCTCGACGCCTCGATCAACTACAGCTGGGATGACTGGGCCTTCACTGTGGGCGCCAACAACCTCAACAACGCCTATCCCGAAAAGAGCAGTGACGCCAACAACTACCATGGCATCCTGCCCTATTCAGGCTCGTCGCCGTTCGGTTTCAGCGGCGCTTACTACTACGGCACCATTGCCTATCACTGGTAAGCCCATCAGCCCGCGAACGGTCGTACCCGGGAGCGCCCATGGCAGGGCGCTCCCGGGTACGACGCGCCATTGCCTGTGCATCGCACGGCACATCCTCTCCTCTCTCCGGTATTGACATAGGACCATCATGCGCAACGCATTCACTGCATGGACGGCGATCGCCATCCTGGCTGCGACACCCGCGGCGTGGGCCGCCCAGACGCCACCGACCCGGCACGACATTCCCAAGCAGGCGCTCGATGCTACCGCCACACCGACCACGATGGCCGCCTTGGCCAAGGCAACGCCCGTCACGGCCAAGCACGCCATGGTGGTTTCCGCGCAACACCTGGCCACCCAGATCGGCGTGGACATTCTCAAGCAGGGAGGCAATGCGGTGGATGCTGCCGTGGCCGTGGGCTACGCGTTGTCAGTGGTGCATCCGTGCTGCGGCAACATCGGCGGCGGCGGCTTCATGGTGGTGCACTTGGCTGGAGGCAAGAATGTGTTCCTCGACTTTCGCGAGAAGGCGCCGCTGAAAGCCATTCCTGCGATGTATCAGGATGCCAAGGGCAATGTGGTCTCGGGCAGGAGTACCGGCACGTATCTTGGGGTGGGCGTGCCCGGTACCGTGATGGGCATGAATGCCGCGCTGAAGAAGTACGGCAGCATGAGTCTGGCGCGGGTGATCGCACCGGCAATCAAGCTGGCCCGCGACGGTTTCGTGCTGCGGCAGGGCGACGTCAATATCCTTGACGAGCGGGTCAAGGATTTCGCCAAATACCCCAACGTAGCGGCGACCTTTCTCAACCATGACAAGCCGTACGTGGTAGGTGATCGTCTGCGGCAGCCGCAGCTGGCGCACACGCTGGCGCTGATCGAAAAAGGTGGGGCGCGGGCGTTCTATGAGGGCAGCATCGCCCGCAAGGTGGTCAAGGCCAGTCAGGCGCATGGCGGCATACTGTCGATGAAAGACTTTGCCGACTATTCGGTAGTGTGGGGCTCGCCGCTGAGCTGCGACTATCACGGCTACACCATCGTTTCCGACCCGCCGCCCAGCTCCGGCGGAACCACCATCTGTCAGATCCTGCAAATCCTCAAGCCGTATCCGCTGGCCCAGTGGGGCTACGGCTCGGTCAAGAGCGTGCACCACGTGATCGAGGCCGAACGGCGCGCCTTCGCCGATCGCAACACCTACCTCGGTGACCCGGCCTTTGTGAAAAACCCGATCGACGAGCTGTTGTCGCCGGAACATGTGGCGAAGATGCGCGCCACCATCAATCCGGACAAAGCTACGCCTTCGTCCGAAATCAAGGGAAGCCTCGGACCGGTCGAGGGCACCAACACCACCCATTACTCGGTCGTCGACGCGCACGGCAATGCCGTCGCGGTGACCTACACCATCAACTACCTGTTCGGTGTCGGACAGATCGCCGGCGACACCGGCTTTTTCCTCAATAACGAGATGGACGATTTCACTTCCAAGCCCGGCGTACCCAATACCTTCGGCCTGGTGCAAGGCAAGATCAACCAGATCGAGCCGGGTAAACGACCCCTCAGTTCCATGTCACCGACTATCGTCCTGCGCGACGGGAAACTGTTCATGGTGACCGGTAGCCCGGGCGGCTCCACCATCATCTCGACCACGCTGGAGAGCTTCCTTAACGTGGCCGAGTTCGGCATGAACATGCAGCAGGCGGTCGATGCGCCGCGCCTGCACGAACAGTGGTTACCCGATCAGGTTTTCGCCGAACCCGGCTTGCTGACGCCAGCGGCACAGCACGAACTGGAAGGCATGGGCCACCACTTCAAGGCGGTCAAGTCGTGGGGTGCAGACGAAGCGATCCTGGTCAACCCGAAGACCCATCTGCTCGAGGGAGCCAATGATCGGCGTCGCCCCGCCGGACTGGCCGCCGGTTACTGAGCCGCGATGGCACGCAGATCGGGGCGACCTCATCTGCGTGCCATCCGTCCCGTACCCGCGAACGAACCCGGTCGCGAGCATAGGGCGGCGGTAGGGGAAAGCCTGTTCGGCTACAGCGCCCGGCTACAGCGCAAGGATCGCGCCGTAGCCACCGTGACACTCACGCTGACGTGGCCGATCTGCACCGTGTAGTGCGTGCCGGTGAGCGAGTCGGTGACCGTGCTGCTGTCACTGTCGAGCGCCACCGCGATGGGATTGCTCGCGTCGGAGCGGCTGTAGGCAGAGCTTGCTTTCCGTTTTCGATGAGCACGCTGATGGCTTACGTGCGTGGTGGCCCATAGGCGAGTGCCAGCGTGCGCGCCTTGGCTGCCGTCACCCGAACATAGGTCACTGGACCGAATCGATCGGTGCCGCTGGCCCAGCCCTGGCCGGTGGCGGTGTCGAGTGCATCGAGGTTGTCGAAGTGCGGCAGCGCCTTGCCGTTGTCGCTCACCATGCCTGCGGCTCCGCCGTGCACCTTGAACAGATAGAGTTTCAGCGCGGGCTGGTAGCTGCCAGCCACTGTGTCGGTACCTACCCGCACCCCGCCAGCCGTGCGTTCGACCGAGAGTTGCTGGCGGAAATACGCACCGTGCTCGTAGTCGTAGGTGGTGCCGTCGTCATCGTAGTAGTCGAACGTGGTGCGCTGACTGGCGGGGAACATGTCCACCGCTATTTGGGTCACCGGGTGCTGGCCGACGTAGTCCATTACTGGCTGGGTGGGAATGATCGCGCCTTCGCGTACGAACAGTGGGATGTCGTCCCAGTTTTTCGCGTCCACTGACAGGTGCGCGGTCTGGCCGCCGGGGTAGGTCTTGCCGCTGAACCACTCGGTCCAGCGACCGGCGGGCAAATAGACGTCCTTGCTGGTCGCACCTTGCGTCACCACCGGCGATACCAGCAGGCTTTCGCCGAACATCCAGCTGCTGACGTCATTGCGGACCTTGGGATCGTTGGGCCAGTCGAACAGCAGCGGTCGGACCAGGCCGACGCCGGTGCTGCGGCGAATGTCCTCGTAGCTGTAGATGTAGGGGATCAGACTGTAGCGCAGGCGTATGGCAGCAGTGGCAGCCTTCTCAGCGATCGGTCCGTACACCCATGGCTGGCGCTTCTGGCCGAAATCGCCATGCACGCGGAACACCGGCACAAACGCGCCAAACTCCATCCAGCGTGCGTAGTTTTCCGGGGTCGGCGTGCCGTTGGTGAAGCCGCCGGTGTCCATGCCCCACTGCATCGCACCGACATTGATCGCGCTGAGCATGCGGGCGCGCTGGCCGGCCATGCTGGCGAAGCCGGTATGGATATCACCGGACCACAGGCCGTACGCATAACGCTGTGCACCGAGATAGAAGTTGCGGCTGATCGACCACACGCGCTGGTTGGAGATGGCGCGCTGGCCGTCGTAGATGGCGCGCTGCATGTCCATGTGCTGGGTGTCGATGTCGACGTTGTCCGCCTCGTCGTTCCACCAGCCGACGATGCCGGATTTGAACGCGGCTTTCATGTGGTCGAAAAACCACGTGCGCGCCTTCGGATTGGCAAAGTCGATCTCGCGGATCATCTTGCCCGAGAAATAATCCTTGGCCGGCTGGTTGCCGGCGAGGAAGTAGCCTTTCTCGGCTGCCTCACGACCCTCGACCGTGTTGATGTGTACCCGCGGCTTCATGATGCCGGTCAGGTGGATGCCGCGCTGGTCCAGCATCTGCTTGAGTTTGCCGCTGGGGCCGTCGGGAAATTTTTTGGTGTTCCAGGTGAATTCGCCCCAGTCGTTGCCCCAGTTCTTCCAGTCGAAGTCGAGGGTGAAGTTGTCGATCGGGATGTGTTTGGCGCGATAGGTATCGACGATGGTCAGCAGTTCCTTTTCATCGATGCCCCACTGGCTGTTGGTGAAGCCCATCGCCCATTTCGGGAACAGTGGCGTGTGGCCGCTGATTGTGGAGACATCGGCCAGGATCTGCCTCGGCGAGCCGACCATCAGGTAGTAGTCGAGGTCCTTGCGTGAGGTCCCGCTGGTCGTGATGTGTCCGCCTGCCAGGTTGAAGCTGCCGCCCTGCGTGTCCACCAATACGCCGTAACCGGTGGTGCTCCACACTAGCGGCGCACCTGCATGGCCCTGTTCGCCTGCGGTGATTTTCTGTTTGTCGCTGCGCAGCATTCCGGCGGCGGCGTCCTCGGTGGCGTTGTAGCCGCCGATGCCGTAGAGCGGATCGCTGCGGTCATGGTCGAGCACCAGTTGGCCATCGATGAGCGCACCCAGGTCGTGCTGGCTGAGCAGCACCTGCCCAGCCGCATTGGCAAGCTGCAGGCTGCCGCTGGCGGCATCCCAGCGCAGCGACGCTTGCGCCGTGGACAGCGTGGTGACGGCGCCGCGGGTGCTGGTCTTTACGTTGGACAGCGGAGTTTGTTTGGCGGCGGGATCGATCACCACCGACGCCAGGCTGCTGCGACCCTGCGGCATGGCATGTACGCGCACGGTATTTGGCGTGACGAAGTCGATCGCGATACGGTCACTGCCGTGGCTGAGCGTGAGCGTGGCGTCGGCCACCTGCGCCGTGAATGGTGCCGACCCGGCAGTTGTCGTTGCGGCCATGGCAGGTGTGGCCAGGCCAAAGGCAAGGGAGAAGGTCAGTCGGCGAAGCGGGAGGTTATGCATGGGAAAACCCTGGATCGATGAGCGTGAAGAGTAGGCTGCGCGTTCAGCGCAGGATGACCGAGGCGTAGGGCGGCAAGGTGAGATTCCGACCGAGCAAGGTGGCATCCGCGCTGGTCTGTCTTTGCAGCGTCTTGAAGACCGGCGCGCCGGTGCTATCGAGCGCCATCGTGCGGGCCTGGCCGGAAAGGTTGTGCACCACCAGCACATGGCTTGTCGCATCATCGAGTCGCCAGGCAACGACATGTGCGTCGGCGAGCGGGTAGGCCGTGATGGCGCCATCGCGCAACGCACTGATCTCCTTGCGCCAGTGAATCAGGGTGAGATAGCGCTGCAGCAGCGAGTCCTGATCGGCAAGTTCCGCCTGCACCGACACCTCGGGGCCACCGTCGGTGCTTGACTGTTTCCAGGTGGTTTCGCCAATGCCGTGAGCGGAGCGCTCCCAGCGCATCGGCTCGCGAATATCTGGGTCCGGTTTGACCCCGTGCATGCCCAGTTCCTCGCCGTAATACATAAACGGACGACCGGGCAGGGTGAGCAGCATCGCGGCGGCTACGCGCATGTGCGCCGCATCGCCGTCGAGCTGGCTCATCACACGGTCCTGGTCGTGGTTGGAAAGGAACGGCGCATCCACCGCCGGATGACCGGCGGCCGCGGCGAACGCGGTGTTGGCGTGCTGCAGAAATCGGGTAAGGTCGCCGGCTTGCTCGCTGCGTGCGGCGTCGATCAGGCGTGTGGCTAGCGGGAAATCGAACACCGCGCTCAAGGTACCGAACCACGGCGCCAGTTCGGCCGGTGTCTTCTCGGTGACTTCGCCGACCACGTAGGCGTCCGGATTCACTGAGCGCACGCCCCGCATGAACTGGTTCCACCAGGCGAGGTTCTTGCGCAGCACGTCGGGGCTACCTTGCTGAGTAGCAAAGTTCAGATAGATGTGCCGCGCCGCATCCAGTCGGAAGCCGTCTACGCCTTTGCGCATCCAGAACTGCCCGACATGTACCATCGCCCTGCGAACGGCAGGCTTGTCGTAGTCGAGGTCCGGCATGCCGCGGGAGAAAATGCCCAGGTAGTGGCGGCCGTCCGGCAGCGCCTGCCAGGCCTTGTCGCCAGCGGCGCTGGCGACGGTGAGTTGGGTCGATGACGTCGACCAGCTATACCAGTCGTGGTGCGGATCGTTCGGATTCGCCGCTGCCTTAAACCACGGGTGCGCGCTGCTGGTGTGGTTGATCACCAGGTCGAGGATGACCTTGATTCCGCGCTTGTGCGCTTCACTCACCATCCTTTCGAAGTCGGCCATGCTGCCGAACTGCGGATTGATCGCCTCGTAGTCGGTGACGTCGTAGCCGTGGTAGCTGGGCGAGGGATTGATCGGCATCAACCAGATCCCGCTGACGCCAAGCGACTTCAGATAGTCGAGTTTCGAGGTAACTCCGTTGAGGTCGCCGATGCCATCGTCGTTGGTGTCGTACCAGCTGCGCACGAAGAT